>NZ_CAXBDN010000060.1:0-17867 GCF_963974375.1 uncultured Marinobacter sp.
ACCGAACTGGTTCATTGAACCGGTAATGGCCAGATCCTGCCGAACCGGGAGCTCTGACAAGGCTGATACCAGCGCGCACAACTCGGCGAGGGAGGCACTGTCACCGTCCACCTCGCCGTAGTTCTGCTCAAAGGTCAGACTGGCTGACAGGCTCATGGGATCTTTGGCGGCAAAATGCGAGGCCAGCCAGGCACTGAGAATCATCACCCCCTTGGAATGGAGGTTGCCACCCAGCTTGACGTCGCGTTCGATATCAATGACATCACCCTCACCGTAATAGCAGGTGGCGGTCACCCGATTGGACAGGCCGAACTCGAAGCCCCCCGAAGACAGCACCGACAACGCATTCACCTGACCGACCCGTTTACCCCGGGTGGTTACCAGGGTAGAACCGTCGCGGATAGCGTCGTAGAAATGATCACGGATACGACTGCTTCGATAGCGGGCACTGGCCAGCGCCTGCTCTACATGATCACACTGAATCAGGCGTGCCTTGTGCTGCCGCGCCCAGTAATCGGACTCCCGCAGCAGATTGGCAATGTCGGCCGCATGCAGCGACAACCGGTTCTGGTGCTCGGCGATTCGGGCACTGTATTCAATAATTCGTGCGACCGCCTTACGCTCGCAATGCAGCAGGCCTTTTTCATGGACCAGACTGGCGATGAACTTGGCGTACAGCAGCTGGCTTTCCGGGCAGCGCCACATTTCGTTCTCGAAATCCGCAGTCACCCGGAACAACTCGGCAAATTCGGGATCGTAATCCTGCAACAGCATCCAGGTCTCCCGGTCACCGAACAGAACGATTTTGACATCCAGAGGAATCGCTTCCGGCTCCAGCGAGATGGTCCCTGACAGCGTCAGTTCCCGCTCCAGGGAGTTGATCATGATGGATTTGCTGCGCAACGCCCGTTTCAGGCCATCCCAGACAAATGGCTGTTCCAGCACCTTGATGGCATCCATCAACAGATAACCGCCGTTGGCCCGGTGCAGGCTACCACAGCGGATCAGCGAATAGTCCGTGAACACGGTGCCCTTGAAGGTGACATTCTCAACATAGCCAAACAAGTTGTGATAGGTGGGATTGTCCTCCACCACCACCGGCACTTCCGGGGTTTTCTGATGCACCAGCAGGTTCACCAGATAACGACGGGGCATTTTCTTGTCCAGGGACGCGTAGGCCATGGCGGCCTGATCTTCATCGTCGTCGAGGAAGATATCCAGATTCTCGGCCATATCCTTGCGAACACTTTCAAGATAAGCGACCACATCCGGTTCGCTCTGGTACTTTCCGACAAGTTCATCAAACTGGTGACCGGAAATCGCTTCCAGAGTCTCCTGGTTGAGGGCCTGCTGGTTCTCGATGTATTCCTGTTCCCAGTCTGCAATCTTGCGAACGGACTGACGCAGCTTTTTCTCGAGCTTGTTGATGGAGTCCTCAAACTTGTCGCGCTGTTCTTCAGTCAGTTTGGCAAAGGTCTCGACGGTATGGGGTTCGTCACCGTGCATGGCCACCAGCCGATAGCCACCGGGTGTGGTAAGGGTCAGGCTTACCTTTTTGCGACGGGCCTGGGCAGCCACCTTTTCCAGTTCATCTTCCTGTTTTTTGGCGTAATCGTTCTTCAGCTTTTCCGCACGTTCCAGAAAGTTGTCACTGTCAAAAGCCTGGGGAATCATTTTCACCAACCGCCCCATCAGCTTGTCCATGTCCTGCTTCAGGTTCTGCCCGTGGCCGGCCGGCAAGCGGATAACCTTGGGTATCCGGGGATCTTCAAAGTTGGCCACATAGCACCAGTCGTGGCTTTTATGCTCATCATCTGCGTGATGCTCGAGGTAACGCAGCATCATTGTCCGCTTGCCCAGCCCGTTACGGCCCACTGCGTAGACGTTGTAGCCCCCGTGAGGCATCGACAAGGCAAACCTGACTGCCTCCTGCGCGCGGTTCTGACCTACGATCTCGGCCAGTGGATCAAGCTGGCGGGTCGTCTTGAACGGTAGATCCTTGAGCACACAGGCTTTGTACAGCTGATTCAGGGGCAGTGCCTTCAATGTGTTGTCCTGTTATCGCAGAGAATGAGTGTAAATGTGAGGGAAGCATAACCGGCTGAACACGCCCTGTCTTCCCACAGGCCTTCAGTCAAAGGGCGCTATTGTATGCTTGCGGATACATATCTGTCGCGCAAAGTATAAACAGCAGGCAAAATATCGATTAAAGTTTGATCACCCATTGCCGTTACGCAGATAGCGGGATGCAGGACAGAAACCTGAGCAAGACAGGCCCGGTCGTCAGACCGCCGACGGGAAACCCGGCAGGGCATTTCAAGGTGAATGGGAAGTGCCCGGTGAGCGATTGTGCGATTACTGCTGAAAAGGAAGCCAGATCATTATGGACATACTGAAAACCCTGTCACACCCATTGTCTGCACTTGACCGTAAACCCACAGGTTCACACCTGCGCACCCCGGTGATTGACGACGCCCGCCCGACTCCCGCCGAACCGGTTCGTGACCGTCGTTTCCAGCCCGATCGCAGGCGCCGCCAGCAAGACTACACAGGGCCGGACAGGCGCATGCGTAACTCACGCCGCCAGCCCCTGTTATTGAACCCGAGAACCCGGCAAGCCACGCCACTGGAAGACCGTCGCGGACGACTGCTGGAAACCAAAGCCTGAAAAGACCACGGGGGTGACAGGCAGATACGGCCAGTGTCGCGTCAGAACAGACCGGCGTCCAGACTTGCTGCCATGGTCATGCCCAGCTGTTCACACTGATCAATGAATTCGTCACGGAATTCGCCACGGCACAGCAACGGCTCCTGCACCAGGCGCCAGCGCAGACCGGTAGTGATAGTGTCGATGGCACGGCGGGTACCGGTACCATCGTGGCCGGCGCGGATATAGAAGGTAAAAGGCAGACCCTGGGTCTGTTCCAGGCAGGGATAATAACTGCGGTCAAAAAAATCTTTCAGGGCGCCGCTCATATAGCCCAGGTTTTCGGTGGTACCAAGAACAATGGCATCACACCAGAGCACGTCCTCCGGTCCGGCATCCAGTGGTGCCAGTACCCGGAGTTCTACATTCTCGATATCAGGGTGGTCCGCACCTTTCTGAACCGCTTCCCGTAACAGCAGCGTGTTCGGCGAAGGGGCATGAGCCACCACCAGCAGCTTCTTGCGATCGGTCATGACGGCATCCTTAAAGCGGTCCGGGTTCTATCCGGCTTTCAGGATACCGCCGCTGTACTGACCGTTCAAAATCTTATCCGTATTGCGGTCTTAAAGCAGCTCGCCGTTGACCTCTTCCGGTTCTTCCGCAGCCTTGGCAGCCGCAGCCGCTTCCTTGGAGACGGGCTTGGGCATCAGCTTTTCACGGATAGCCGTTTCAATTTCCACCGCGACATCACGGTTTTCTTCCAGGTACTTGGCGGCGTTGGCCTTGCCCTGGCCGATCTTGTCGCCCTTGTACGCATACCAGGCGCCGGCCTTATCAACAAAGCCTTCCTTGACACCCATGTCCAGAACTTCGGCCATGTGGTAAATGCCCTTGCCATACAGGATCTGGAACTCCGCCTGCCTGAACGGAGGCGCCACCTTGTTCTTGACGACCTTGACGCGGGTTTCGTTACCAGTCACTTCCTCGCCTTCCTTCACCGAACCAATACGGCGGATATCCAGACGCACCGATGCGTAGAACTTGAGGGCGTTACCACCGAACATGACGCCGATTTTCATGCGAATCTGGTTGATGAAGATCAGCAGACAGTTGTTGTTCTTGACGTTACCGGTCAGTTTACGCAGTGCCTGGGACATCAGACGTGCCTGCAAACCAACGTGGCTGTCGCCCATCTCACCTTCAATCTCTGCTTTCGGGGTCAGCGCCGCTACCGAATCGATGATGATCACATCGACCGCATTGGAGCGAACCAGCATGTCGGTAATTTCCAGCGCCTGCTCGCCGGTATCCGGCTGGGACACCAGCAATTCGTTGACATCCACACCCAGCTTTTCAGCATAAATGGGATCAAGCGCATGCTCTGCATCCACGAAGGCACAGGTTTTGCCCTGCTTCTGGGCTTCCGCAATCACCTGAAGGGTAAGGGTGGTTTTACCGGAGCTTTCCGGGCCGTAGATTTCCACAACCCGGCCATAGGGCAGGCCGCCAATGCCAAGCGCCACATCAAGACCAAGGGAGCCGGTGGACACCGCCGGAATGGCTTCACGGGGCTGATCCCCCATCTTCATGACCGCGCCCTTGCCAAACTGGCGCTCGATCTGACCCAGTGCTGCGGTTAACGCTTTTTTGCGGTTGTCTTCCATTATTCCTGCCCCTTACCTGAGTGCTTTATCCAGTGTGTTAGTGAATCCCGGGCCTGCGGGCAACTGCCACGCATGAGACCACCGGACTCAATCACTGTATACTTGAACAGTATTAAAACACAGGCTGCCGATCAGACCAACCCCACTGTTCACTTTTTCTTCGTGGACTGCTCGAGGAATCCAGCCAGCCCTTCCAGAGCCATCAGAACCGACTGCCGGCGCACCGCGTCGCGGCCCCCATCAAAGTGACAAAGTCGGGTTTCGGTGCCACCACCGGAAGTACCCCAGGCGAACCAGACTGTGCCTACCGGCTTTTCGGCAGAGCCTCCGCCCGGCCCGGCAACGCCACTGATGGCCACAGCGGCATCGGCTCCGGTAGCGGTCATGGCACCGCGTACCATTTGTCTTACCACCGGCTCGCTGACGGCGCCCTCGGACTCCAGCAGTTCCGCAGGCACCTGTAACACCAGGTTTTTCAGGTAATTGCTATAGGTGACCAGCGCCCCGGCCAGGTAGGCCGATGAGCCGGCACGGTCGGTCAGTACCTTGGCCACCCAGCCTCCGGTGCAGCTCTCGGCGGTCACGGCCAGCAAGCCATGATCAGCCAGTAAATCTCCCAGGCGGTTGCCCGCCGCCAGCAAGGTGTCATCATCCGGTATCATTGCGAACCTCCTCGTTTCATCCCCCGGCACTTTCTCTTACAATCCTTTCTCTCACAACCCTTCGTCCGGGCTAACCCGACGGATTCTAACCCGGCTTGCCCTGAGTTACAGGCCCCGGATTGATCAGAGCATCCTGTTAACGCACACCAGACAATCACCGGACTCTTTCATGTCGGCAGCAGATAACGATCTTTCGCAACACACACCCATGATCCGTCAGTATCTGAAGATCAAGGGTGAACATCCCAATGAGATTGTGTTCTATCGGATGGGCGACTTTTACGAACTGTTCTACGACGATGCGAAAAAAGTCGCCGGCATGATCGACATTACCCTGACCGCCCGCGGCCAGTCCGGGGGTAACCCGATTCCCATGGCGGGTGTGCCCTACCACGCTGCCGAGAATTATATCGCGCGCCTGGTCAGGGCCGGTATGTCGGTTGCTGTCTGCGAGCAGATCGGTGATCCGGCCACCAGCAAGGGTCCGGTGGAGCGGCAGGTGGTCAGAATCATCACCCCGGGCACGCTCAGCGACGAAGCCTTCCTGGAAGACAGCCGCGACAACCTGCTGATGTCCATTTTCAGTCAGCGGGAGCAATTCGGGCTGGCCACTCTGGACATCTCCAGTGGCAGGTTCTCGGTGGCTGAGCTGAGCGGCACCAATGCGTTACAGGAAGAGATACAAAGGTTACGCCCGGCGGAACTGCTGATCAGTGAGGACTTCCCCTATCAGGACCTGCTGCAGGGGCTGAATGGCATCCGCCGCCAGGGCCCCTGGCTGTTCGAGCACGACAGCGCCTTACGACTGATCACTCAGCAACTGCAGGTCAAGGATCTGACCGGCTTCGGCTGTGAAGACCTTACCCTGGCCATCAATGCGGCCGGCTGCCTGCTGCAGTACGCCAGGGAAACCCAACGTACCGCCCTGCCCCATATCCGCAAACTGACCCGGGAACGGCGCGAGGACTCCGTCGTTCTCGACGCCACCAGTCGCCGCAATCTTGAAATTGACACCAACCTGATGGGTGGCCACCAGCACACCCTGGCCTGGGTCATGGACCGCACGGCTACCTCCATGGGTGCGCGCCAGTTGCGGCGCTGGCTGAATCGGCCGCTGCGGGATACCGAGCGGGTCCGGCACCGGCAGCATGCGGTGGCAGCCTTGCTGGAGGGCTTTCACTACGAACCGATACACGACCTGCTGAAACAGGTGGGGGATATTGAACGGATTCTGGCCAGGGTTGCGCTGCGCTCGGCGCGGCCAAGGGATCTGGCCCGGCTGCGAGATGCCTTTGCTACCTTGCCCGGCCTGCAGGAGGCACTGAAACCGGTCAGCTCCCATCACATTGTAGGGCTCGCCACCCTGATCTCGGAGTACCCGGAGTTATCAGAGCTTCTGGAACGGGCCGTTATCGACAACCCGCCCGTGGTCATCCGCGACGGCGGCGTTATCCGTGAAGGTTTTGACAGCGAGCTGGACGAGCTGCGTAACATCAGTGAAAACGCGGGCCAATACTTGCTGGACGTGGAAACCCGGGAAAAGCAGCGCACCGGAATCAGCACCCTCAAGGTGGGCTACAACCGGGTTCACGGTTACTACATTGAAATCAGCCGTGCACAATCGGCTCAGGCTCCGGTGGATTATGTCAGACGCCAGACCCTGAAAAACGCCGAGCGTTTCATCACCCCGGAACTCAAGGAGTTCGAGGACAAGGCGCTAAGCGCCAAAAGCCGGGCCTTGGCCCGGGAAAAAGGTCTGTATGACGATCTCCTGGAGCGCCTGGCAGAACAACTGGCCCCGCTGCAGGATACGGCCCAGGCGCTGGCCGAGCTGGATGTACTGAGCAATTTTGCCGAACGGGCCACCAGTCTGCGCTTCTGTGCGCCGGAATTCCGTGCCGAACCCGGGCTGGATATCGACGCTGGCCGCCATCCGGTGGTTGAACAGTTGTTGAGCGACCCCTATGTGCCCAACAATCTGCTGATGGATCAGCAGCGCCGGATGCTGGTTATCACCGGCCCCAATATGGGCGGTAAGTCCACCTACATGCGCCAGACCGCCCTGATTGCACTGCTGGCCTACTGCGGCAGTTTCGTGCCGGCAGATCGCGCAGTACTTGGACCGGTGGACCGGATTTTTACCCGCATGGGCTCCTCCGATGACATAGCCGGCGGTCGCTCTACCTTCATGGTAGAAATGACCGAGACCGCCAACATCCTGCATAACGCCTCCAGCCACAGCCTGGTGCTGATGGATGAAGTGGGCCGGGGCACCAGTACCTTTGACGGCCTGTCACTGGCCTGGGCCACCGCCGAACATCTGGCAAGGAACATCGGCTGCTACACCCTGTTTGCCACCCATTACTTCGAACTGACCCAGCTGGCCGACCAGCTGGAGCATGCGGTCAACGTGCATCTCACCGCCACCGAGCACGATGACACCATCGTGTTCCTGCACACCGTGCATGAAGGGCCCGCCAGCCAGAGCTACGGCCTGCAGGTTGCCAAACTGGCCGGCGTACCCCAGGCAGTTATCAATCATGCCCGGGCCCAGTTGCAGCGACTGGAAAACGACAGTTCCGGCGGCACAGCGACAGATAACCCCGCGTTTCAGGGCGACATGTTTGCCAGTCTGGAACCGGGCCCCGTGGAGCAGGCTCTGGCGGAGCTTGATCCGGATGAACTGACCCCCCGCCAGGCCCTGGAGACGCTTTACAGGTTGCGAAAAATGCTGTCGTCATAACCTTATAGCCCGGCAGCGCTTGCGGGCTGGCCGGGCCGTCCCTACAATACTGCACGCCGATTGATAACAGGCAGACATCAGGCAGCGGAAAGGACAGAAGCTGCGAGGCGTTGAAGGCCTCTGCACACGCGGTTATCCGCTGCACACTGATATCGCCAAGATGAGACTGACTACCAGACCAGGAACCTGACTATGACATTTGTGGTTACTGACAACTGCATCAAGTGCAAATACACGGACTGTGTGGAAGTGTGCCCTGTGGACTGCTTTTACGAAGGCCCGAACTTTCTGGTCATCGATCCGGACGAGTGTATTGATTGCGCACTGTGCGAGCCGGAGTGCCCGGCAGAAGCCATTTTCTCAGAAGACGAGTTGCCGGCCGATCAGGTGGCCTATGTGGAAATCAATGCCGAACTCGCGGGCAAGTGGCCGAATATCACCGAAAAGAAAGATCCGCTGCCGGACGCCGCCGACTGGGATGGCAAGCCCGACAAGCTGAAATACCTGGAGCGCTGAGCAGGCATTCCGTCAGATCTCGTTACAAAAAAAAGAGCCTGCTGGCTCTTTTTTTGTGACTGCCTCAGCACTGCTTAATGTCCTGTCAGCACACCTTGCGGATCAGTCGGCAAAATCGTGAGCGTCCGCTCCCAGGCACAGACACAGACTGCCCGGACCGATATAGATACTGCTGGTAATACCCATCTGGGACAGCAGTAACTCGACGCCGTGGTCAGCACACGCCTTGCGTAATTCATCCAGCCCCGGCAGAGCATCAATTTCCTCCCAGGACATACCGCACGACATGGAGACGACCGGTGTCAGCAAACCGGCCCGGACCCGACGAACCGCGTAGGCCATGACCTTCTCCACCGAGGCGTCGAAACTGCGGGTTTTGGCGACCGGCTTGTCGATCACGCCCCGGCCGAAAACGATCGGAGTAATATTCAGCGCCTTGCCAAGAAACGCCACCACTCCGGAAATGCTCTTGTCTCCACGGCGCCGCGCCCGCTCACGAATGTAATGCAGATCGCGAGGCACCACGCAGGTCCAGATCTTCTCTGAAAACTTCTCCACTTCGTGTCGCAAGGCGTTCTTGGACAGATTCTTCTCGAACAGGCGAACGGTGTAGGCGGCCAGCAATCCTTGCCCGGCAAACAGCTGTTTGCTGTCAATTACCCGCATGGAAAAGTTGCCGTCGACACCCGCCGCTTCACGAATGGCTTTCTGCCGCGACATCGCCATATTCATGGCTTCAGTAGCATTCTGGTAAATCAGACTGCGGGTACGGTCCACCGTCTCACAGATAGCGATATCGTATGCGGGAACAATTTTTTCCGTCAGCAGATCACGAATCTGTTCCGGAGAAAAGGCCTCGGTTTCAGCGTGATGACCCTTGGTCAGCAACCCCCGCTCGTAGAAATCACGAGTGGTATCAGGACTGTGATCATCAATGTAGGTCTGATCATCAATGCGGGCTGTCAGGGGCAGAATGAAAATATCGTGATTGCGAATATACTCGTACGGCAGATCACAAGCAGAATCCACGATCAGGCCAACGCGCATGAAATTTTCTCCGGTTCCGTAAAGGGTGAATCAGCACGGGCATTACTGTGCCACAGTGGCAGGAGCAGGCATTCGGTGCGTACTGACGTCTTTTTGTTGTACCGCACGTATACCACAAACCTGCAAGGCGTTAACAACCGGGTAGTTCACAAACTCACGGATCCACCAGCGGAGGTCAGGACCTGATGTCCCTGACCGTTCTGTGCGCTATGGGATGGACACGGTTTCTGCCAGCTCGTTTGGCATCGTAGAGACGATCATCGGCCTCAGCCAGTATTTCTGCAAATATCTGCTCGAAAGATTCGGGCGGTTCAGCAGCAGGCTGCCAGGTGGCGACACCAATGCTCACCGTCACCCGGCCTTCGGGAGAATCTTTATGGGTCAGGTTCAGGTCTTCTATCGCCCCTCGGGTTTGCTCAGCCACAACCAGCGCACTGTCGGTATCATGCTCCGGTAACAGTACAGCAAATTCCTCACCACCCAGGCGGGCCGGCAGCTCTCCGGCCCTGCGACAGCAATGTCCGAGTATCTTTGCCAGCTGAATCAGGCACTCATCGCCCAGGGCATGTCCGTAGCGATCGTTGAAGCTTTTGAAGAAATCCACATCCAGCATCAGCATGGAGACCGGAACGCCGGTGCGCTGGGCCCGCCGACCCTCGATCAGGCAAGCCTCCTCAAAGTAGCGGCGATTGGCAAGACCGGTCAGGTGATCCGTGCGGGATAACCGGAACAACTCACGGCGACTGGCCTCCAGCTCCTCCAGATGTTCCCAGCGATCCATCATCTTGAATAATACTTCCGCGGCAAGTTGCAGAAGCCGTTGATCAAGCGGCTCAAGCTGCGCCATCTCATCGCCTTCAAATACCAGCGCTGTGGTTTTCCTGTCCGCAACCGTCAGCACACAGGCCAGGGTATTGTCCGGCAAACCACTAGCGCCCACTGACCAGCCGGCATCCTCCGGTTCTGGCAAGGGCACAGGCAGGCCTCGGGTTCCGGCGCCGGGGGCCGTCCACAGATACACCCAGTTCCAGGGGCCCTGTCTCGACCAGCTGGCAAGTCCACAACGCTGGGCGTTGACCCTGTGCGCCAGATCTTCGAGTGCTGACTCCATCGCCGTGCGATGGCTGCCCGCCGGCAAATCGATGAGATCAGCTGACAGCCTTGATAATAACTGCAGGAAATCATTGACCCTTTGCACATAACCGGTGCGTTCCCGCACCCGGTCGTCAAGGCTGTCCCTCTCCTCCTGCAACGCCTGAATGGCATGATCACGCTCGCGACCGAACCGGGCAATGGCGTCTCGCAGGGTGTCGAAGCCCTCCGTCACCAGATCAATCTCATCCTGATGGCGGCGGTCCTGACGGGGTATCACCAGGGGTGGGTTATCGCGTTCCGGACGCAGCTGTGTGCTGTAATCGGCAATGGCCCGCAGGGGTTCCTGCAAGTGTCTTCGTATAATCCGGTGAAGCAGCAGGATGATCAACGCGGTAAAAACACCATACTGCAACAGTGTCATGGTGACAGCACCGACCATGGAGCGATTCAGATAGCTGCGATCAAAGCTGATGGCGAGTTCACCAAGGTACTGTTCGGGATCTGCGGGATGAGGAATACTGACCACCTTGTCCGGGTTATCTCCGTAATGCCCCGGGGCCCGGTCAACAAAATGCATGCCGGTCATGGAATAGACACTGACCCGGGCGAACTCCGGGTAGGCAGACATCTGGGCAACCTGCAGCTCAACCGCTCGCGGCTCGATGTCCCAGAGCGACACCGTCAGCAGCGGCACATGCGTTTCAGAAAGTGCCACCACCAGTTCTTCAAAGCGGGCCAGCTCATTACGATAGGTCAGCCAGGCCTGCAAACTGCCCAGCACCACCATCGACAACAAGGCGACCGCCGTCACCTGCCGGAGAATCCGTCGTGAAATGGACTGAAAACCCGGCCCCGAGCTGGCAGCCGCCATCAGGGCTGCTCCAGCAACTGGCCAAAGCCGAAACGGTAGCGATCCAGCCCCGGGTTAAGCACCTTGCTGTAGCGACGGAAGTCGATCGCCGGCACCCGGTCCGAGAAACGGGCCAGAAACAGACGGGCAGACTCGGGAGTGAACAGGTGGAACATGGACCGCGCCATTTCCAGCCCTTCGGTCTCCGCGAAGTCCACACCATGGTGAAAGTCATACAATATGACCAGTGACCAGGCTCCGGTCATGTAATGACCACCGGCGAGCGCGGTCAGACGGCCGCTGATCACGTCCCGCATGGCTTCCGGTGAGGTATTGATACCGGAAAACAGAATGTCCCGGCCGGGCTTCAGGCCCCGCTCTTCGGCAGCTGCCATGGCGCCAAAAGCAATCAGATCATTGCCCGCCCAGACAAAGCGGGTATCCGGATAACGCACCAACAGATGCTCAGCCTTGATCTGGCCCTGGTCCTGACGCCAGTCCGCATAAACCACCTGATGAAGCACAACGTCCTCACCCGCCATTACCTGCTGCATGCTCTGATTACGACGGATAGAACTTTCGGTCGATCGATCACCGGCAATGGCGAAGCCCTGAATCTGGCCAGCGGTATCAGTAAGGCCCAGTAGCCTCGCCTGCTCTATCAAGCGACGGGCGGTCAGCTCGCCGGCCTCTTCGGCTCTCGGGTTCAGCGACCCCAGAAAATGCCGGTAGCGATCCCGGGGCCCGCCATGGAGCGTTTTTTCCTCAGGAGTCAGGCCATTGTAGGCGAGAAATACATCGATACCCGCCGCCTCCGCCAGCGGCATTTTGGCACCGAAGGTACTTTTCTCCACCGAAAGCAGCAGATAATCCGGCCGCTGTTCCGGTGGACGCGCGGCAACCGCAGCCACCAGCTCAATCTGGCGTACCGGGTCCCGCTGTGCATGCAGCACCTCCAGCTGAATACCAAGACTGGCAGCCGCCGCTTTCATGCCATTGATGCCATCGACCCAGTACTGCTCGTCTTCCAGACCAGGATTGATAAACGTCACTGTCATGCTCTGACCCAAAGCTGGCCAGAACATAAGCAATATTATCAAGATGGTACGCACTCCCTATACTCCCTGAACGGGTTAATGCTCCCAGGCAAAGTCTGGCCGTGAAATGCCCAGACCCTGCTTTTTGCGCCTATTGTAACGTCATTACGCAAACCTAACCACGCAGACCTAATGGGCTGACGCCACGGATTCTGCGCTTTTTCACGGCAGACACTGACGACCTGTGCCCTCGACACTCTCAGGACCTATGTGCAGCTTCCGGCGCGACATATTCGTGATGAAATCCTCGTAATACCCCCACGCCGCGTGACTCATGTCACGCACTGATCACCTAATAACCAACCCTGATCAGAAAATGGGTACGTATGGTGATAGTTCTGAAGTCGGTGACCTGCCTAGACTTGAGCTTCGCTACTTCAATCGGTAACCCGGTGCTACCTGATGTGGACCTGATGATGGCCACGCAGCTGCGTCGGAGCCTTTGGATAGGGTTCGAAGTGGCTGTTGAGACGCTGCAACCAACAACCAACTTCTGACGATCAGGGATATGGTTTATGAACCTGTCTACGCTCAAGCCTTCAACTCTCGCGGGAACCGTCATCACCGCCGGCGTACTCGCTTTCTCCAGCGCGGCTCTGGCTATCCCGGGTCCCGGTGGTGGTTCTGATCCCACTTCGGCCTATGCCTCCGCTGGCCCACAGGCAACCGTCTCCGAGCGTGAGGATAGCGGCTGTACCGTGTATCGCCCACGCAACGTTGAGCCGGGCACACCGGTTATTCTCTGGGGCAACGGTACCGGCGGCTCACCCACCACCTATGGCCGAGGTCTGGAACACTGGGCCTCTTACGGTTACATAGTCGCAGCGGCCCGCACATCCAACGCCGGCACCGGTGAGGAGATGATCGAATGCATTGACGCCGTGCGGCGCGCCAGCTACGGCAACAACGTGGACTTTTCCAGAATCGGTGCTTCCGGCCACTCCCAGGGTGGCGGCGGTACCATCATGGCGGCCCGTGATGTCAGGATCACCGCCACCGCACCGATGCAGCCTTACATACTGGGCCTTGGCCATCGCCGCTCGTCCCAGGATGAACAGAGCGCGCCGATGTTGCTGTTGTCCGGCAGTTCCGATGCCCTGGCCGGACCAGCCCTGAATCAGCGCCCGGTGTTTAACCGTGTTGACGTACCGGTATTCTGGGCAACCCGCAGCGGCGCCAGCCATTTTGAGCCCATTGGCAACTTCGGTGATTTCCGCGGTATCAGCACGGCCTGGTGGGAATTCCAGCTCAAGGGTGACAGCGACGCAGCGGAGCTGTTCACCGGTGCCTGCACCGCCTGTGACATCAGCGGCTGGGATGTTCAGCGCAAGGGCCTCTGATTAGCACAGGCAAGGGTCTGATCCAGAAACGCCGGCCCACAGAAGGGCCGGCGCCGGCGCTGGCATTATTTCAGTGCAGAAAACAGGTTTACCACCCCGAAATGAGACCTGCTTAATGCTTGTGAGGGTGCTCACTTGACACCCGACAGGCGAAAGCGAAAACTCACGTTCAGTTACATAAAATAACATAAAATTCAGGACAACTCAGAGGGCTCTCAAATGGACTTTAACGCCAGAGTGATCCCGCTTCACCTTCATCCGCTCGGTTTTATCGAGGTGTTCACCAGTCTTGGCGCAGACCTTCATGACCTGCTTCGGGGTACCGGCATTTCACCCGCCATGTTTGACATGCAGGACATCCGCATCAGCTACATGCAGCAGCAGGTACTGATCCGTAACGGTATAGCCCTGTGCAAGACACCCGGGCTGGGACTGAAAACCGGACTCGAACTCGACTGGAGCTACTGGGGTCCGCTTGGATACATTATTCATTCAAGCCCCAGCCTCAAGGACGCAGGAGAAGCGTTTCGACGCTACATGGTCATCGCTCAGCCCTATTACGCGCTGATGGTGTCCAGACCCACCACCTATTTCGATTCACAGCATCGGCTGGTTGATCCGCTGGAATATCCCACGGATGCCGTTTTCGATGAAGACATACGAATCTTCAGTCTGGAATTCCGTATTGCCATGACCGCCCGGCTGTGGATGATCTGCGGTAACCAGAGCGTCGAAGACACCGACGTCCACGTAACCCTCAGCTATCAGGAACCGTCCCACGTCGAGCTTTACAGTCAGTTGCCGTGCAAGTCGGTTGCCTTTGGTACCGAGCAGACCGCCATTTCGGCCAGTACGCCATACGTGATCAAGCCGTTCCGGAAGTTCCGCAAGCGAAGCTATCGCAAGCTCATCCAGCAATGCGAACAGGAACTGAATAACGCGCCGGTCACCATCTCGTTTACGGATCGGGTGCGCTGGCATATCCGCGCCCACTTCAACCCGCAGATCGATCTCGAACAGGTGGCCGATGGCATGCAGATGCCGCCACGCTCGCTCACCCGTCGTCTGGCCGGGGAAGACACATCGTTTCGCAAGCTGCTCCATGCTGTTCGTATGGAAATCGCAAGCCATCAGTTACGTTCCTCCGGATTGAGCGTCGATGAAGTCGCCGAACTGGTGGGTTTCTCCTGTGCATCCAGCCTGCGCCGTGCCATGAAAAAATGGGCCGGAACCACCAT
Organism: uncultured Marinobacter sp.; assembly: GCF_963974375.1. Lineage (GTDB taxonomy): Bacteria > Pseudomonadota > Gammaproteobacteria > Pseudomonadales > Oleiphilaceae > Marinobacter. The sequence goes on from NZ_CAXBDN010000060.1 coordinate 14,900, forward strand.
CAGTCATCTCCGGGAACAGCCGTTCGAGGAAACGCTGTCATGACGAAAACAAGCAACCATGCCGGCAGGGATAACGCTCAGAGTCGCAGCTATCTCATGCTGGGTACCGGCGCTGTGGCCATGGGGGCCGTGGCCGGAATAATCTGGTTCGGAGCGCAGACCATGATCGGCAAACAGGAGCCCGCTGACACAGCCAGAGTCACACCGTCTGTCCAGAGCGCGCCGGCAACCATCACGCAGCCTGCCCCTCCTGCGGCCACCGGACCCGCTGATCCGGCTCCACTGTTCAGTCAGTCCCTGGTCAGTGCGGAGCCGGCAGAACAGCCAGCCGTTGCCGATGAACCAGACTCCTCAGTGCCTTACGATCTGGAAACCATCGCTTATTCCCTGGGCCAGCTGACCATCGGCGACGATGGACACGTGGTGCTGGATCACACCGCTCATCAACTGCTGGAAGAGGCCTTTCTCTACAGCGAAGCGCCCATCGATGAAGCGCAGATGAACGAACTACGGGCAATGATCGAAGCCGGACTGGGTGAAGAGGCGGGTGAGCGGGCGTCTGATATTGCTGAACGATTCTATCGATACAGCTCAGCCTACAAGGAAATCGAAGACATCCTGGGCATGCGTAATGATCCAGTCTCCATCAGCAACGATTACGAGCAGCTGGCCCGACTCAGACGCACCCATCTGGGCAATGAGCTGGCCGAACAGCTGTATGGCGAGGAAGAAACCCTGACCCGGTACACCCTCGAAGTGATGAAGATTCAGAATGATCCTGATCTCAGCCCCGAGGAACGCAAGCGCCGCCAGCAAAGTGCCGCTGACAAGGCCGGCGTCATGCTTTCCGACGGCGCAGAACAGGAAGCAGAAGCCACACAAGACGGTTCGTGATGCCGACCATGAGGATGGCGAACATCAGTCCGGTAAACCAGCCCGGGTAGCGCCCGAACAGGGTCCGCCCGGTCTGGCTCTCCGCAACATGAGGCACCTCGGCCAGATACCCTTTTTCGCCCCCGAGAGGAGACTGAAAGTGAATTCGTCCGTCAGGGGTTATCACGCCGGAAGGACCGTTATTCATCACGTGCACCAGGGGAAGCCGGTTCTCGACGGCCCTCAGGATCACCGAATGAAAATGCTGAAATGGCTGCCTGGAGTCGCCGAACCAGGCGTTATTGGAGAGCACTGTCAGTATTCTCGGGCTTTCATCCTGATCCGGCGCAGCAGACACTTCGGACACTGCGCTGGCGACGAACTCCGGGAACATGGCTTCGTAACAGATCAATGGGATAATGCCGACACCCCTGACATCAAAGCGGGCGGGACCGGGGCCCTGCGCAACCGTAGCGGTGAAACCTCCAAAAAACCGGATCACCTGCCGGCGTAACGCCGGGAAATTTTCCACCAATGGAATATATTCGCCGAAGGCAACCCGTTTCACTTTTTGATAATCCCCCAGCACCGCGCCGCCGTGGTCCAGCATCAGCGCGGTATTGAACTCCATCCGCCCCTGCGCATCATTGCGATATTCCATATCCTGAAACAGCAAGGGAACGCTCATGCGGCGAACCTGTTGCTGATACGCCCGCTGAACATGTTCGTTCTCGAAGTAGAGCACAAAACGACTTTCCGACCACATCACCACCTCTGCGCCGGCATCCACCAGTTGTTCGGAAATCGCCATGGCCGGAGGATAACTGAGGCTATAGCCGGGTTTTGGTGGCTCCGGTGTCAGCACCGGTAGCGCCCCGGGTTGTACCAGCCCGATCCTGGTAACAGGATGGCGACTGGTGTCTTCGACCGCTGCGGCAACCCGCCCACTCCACTTCGAAAGCTGCCAGCCACCATAACCAAACCAGATCAGTACCAGGCAAAGGGCCGTCAGCTCCTGCCAGCGAACCGGCCTGGCCCTGATCAGCAACCGGTAGACCAGCAGATTTACCAGCCCGATCACCGCGTCCAGACCGATAGCCCCGGTCAGATCCGCGCCCTGGATAGCGGTCAGGAAAAGGCTTTGGGTTTCGCCCAGATTTGACTGGAACAACATGGGGAAACTGCCGAAAAACAAGGTCACCAGTACCGGAATCAGCACTATCTCAGGCAGGATTCTGTGGCGGCGACCAAACACGATGGCAAGGGCCAGCAAACCGATCATCTGTGCGCCGTATACCCAGAATAGGCCGGAAAAAACCGCGGTCCTGAGCGGGCCATAGCCCTTGAGCAGGACGATGAAATCCATGATCCACCAGGCCGCACCTGTCAGGGCCATCAGACCAGTGACCAGGCCCAGCCCATAGGCCCCCGCCAGACTGCGACCTTCAAGCGCGCCCAACAACGGGACCAGGGCAATCCAGGCGACCAGATAGCAGGAGGGGAAGCTGTAGACCAGCGCCAGCAACAGCCCAGAGGCCACCGCCAGCACCAGGCCCACGGTGGCACCCACCATGGGATTATTCGGCGGGGTCACGATGCCCCTCCATCATGCGACGCATCTGGTTATAGGGGCCAAACAGGCGCCGGGCGTCGGCCTCACCGAAAAACTCCGTCTGAATCTGCTCCAGCCGGTCCAGCTCAATGCCAAGGGGATCCGGAACAGCGTCACGGTATTCAAGGTAGCTGTCGAGCAGGCCGATCAGTTGTCCGGCCGCCGGCTCCGGCAGACTTTTCCGGATCACCAGGGACACCCTGTCATCACCGGCCAGTGCAGGAGAGTCCGTAACTTGTTGCACGTAATCCTGCAGGTCCGCACCAAGGCTGGCTTCGACAGTCAGCTGGTCGTCGTCCAGCAGGATCCGGGACAGCAGACGGTCAATTTTGGTGGTTGCCACGGAGTCAGGATAGGGGGCCGGTTCCACCGCCACTGCCAGGCCAGGGTGAGCGGGTTTCAGAATGGTCATGCCGGGCAGCGCAGCAACCACCAGGAACAGCAGCAGCAAAACAGCCACTCCCCGCGACACCCGGGCCGCTC
>NZ_CAXBDN010000061.1:0-17796 GCF_963974375.1 uncultured Marinobacter sp.
CACGGCGCGCAAGCTCCAGTTTGACCCTGGACAAAGTTTTGCTGGCAATGCCGTAATAGCGCCCCTCCAAATGAAGGACTCTCCGATCCTAAGACTTCATGGGTTTCAGCAAGATTTCGGACGACGAATTTAGCACTTTGTGTGGAAACCAGAACGAGCGCTCTATTCTAGAATCTACTTTAAGTTTGTTTAGCACTTTTTGTGGACCATGGCAGGTAAGAGACTGATATTAGGTTTTGAAAATTTAGAGTTTTGCGTGGTCGTCCCACTGTTTTATGAAAGAGCAAAACACCAGAATCCACGGCACTGGTCTGGCAATACCCGGAACTGGGAAGTCGCCGGGGCTGCCGGTGACTTACTGGCCAGGCAGCCTTTAAGGTATTGGGATAAATTCCTCTTCATCTCCTGAAACCTTGTCAAACCGTCCCTCGCGCCAATCATTTTTGGCCTGGGCAATACGCTCCTTCCGGGACGATACGAAATTCCATTCAATAAATCGCGGCCCTGCTGGTTCACCTCCTATCAAGACAATGCGGGCATCTTCCGCTGCAGTGATGGATACCCGTTCGCCAGCAGAAACTATCGCCATGCTGTGAGTGAGTAAATTCGTGCCCTCAGCGTCGACAGAGCCCTGAACGACATATACAGCACGCTCTGAAGCGTCGGGCAATTCGAGCACCTGCCCGGCCTTCAGCGAAGCTTCTGCATAAAGTGTTTCGTAAAACTGAAGCACAGGCGATGTGACTCCCCAGGCGCTGCCGATCATTACCCGTACCGGAACCCCATCAACTTCCATTGCAGGAATCTCATGCTCGCGGTAATGATGGAATGAAGGCTCGGTTTCTTCATGCTCGTCAGGCAGAGCCAGCCAGAGCTGAAGTCCGTGGAGGCCATGGTCAACATTGGTTATCTCCGGTCGCTCCCGTTCAGAATGAGCTATGCCCCTTCCCGCCACCATCAGGTTGATGTCACCGGGCCGAATTGGCTGCAAACTACTGACCGAATCCCTATGTAGTATTTCGCCCTCGAACAGGTAGGTTACAGTAGCAATACCTATGTGTGGATGCGGTCGTACGTTGATCCCCTCGCCGGCGGTAAATGTTGCAGGCCCCATCTCATCAAAGAATATCCAGGGGCCAACCATTTTTCTTTTCGCGGTCGGTAACAAACGACGCACGGAAAACCCACCAAGATCTGCGACCCTTGGCGTCAGCAACAACTCGATTGCTTTACAGGGGGCCTGTAAAGCGCTGCATTCCTGCTCTGCTGTTGGAAGTGTGTTGCTCATCGACTTATACCTCAAACTTGTCAGCGTAAGGCTTTCAGGGCTTTCGCCCATCTCGCCAACTCGACGAGCATGGTGTTTGCAGAACTGGTGTGATGATCACTGGCGATAAACTCCCTGTTATTGCCCAAGCTTTCCCAGGGCATCTGAATCATCACCCCTTCTACCATTGGCATCATTTTAACGGCAGTGACTAACTGCTTAGCCAACTGAGCAGATCGCAGGCCGCCGGATACACCGCCGTAACTGACAAAACCACATGGCTTATAGGTCCATTCATTGTAGACGTAATTCAGCGCATTTATGAAAGATGGCGGTGGACAGAAATTGTATTCCGGAATCACGAAAACATAGGCATCCGCGTTATCGACACTCTCCGACCAGGCCTTAGTGTGCTGGTGTTCGAATTTTTGCAGGCGCGGATGGCTGGGTTCGTCGTAAACCGGTAGATTGAAATCGGCAAGGTCTACAAGTTCACTTTCGAATCCACCCTCCTGGTTGGCGAGTGCGTTAAACCACCTGGATATGGACGGGCCGACCCGACCAGGACGAGTGCTGCAGGTAATGGTTTGAAGTTTCATCGCGATATCCTTGGTGATTTTTTGAAGCCCATATTTATTTATAGTTTAGAGCATTTCTCAGGACAGGCCCGGTGTTCACACTGGATGACAAGCTTGTATGACCTGCTCCCTTCAAGCCTAACCGTTTTCGCCTAGGTGTGCGCACTTCTGAGTTGGACGACAAATTCAATACTTTATGTGGAAATTCAAATCGGCTTTTTATTCTGGAATTTACTTTAAGTCTGTTTAGTACTTTGCGTGGAATAAGCCATGTAAATTGTTGATTTGTGGCAGGCGGTGTTTAGTGCTTTCTGTGGTCGTCCAACGGAAACTGTTTTATGAAAGAGCAAAACACCAGAATCCACGGCACTGGTCTGGCAATACCCGGAACTGGGAAGTCGCCGGGGCTGCCGGTGACTTACTGGCCAGGCAGCCTTTAAGGTATTGGGATAAATTCCTCTTCATCTCCTGAAACCTTGTCAAACCGTCCCTCGCGCCAATCATTTTTGGCCTGGGCAATACGCTCCTTCCGGGACGATACGAAATTCCATTCAATAAATCGCGGCCCTGCTGGTTCACCTCCTATCAAGACAATGCGGGCATCTTCCGCTGCAGTGATGGATACCCGTTCGCCAGCAGAAACTATCGCCATGCTGTGAGTGAGTAAATTCGTGCCCTCAGCGTCGACAGAGCCCTGAACGACATATACAGCACGCTCTGAAGCGTCGGGCAATTCGAGCACCTGCCCGGCCTTCAGCGAAGCTTCTGCATAAAGTGTTTCGTAAAACTGAAGCACAGGCGATGTGACTCCCCAGGCGCTGCCGATCATTACCCGTACCGGAACCCCATCAACTTCCATTGCAGGAATCTCATGCTCGCGGTAATGATGGAATGAAGGCTCGGTTTCTTCATGCTCGTCAGGCAGAGCCAGCCAGAGCTGAAGTCCGTGGAGGCCATGGTCAACATTGGTTATCTCCGGTCGCTCCCGTTCAGAATGAGCTATGCCCCTTCCCGCCACCATCAGGTTGATGTCACCGGGCCGAATTGGCTGCAAACTACTGACCGAATCCCTATGTAGTATTTCGCCCTCGAACAGGTAGGTTACAGTAGCAATACCTATGTGTGGATGCGGTCGTACGTTGATCCCCTCGCCGGCGGTAAATGTTGCAGGCCCCATCTCATCAAAGAATATCCAGGGGCCAACCATTTTTCTTTTCGCGGTCGGTAACAAACGACGCACGGAAAACCCACCAAGATCTGCGACCCTTGGCGTCAGCAACAACTCGATTGCTTTACAGGGGGCCTGTAAAGCGCTGCATTCCTGCTCTGCTGTTGGAAGTGTGTTGCTCATCGACTTATACCTCAAACTTGTCAGCGTAAGGCTTTCAGGGCTTTCGCCCATCTCGCCAACTCGACGAGCATGGTGTTTGCAGAACTGGTGTGATGATCACTGGCGATAAACTCCCTGTTATTGCCCAAGCTTTCCCAGGGCATCTGAATCATCACCCCTTCTACCATTGGCATCATTTTAACGGCAGTGACTAACTGCTTAGCCAACTGAGCAGATCGCAGGCCGCCGGATACACCGCCGTAACTGACAAAACCACATGGCTTATAGGTCCATTCATTGTAGACGTAATTCAGCGCATTTATGAAAGATGGCGGTGGACAGAAATTGTATTCCGGAATCACGAAAACATAGGCATCCGCGTTATCGACACTCTCCGACCAGGCCTTAGTGTGCTGGTGTTCGAATTTTTGCAGGCGCGGATGGCTGGGTTCGTCGTAAACCGGTAGATTGAAATCGGCAAGGTCTACAAGTTCACTTTCGAATCCACCCTCCTGGTTGGCGAGTGCGTTAAACCACCTGGATATGGACGGGCCGACCCGACCAGGACGAGTGCTGCAGGTAATGGTTTGAAGTTTCATCGCGATATCCTTGGTGATTTTTTGAAGCCCATATTTATTTATAGTTTAGAGCATTTCTCAGGACAGGCCCGGTGTTCACACTGGATGACAAGCTTGTATGACCTGCTCCCTTCAAGCCTAACCGTTTTCGCCTAGGTGTGCGCACTTCTGAGTTGGACGACAAATTCAATACTTTATGTGGAAATTCAAATCGGCTTTTTATTCTGGAATTTACTTTAAGTCTGTTTAGTACTTTGCGTGGAATAAGCCATGTAAATTGTTGATTTGTGGCAGGCGGTGTTTAGTGCTTTCTGTGGTCGTCCACGCACTACAGCCGGTAATAAGCCCGCAAAGCCCGCTCGAAGAGCGAAATGGGCAGAATCAGCCGAAGACTGATCAGAAAGCGCTGGCTCGCGGAGCCAACGGTCGTGCAAAGAGGTGGCGATTTGCTGGCAATCAGTTGCCCTAGCCGTTTCGCCACTGTTTCCGGTGAAGGGCCGTTGGCCTCATCCTGCTCCATGATCTCCAGTGCTGTTTCAAAAGCCCGGGTATTCGGTGAACCCTCTGGCGGTGGAATCTTTTTACGGTTCACTGTGAAGCTGGTCTTTAAGTCCCCGGGGCGGATCACAACGACACTGATACCATAAGCCCCGATTTCACCTCGCAGCGCTTGTGAAAACCCTTCCACCGCGAATTTACTGGCGCTGTAAAAACTCTGAAAGGGAATACCGACAACGCCGGCCATAGAGCTGATGTTCACGATAAGCCCGCTGCCCTGCCTGCGCATGAGTGGGATAACCGCACGGCACACCCGGACCGTTCCCAGAAAATTCGTGTCCAGCTGCAAGTGCGCCTCGGTAGTCATCGTATCTTCGACTGTCCCGGCCAGGCCGTAACCTGCGTTGTTAACAAGGACATCCAGTCGCCCTTCAATCTGTTCGACGTATTCGATAGCCTTTGCAATCGACGCCTCGTCCGTTACGTCCATGGGCAGAAGACGAAATCCTCCGTCATCTGCCGCGGCAGGCGCCACATTGGGGTCCATGGCGAGCCGGCTAGTGCCGTAGACCCGGTAACCCTTGTGATGCAGATGTGAGGCGCATGCTTTACCAATACCCGAAGAAGCACCGGTAATCAGGACAACCTTCATGTGCCACCATCCCTTACCGCTCTCGGAAACAGAGCCAGGCTAAAAACTGAAGCAAATAACCGTTTGGTGTTCAGCATTTGGTGTGCCTGACCTAGTGACCGCGTGCCGGAGCCTTTCACGATGAGCAGCTGTAATGCGACGATCCACCAAGCTCAAAGAGCTCCGGCGGCTTCAGTCGGTAGTATTTGTTCTCTACGTCTTCCGATTGCTCGGCGTATGGCTGCGTCATCACGTCCTGCAGTTCTCGCAGCAAGGCGTAGTCACCCGCTGCCGCTTGCTGGTAGGCAGGCACAACGAACCACTCCCGCAAACTGAACTTCGGGTTGATAAGCTTCATCTGACTGGCAATCTCCTCACGGGCACCAGGTTCAATGCGCGATTGCCAGTTCGAGAGCCACGCTGACCAGCGCCGGTCCAGCCCTTCGGGGTCTGCCGCATAGGTCGGGCCTTTGTAGAAGCTCTTCCTGAGCGGCTCAATATCATCTGGCAGCGACGAGAGCTCCCGGAAGAACATGGTGTAATCAACGGTCGTTTGCATCATCAGCGTTGCCAGCTCACGGAACAAAGCCTCATCAAAAGCATCAAGTCCAAGCTTGGCAGCCCACATTTTCTCCATTTGCGCTTGCATCACCTCTGGGAAATCACTGTGAATCTCCTCCAGCTGCCGCAAACAGTCTGGATGCGCTGCCAGCAACGGCTGCACCGCCGAACAAAACGAATGGAAGTTGCGCTCGGCCGCTGTGGGTTGATTGAGGAACGCGAAGTGACGCCCGCCACCCGTCCAGGGTTGGTACTGCGGATCAAACACATCGCAGAATCCGAAGGGTCCGTAGTCGAGTGTGAAGCCGCCCGCCGCACAGTTGTCGCTATTGAAGTTACCCTGGCAGTAGCCGACGCGGATCCAGTTCGCCACCAGTGACGTCAGTCGGCTGCGGAATTCATGTGCCAGCACCACCACTTTATCGGCGGTGGCCAGTGACTGGTCGATAACGTCACCGTACTCACGATCGATCAGGTGCAAGACGAGCTTCTCGAGCTCCTCCATCGCCTGTGGGTGTTCCTGCTTGCGGGCCCGACGTCCAAAGAGTTCGAGCTGCCCTACCCGAATGAACGACGGCGCAACACGCGTAGAGATGGCAACTGGCTCGGATACAAGAATATCGGGATCCATTGAGCGTGAACCCTCCGAATACCACGGGCGCCTGACCTGCTCGGTCTTCGACACATAAAGACTCAGAGACCGTGACGTGGGCACGCCAAGCGCGTGCATATGCTCCTGGGCCAGGAACTCCCGTACACTGGATCTCAGCACGGCCCGGCCGTCTCCGCCGCGGCAATAGGGTGTGCGCCCTGCCCCTTTCAACTGCATTTCCCAACGCTGCCCGTTGATGACAGCCTCGAGCACCGAAATAGCGCGACCGTCGCCGTAGCCATTGCCGGTCTGGAACGGGCATTGCTGGTAGAACTCGGTGCCATAGATGGAAAGTGCGTAGCCACAGGCCCAGCCGACGTTGCGCAGGGGCTCCGGAACCCGGGACAAGTCGCCGGAGAACATACGGACGAAGTCGCTGGACTGCGCCATGCTGTCGGAGAAACCCAGGTCGTGAAACAGATTTTGCCCATGCGCAACGTATTCGGGGTTTTCGATGGGCGTGGGATTGACCGGTACATAGTGGCCCGAGAAGACTTGTCGTGGCGCGTGGTCAGCTCCGTTTGCTTTCCCCTCAGGATCGCTGTTGAGCGTGTCCATGAGCGAATAGTCTGCCAACGTTGCGAGATCGTCGAGGGTCGCGACAGTTGTGGGCATTTCCCGGTGGCGTCGCGTTATCATAGGGACTCCTGTTGCGTTGGTTTGATCGACTTTGCCGTCAGTCAGGTCAGTTTACGCTTCCTATTTTTCATAGACACCTGATTCACGGATACAGACAGCCTTCAAACCACCCCGCCTCAACTCCGCCAGAACTGTGGGGAGAACATGACAAACACACTCAGAAGCTCCAGCCGCCCCAGTAACATCGCAATCATCAGCACCCATTTCGCCGTATCCGGCAACGGCTGAAAGTTTCCGGCCGGGCCAATGGTGTCACCCAGCCCTGGTCCCACGTTTGCCAGCGCGGTGGCTGCGCCGGTCAGACTTGTGGTCAGATCAAGCCCCAATAGCGCCAGTGCTGATGCTACGACAGCGAGTGTCGCCAGAAAGATGAACGAGAATGCGACGCTGGATGCGACTATTTCATCGCTGATGAGGCGCCCGTTGTAATGTCTGGCGAAGACGGCACTTGGATGTAACAGCCGACGGACCTGCTCGCGTAAAAGCAGCATGGACAGCTGAAACCGAAAGATCTTCATGCCACCGCTTGTAGATCCTGAGCAGCCACCCACAAAGGTCAGAAAGAAGAACAGCACCACCACAAACGGTCCCCACAGAGAATAGTCCTGGGAGGCATAACCTGTTGTCGTGACCACTGACGTGACATTGAACAAGGCGTGCACGAAGGCATCCAGTGGCATGGCCCCGTCGTTCACTACCCGGTAAAGCGCGATGATCAGTGCTATCAGGAGCAGAAACTTGAGAAAGAAATGGATTTGCTGATCTCTTAAGAGTGGCTGGGCCTGCCCGTTCAGAAGCCTGACAAAGAGAAAGAACGGAATGCCACCAAGCATCATGAAGACAGACGATGCAAACAGAATGGAAAGCTGATGATACTGCCCCATCGAGCTGTCTGACGTGGAATAGCCTCCGGTCGAGACCGTCGTCAGCGCATGGTTGAGCGCATTGAACAGATCCATGCCCAGCAACCAGTAAACGCAAAGGCAGCTGACGGTCAATATCAGATAACTGAATACCAGCCCCCGCGCCAGGTTATTGGTTCGTGGTAAAGCCTTTTCGGTCCATTCCGACGATTCTGTTGCAAACAATCGCATACCACCAATTCTAAGAAATGGCAGTATCGCCACAGCCATGCCAATGATGCCTATTCCGCCCATCCACTGCATGATTGAACGCCACAGTAAAATATCATCTGGTAAAACATCGAGGCCGGTCAGGATAGTGGAGCCGGTTGTTGTGACTCCGGAAATACTTTCAAAAAAAGCATCCGTAATACTCAGGTCAAGATCGCTTAACAGCAGCGGCAGGCTCGAGAACAGCGGGATTACAACCCAGGCTGAAACAGTAAGGATGAACATTTGCCGTTGCTTGAGCGCGTGCCGTTCCCGGCCGACGCTGAAGAAGCAGAGCAAGCCAACGCCAAAACAGATGCTTGCTGACTTCACAAAGGCCAGCCAGTCTGGCGTGTCACCAAACATCAGAAGATTGACCGGCAGTGTCATCATAAAACTCAGAAGAATCAGCAGGAACCCGAGAATCTGAATGACCGGTCGCACATTGATCAGAGCCATGGTCAGCATCGCCCGGACCTCGAACGCACCGCTTTTACCGCAACAATAGCAATGACCGCTGCGGTTAACTGAACGTAGGTTGTAAGACCTGCATAGAGGAAATCGGCTTTCGAGTGAAAACTCAGAAATTCATCGGGAATGGCCGCTAACGTCGCGAAACCAGATATCAAAAGTCCCCACCTGGCGCCATAAACCCAGGCAAAGAAAACCACTGGCGTCAGGTACGGAAAAATGGACACCACCGGCTGCGAAGCCTGTCGGTTTGCAATGGCCAGAAATCCAAGCCACGCAAAAGCGAGGGCAATATGGCCAATCATGCTCTGATTCAATCTAAATGGCCTCAGGTCGTAAACCGGTTTCAGGTTGGATGATTTAAGCAAAACACATATCTGGAGATTTTAGGACGGGGGACGATCAAATTTTACGGTATTTTTACGGGGCTGAAAGCGATCCTCTGGCGAGACTGTGCGACCATAGTTTGCGATAGCATTGCCCCGTGCTCATTATGCTCAGGAGACACAAGGTTGATGATAAAAAAACAGCAATTCATTGTTATTGGTCTTGGTGTTTTTGGGGCGACGATTGCCAGAGAGCTCACTCGTCTTGGCCACGAGGTTCTCGGAATTGATTCGGATGAGCAGCGTGTTGATCGTCTGGCAGAGGATATTACACACGCCGTAATTGCCGATGTAACCGATGAAAATTCTCTTCCGGCCTTGAATGCGGGTAGCTACGACGCTGCCGTGGTTGCAATTGGCAGGAACGTTGAAGCCACCATGCTTGCAACCCTGCAGCTACGGGAGCTCGGTCTCACAAAAGTATGGGCCAAGGCACTGACGAACCAGCATCACCGAATTCTCCAGCGACTGGGGGCCACGCGGATCATCGCACCCGAGCATGAAATGGGTATCCGGATCTCCCAGGAATTGAATTATCCCATGGTGCATGATTACTTGGGGCTGGATGACGACTATTTTATCGTCGACTTTCATACGACCGAAGATCTGGCCAACAAGACCATTGGTGATCTGATCGGCGACGCCCCTGTTGAAGCCCTGGTTGTAAAGCGGACGCGGGAGGCCCACTCTCACCCCGAGCACACATGGAAAATACGGAGCGGAGACCGACTTGTTCTGGGCGGTCAGTTGGATGATCTTAGAGAACTCGTCAACCGCTTATGAAAGCACATTTTCTGGATCTGGTGTCCTATCGCCGTTCGGACACGGGGTTACATCGTGCTCGCCGAATCAACCCTCCCCGACTGTTGCTCGAAGCCTTTCTGGTTTTAATTGGTATCGGCGCCTGTCTATTGAAGCTGCCCTTTGCAACGGTTGAACCCATCACCTGGATGGAAGCGGCATTTACCGCCACCTCAGCCGTCACCGTTACCGGACTGGTGGTTGTCGACACGGGCAGCCAATTCACCATGTTTGGTCAACTGGTGATTCTGGCTCTGATTCAGCTTGGTGGTCTTGGGTTGATGACGTTTGCCGTGCTGACGGCACTGGCCCTGGGATTCAAGCTCAGACTGCAACACCAACTCGTCGCTCAGGAGGCCTTCAACGAAATCTCACTTCAGACCGCCCGAAGAGCCGGAGGTTCTATTGCGCTCTTCGCACTGACAGCTGAAGCCCTTGGAATTGGTCTTCTCGGTCTGTTTTTTGTGCCGGAACGGGGCTGGGCTGAAGGATTGTATCAAGCGCTGTTCTACACAATTTCCGCCTTCAACAATGCTGGCTTTGCGTTATCGCCGGACAGCCTCTCGGCTTACGTTAACCACCCCGGTATCAGTCTGTCAGTGACGGCCTTGTTCGTTACCGGTGGACTGGGGTACATCGTGATTATGGAGGTCGTGGACAAACGTTGCTGGTCGCGGTTGTCGGTTTACGTCAAAGTGATATTGCTGGCCACCCTGCTCCTGAATGTGATCGCCACGGCAAGCATACTGCTTCTGGAATTTGGTAACCCGGCAACCCTGGGCGCTCTCGACAGCTTCGGGGATAAACTTCTGGCCGCCTGGTTTCAGGGGGTCACGCCTCGAACAGCCGGCTTCAACACCCTCGATATTGGTGCCTTGACGGCCGGAACCAGTGTGTTGATGCTGCTGCTCATGTTCATCGGTGGAGCTCCCAACTCCACCGCCAGTGGTATCAAGATCTCAACCTTCGTGATCCTTATTGCGACAACCCGGTCTTTTCTCCGGGGTAACCTGAACGTCAGCTTCTTTCGACGCTCCCTGGGGAGAGAAACGGTGCTCAAGGCCCTGGCGACTGCCACGATCGGCATGGCGGTGGTCTTTGTGGCTGTATTGACATTGAGTATTCTGGTGGAGGACGATTTTCTCAATATCGCCTTTGAGGTAGTCTCCGCATTCGGAACCGTTGGGCTGTCCCGTGGCACAACCGGTGAGCTTGGCACTACCGGCCAACTCGTGATCATGGCCGTGATGCTGATTGGCCGCCTCGGCCCTCTCACTCTGGGCTACACTCTGACCGTTCGGCGCAAATCCCACGTGCGCTATGCCAGGACCGAATTCCCCGTCGGCTGAATCTGATGGGGTAGTGCCCCCACCTGATTTTAACGATCTTTTTACGGCCAACTCCTGATTTGGTCATCGAATTTTTACACTCTGCCCCCGCACCATAGAGACACACTCACTGAAGGAGTACGAGCGTGTCCACTTTCCTTTTAGTTGTTTCTGTCGCGGTTGGCGTCTACCTGGTCGCCGCCCTGCTCTGGCCTGAGAGGTTCTGACCATGGCACTGATCGGTATTGGCATCATTCTTGGGCTGTTTGGCCTGTGTTTCCTGTTCATTGATCTGGAGGAACGGCTGTGAACGAGGTCATCATTATCTATGCGGTCACGCTCCTGCTGGCGTGGCCATTAGGCAAGTACATTGCCGGCGTGTTTTCCGGCGACAGAGGTGCTGGCGGAGCGATCTTTCTGCCGGTTGAGAACGGCCTGTATCGTTTGTTTGGCGTCAATCCCACCCAGGCAATGAGCTGGCAGGGGTACGGCAAAGCGCTGCTGAAGCTGCATCTGGTACTGGTACTGATCGTGTTCGGGCTGTTGATGGCCCAGGGTTTCCTGTTCCTGAACCCTGACCGTATTGACGGAATGAGCTGGGATCTTGCCCTGCACACAGCCGTCTCGTTTCTCACCAATACCAACCAGCAACATTATTCCGGGCAGGCACAGCTCAGCTATCTTGCCCACACCTTCGGGATCGTGACGCTCCAGGTGGTCACGCCCGCGGCGGGTATGGCGGCGCTGGTTGCCATTGTCCGCACCCTCTTCGGTCGTTCAGACAATAAACCCAAGCCCTCTGCTGACGGCCGGGTGTCTGTCGGCAATTTCTATGAGGACCTGACCCGCGCGATTGTGCGCGTGATGCTGCCTGTGGCGGTGGTGGTTGCGCTGATCATTGCATCCCAGGGGGTCCCGAACAGCTACGTGGGTGCTCAGACGGCTACCCCGCTGGACCAAACGGTGGCGATGTCTGAACAGAACATTCCCATCGGGCCTGTCGCTCCCATGGTGGCTATCAAGCAGGTCGGCACCAACGGCGGCGGCTGGTATGGCCCTAACTCCAGCGTGCCACTGGAAAACCCGACGCCTGTGAGCAACTTCCTTCAGACGGTGTCTATCGTTCTTATTCCTGCTGCCATGGTCTTCGCCCTCGGATTCATGACCGGCCGTCGTCGTCTGTCGATGGTGGTGATGGGGGTCATGGTGGTGATGTCGGTGTCGCTTACGTCCGTCGCCATCTGGTCAGAGAACCAGCCCAATGCCGCATTCGCTGGCCTTGCCGCGGAAGGGCCCAACCTTGAGGGCAAGGAAGTCCGTTTCGGGGCCACGGCTACCGCGCTGTGGGGCAGCTGGACCACCCAGACATCCAACGGCTCGGTGAACGGCATGCACGACAGCTTCAACCCCATTGGCGGCATGATTCCGATGATCGACATGTTCATCAACGTCACCTTCGGGGGTATTGGCGTCGGGCTGATCGGTTATCTCCTGTTTCTGCTATTGGCCGCGTTCCTGGGCTCGCTGATGATCGGGCGTGCACCGGAAATCGCCGGCAAGGCCCTGGAAACCAGGGAAATGAAGCTGGTGTGTATCGCCCTGCTGATTCAGCCACTGCTGATCCTGGGATTCAGCGCGATCACTGTGGCTTTCCCGGCGCTGACCGGTAACTCAAACCCCGGCTTCCATGGCATCAGTCAGGTGATTTACGAGTACACCTCAGCGTTTGCCAACAATGGCTCGGGTTTCGAGGGTCTTGGCGATGATTCCGTATGGTGGAACGTCACCTGCGCCGTCAACCTCGCACTGGGTCGTTTCATTCCAATCCTGGCGCCACTGGCGGTTGCTGCGTCCCTTGCTGCCAAGCGTTCCGCCCCGGAAGGCCGCGGCAGTCTCAGTATCGATACGCCTACCTTCGGCCTGATGACCCTGGCGGTGATTGTGATGTTTACCCTGCTGAGCTTTATGCCGGTGCTGATTCTCGGCCCGATCGCTGAAGCCCTGGCTCTGATGTCCTGATTGGAGAACGATGATGTCTCAAGAAACCCGAAATGACTCCGTTTCGCCCAAGGCAGGCGATGTTATGAGGCAGTCCCTGCTACGGCTTTCCCCGAAGCACCTGGCCCGCAACCCGGTCATGCTGGTGGTTGGAGTCGGCACCCTGGTCACTGGTCTGCTGGGCATAACGCACCTTGTTCAGGGCGAGCCTGCGGCGCTTGATTTCGCTATCTGCGGAATTCTGCTGTTCACCGTACTGTTCGCCAACGGGGCGGAATCCGTTGCGGAAGCGCGGGGCAAGGCCCAGGCTGGAGCCCTCAGGGCAACCCGGAAGGACCTGAAGGCCCGCAAACTGGATGGCGACCAGCAAAATGAGGTCGCCGCGACCGACCTGCGTCGGGGCGATCGGGTGGTGGTGAAACCCAACGAGTTGATACCGGCAGATGGTGAAATTGTCGTTGGCGCCGCGACCATCAACGAATCAGCGGTGACCGGTGAATCGGCACCCGTGCTCCGGGAGGCGGGCACCGACAACAGTGGTGTCAGTGCCGGTACCAAGGTGCTGTCAGACGAGATCGTGATTGAAGTCACGGTCGACCCCGGCAACTCCCTGTTGGACCGGATGATTGCCCTCGTTGAAGGTGCCAAACGGCAGAAAACTCCGAGCGAGCTGGCGCTGTCAGTGCTACTGGCCGCCATGACGCTGGTCTTCCTGATTGTGGTGGTCACGCTGGTGCCCTTTGCCGGTTTTGTTGGCTCCTATCCTTCGTTCTCTGTGCTGGTCGCACTGCTGGTATGTCTGATCCCGACCACCATCGGCGGCCTGCTGCCAGCCATCGGAATCGCTGGCATGGATCGTGCCATGCGGGCAAACGTGATTGCCAAATCCGGTAAGGCGGTTGAAGTGGCGGGCTCTATCGACACCCTGCTTCTGGACAAAACCGGCACTATTACCCTGGGTGATAGGAAAGCCACGGCTTTTGAAACCGTTCAGGGGGTTGATCCCGGAGCGTTACGGGATGCGGCATTGCTGACATCCCTGGCGGATCCCACCCCGGAAGGCAAGTCCGTCGTCGCCCTGGCGAGAGACAAAGGGTCTGTAGCCGAAGCAGTAGAAGGTACCGAGTTCATAAAATTTTCGGCTAACACCCGTATGTCCGGCGTTGACTTGCCCGATGGTCGAACGCTCCGAAAGGGCGCCATCGACGCAATTCGCAAGTTGGTTACGGATAATGGAGGGCAATACCCCCAGCAAACCGATCGTCTGGTTGAGCGGGTCGCAAAAAATGGCGCCACGCCTCTGGTGGTCGCCGATGGCAATCGTGTGCTGGGTGTTATCGCCCTGTCAGATGTCATTAAAACCGGCATCAAGGAGCGGTTCGCGAAACTGCGGGAAATGGGTGTGAAGACGGTGATGATTACCGGCGACAACCCGATCACAGCAGCCGCCATCGCGGCGGAAGCGGGCGTCGATGATTTCGTCGCCGAAGCCACGCCGGAGCAGAAGCTGGACATTATTCGCAAGGAACAGGCGGAAGGCCGGATGGTGGCAATGATGGGCGACGGCACCAACGATGCCCCGGCCCTGGCACAGGCGGATCTTGGCCTGGCCATGAACTCCGGGACTCAGGCGGCCCGTGAAGCCGGCAATATGGTGGATCTGGATTCAGACCCCGGCAAACTGCTGGAGGTGGTGGAAATTGGCAAGCAACTGCTGATCACCCGCGGCTCGCTCACCACCTTCTCCCTCGCCAACGACGTGGCCAAATACTTCGCCATTCTTCCGGCACTGTTCGTAGGAAGTCTGCCGGCACTCGATGTGCTCAATATATTGAACCTGTCGAACCCGATGAACGCTGTGCTGGCAGCCACCATTTTTAACGCGCTGATCATCCCCGCCCTGATTCCGTTTGCCCTCAAAGGCGTGAGTTATAAACCGGCCAGCGCCACCCAGCTGCTGCGCCGTAACCTGCTGATCTTTGGTTTAGGGGGCCTGCTACTGCCCTTCCCGGCCATCAAGGTGTTGGATCTCATGCTTTCTGTTGCATTGTAAGGAGATAAAGAAATGGCTGATTCAAAATCTGAAACTGTCTCGCGTTCAGCGTCATGGCTGTCCGCCGTGAGGACCGCGATTGTTCTGATACTCCTGTGTGGTGGGTTATACCCCCTTCTGGTGACGACGGCAGGCAAGGTCATGTTTCCCCATGAAGCCCTTGGAAGCATGATCATCGTGGATGATGTGGTGGTAGGCTCGGAATTGGTTGGACAACCCTTTAACGCCCCGGAATACTTCCATGGGCGGCCTTCGGCAGCGGACTACGATCCGTTCTCAGTGGGCGGTTCCAACTATGCCGCCAGCAACCCGGATCTGCGCGACCGTGTAGAGGGGGATTCCAGAGCAATCGCAGCGCGGGAGGGTGTTCGACCCGACACCATTCCTGCGGACCTGCTGGCGGCTTCCGGTTCCGGCATTGATCCCCATATTTCACCTGAATCCGCTCGATTGCAGGCGGAACGTGTGGCGACCGCCCGGGATATCCCCGCCTCTCAGGTCGTCGAGCTGATTGCACGGTACACTGAGGGGCCCACATTGGGTATTTTCGGCCAGCCCAGGGTCAATGTCCTGCGGATTAATCTGGCACTGGATGGCAAGGAGACAGTTGATTGAATACCGGCGACCACAATCGCCCCAACCCGGATGCGCTTCTGAAAACTCAGGAGCGCGAAACCGGAGGCGGGCTGAAGGTATTTCTGGGGGCAGCACCCGGGGTTGGTAAAACCTGTCAGATGCTCCAGGCAGCCCACGAGCTTCACCGGCAGGGTGTGGATGTGGTTATCGGCGTGGCCGAAACTCACGGCCGCGAGGAAACCGTGGCCCTGCGTGAGGGCCTGGAGCAACTACCGCCAAAAGAAATCGAATACGCTGGCAAGACGTTCCGGGAATTCGATCTGGACGCGGCACTCAGGCGCAAACCAGAGGTCCTGCTGGTGGATGAACTGGCCCACCGGAATATACCGGGTACCCGCCATACCCGCCGGTACCAGGACATCGAGGAGCTACTGGACCAGGATATTACGGTCTGGACGGCAATCAATATCCAGCATCTGGAAAGCCTCTCGGATGTAGTGGCAGGAATCACCGGTGTACGCATGCAGGAAACCGTGCCGGATTTAATCCTGGAGCGGGCCCGGGACATTGTGCTGGTGGACCTGACGCCCTCGGAGCTGCTGGAACGCCTGAGACAGGGCAAGGTTTATGTGCCCGAACAGGCCCGCGCCACCATGGATGGCTATTTTTCCTCCTCAAACCTGTCGGCCCTGCGGGAGCTGGCGGTCCAGGCAATCGCCGAACGCCTGGACGCCGATGTCCGCGAGAACATGCAGTCCCGGGGAATTGAGGGGCCGTGGCACATCCGGTCACGGATGCTGGTTGCGGTGGATGGCTCGGGACAGGGCGAAACCCTGGTACGGGCCGGGCGGCGCATAGCCGATCGCCGCAAATCACCCTGGACGGTGGTCACCGTGGATAGCGGTCGTGCGGGTCCTGAGGAGCGCCAGCGCCTGGAGAAGGTCTTAGACCTGGCTTCCAGGCTGGGTGCGGAAATCAGGACACTTCGCGGTTACGACGTGGTGGCCGAAATTCTGGCCTTCGCCAAAGAGCAGAACGTTACTACATTGATTCTGGGCCGCTCCCACAACCGCTGGTGGCATTTCAGGAAATCCACCAGCAGGCACCTGCTGAAGCAGGCCGAAGCCTTTGAGGTGACGTTTATTCCGGTGCCTCGCAAACAACGCCGGCAGCTAAATGGAGCTTCGGGCAAGCGTGCACCATGGAGCGATTATGCCTGGGCGGTTGCCGGCGTCGGAGCCGCAACGCTGGTGGCCATGGGGCTTCAGAATGCTCTGCCGCTGGGTAACCTGTCCCTGATTTTTCTGACCTCGGTACTCTGGATCGCCTCCCGTACCGGTATTCGTCCTGCCTTGTTCGCAGCTGCACTGAGTTTCCTGACCTATAATTTTTTCTTTACGGAGCCGCGACTGACGTTCCACATGGCCGATACGGATGAGCTGCTGACGGTGGTGTTCTTCCTCATCATTGCGGTCAGTGGCGGCAACCTGGCAGGCAGGCTCAGAGACCAGGTTCAGATGCTGCGAGCCTCCAATGACCTGACTGATGCACATCTGGAGTTTACCCGCCGTCTGGCCTCGGCTCCGGATATCACATCGGTGCAACATGAGGCCATCGAAACCCTCTATGCTCAACTGAAGCTAGCCCTGGTGATTGTCCAGAAATGTCCTGACAATGGTGAACTGGAAGTAGTCGCCAGGGGCGGCCCGAACCAGCCTCTCAATGAAGCCGCATACTCGGCGATGGAATGGGCGATACGCAATGGAAAGCCCAGCGGCGCGTACTCGGACACCCTGAACAGCCTGCCGTGGCGTTTCGAACCTGTTGAGGCCGATGAGGAGGTCTACGCGGTATTGGGTTTGTGGGTAAATGACATGACACCGGATTACTATCGCGGGCTGGCGATCGGCGTTTACGTGCACCAATTGGGCCTGGCCTGGTTTCGAACCCGGCTGGCCGCCAATCTTTCCGCCTCACGGGTGGCCGAAGAAACCGAACGGCTGCGCTCTGCCCTGCTTTCCTCAATATCCCACGATCTTCGCACACCGCTGGCATCCATGATTGGGTCAGCGAGCACGCTCAAGTCAATGTCAGACCGGCTGTCAGAGGAGGATCGGGACAGTCTGCTGGATTCCGTTCTTGGCGAGGGTGAGCGGCTGGATCGCTATATCCGTAATCTGCTCGACATGACCAAACTCGGCCACGGCACCCTCAAGATCGAACGAGACTGGATTGCCCTCACCGACATTCTGTCGTCGGCTCTCAGGCGTACCAGAACATTGATGGCCAGGGTCCAGGTAGAGCGGGATGTGGCTGAAGACCTGCCGTTGCTCTTCG
>NZ_CAXBDN010000062.1:0-17764 GCF_963974375.1 uncultured Marinobacter sp.
TGTTATTGCAGGCTTTGGATACAGTTTCAGCCGGTTGAACTCACGGATTCAGGTTATATTTAAACCTTAGAACTTCCATCTGTTTCCTTTATGATCGAATAACGCCAAAAAGAATGATCAAAACAATTATTAGCATTAAATTATTAAACTTTATTAATGCTACATTTCAAATCACCCATTGTCGAGCGCCAAATACAGAAAGACTACATAAAATGCGTAAATTCATGACCATCAACCGCTGACCTGGCAGGCCGTGGCTATGCTTAGTGATGTTGATCCATGCTCCTGACAGATTCGGCGGTATAGCGAAATGCCTGGATAGAATCAGACCAGTATTCTGGTGCCAGCCCTGCTTTTTGCTTCAGGTGGCGAAGAAAATCCTGCGGCAACGGCAGGCTCTCCCATACTGACGGCAAAAAGGTGGCGCGGCGTTCGCCCTGAACAAGCACCAGACCATCAATACCAGGACGCAACTGCGACAGCAAATCATCCTCAGACCGGAAATGCATTGGCGCGGGCACACCCAGTACCGACACATGATACTCGAGCTGTTCCAGCTCATGCTCCGCAACCGGGGGAAAGCGAAAATCGCGGAAAGCCGCAGCAAAGGCATTTGCCGCACAGTCCTGGGCCAGGGGTCGCACGGCCTCCAGAGAGCCAATGCAGCCTCGCAACCGGCCAGCAATTTCCAGCGTAACGAAACAGGCGCCGGGTTTTGCCAACGGTCCAGCATAGTCCTCCGGTTCAACCGGCAACGGCTGACCGCTGACAAGGCCGTGACGAACCGAGGCTGAGGCCACCTGCAACAGAATCTGGCGTTCCTGCTCGTTCAGCATGTCAGGCCGAGGTTTCGGTGATGGCATAGGCTCCATAGCCCACGACCCGGTCTCTGGATCCGGCCGTGTCACCGGAATTACGCAGGTCCAGGGTGGTTACTTTCAGGCCTTTCTTCCCGGCCAGATACAACAATCCGTTAACCGGGTTTCGCCCGCAGGCGTCGTCGTATCCGATATGGCGGTAGTCCAGTGTTTCGATGTGACGACTGGTGATACCGTCCAGCTTCCGGGCCTCCGGGTAGCTATGGTAATGGCTGAGATCGGAGCTGATCACGATCAGGGTTTCGTCGCCACCCCAGAGTGCTTGCAGCACCTCGGCCACCTGCTCAGGAGACGCCTCACCGACCACGAGTGGCACCAGTGTGAAACGGTCCAGAACTGACTGCAGGAACGGCAGGTGCACCTCCAGGCTGTGTTCATACTCGTGGGGTGAATCCAGATAACTGACCTGGGGCAAGGACTGCAGGCTGGCCAGTGTGCCCTGCTCCACCTCGATATTGCCCAGCGGTGTCTCGAAAAAGTCCGACGTCGGCGCAGCAATACCTGTCAGCGGTACCCGGTGGGAAGGCCCCAGCAGTATCACCCGGTGAATACGGTGACGAAGTGGTACAAGCTGCGCGTAGGCGCAGGCCGCAACCGGACCGGAAAACGGGTACCCGGCATGGGGAACAATAATGGCTTTAGGCGCCGGACCTGATATCGGTACCTGTTTCAGGAAGCCGTCGACCATGGCTCTGAGCCGGGCAGGATCGTCCGGATAGAACATACCCGCAACAGCGGCTTTTCGTATGTTGGCAGACATGTCTGATCACCTGCTTGACAGAGCGGGGCGAGCTCGCCCTGGCTACTGAAGAAATTGACACACCCTCTTAACGAAACTATAGGTTATCTGGGGCAATACGGAAGCAAAATTGCGAGGGATCTCACCGTGGGCGATATACCGGTTCTTCAGGGCCGCGAGGTCGGGTTCTGGCATTGGCTTGATGACGGCCGCATCCAGTGCGACCTTTGTCCCAGGTTTTGCAAACTGCACCAGGGCCAGCGAGGACTTTGCTTCGTTCGTGGCCGCCTCAACGACACGATGGTGCTCACCACTTACGGGCGTTCCAGTGGTTACTGCATCGACCCGATCGAAAAGAAACCCCTGAACCATTTTCTGCCCGGCACCCCGACCCTTTCCTTTGGCACCGCAGGCTGCAACCTGGCCTGCAAATTCTGCCAGAACTGGGACATGACCAAGTCCCGGGAAACCGATGAACTGGCAGACCAGGCCAGTCCCGAAGACATTGCCCGTGCGGCCCGGAGTCTGGACTGCAAAAGCGTCGCTTTTACCTACAATGATCCGGTGATTTTCCACGAATACGCCATTAATGTGGCCAAAGCGTGCCACGCGGTGGGCGTGCGCTCGGTTGCGGTGACTGCCGGTTACGTCACCGAAGAACCCCGACGGGAGTTCTACCAGTACATGGATGCCGCCAACGTTGATCTCAAAGCCTTCACTGAACGCTTCTACCACAAGATCACCGGCGGACATCTGCAACCGGTTCTCGACACCCTCGAGTACATAAAACACGAAACGGATGTATGGCTGGAACTGACCACCCTGCTGATCCCGGGTGAAAACGATTCGGACCAGGAACTCAATGAAATGACCCGATGGGTGGCACAGAAGCTGGGGCCCGATGTCCCCATGCACTTCACCGCATTCCATCCGGACTGGAAAATGATGGATACCCCACCCACCCCGCCAACGACAGTGACCCGGGCCCGCAAGATTGCCATGGAAAACGGCATTCGCTACGCCTATACCGGCAATGTGCACGACCAGTCAGGCGGCAGCACCTATTGCCACAACTGCAGCGAACTGCTGATTGGTCGTGACTGGTACGTATTGGGCGCCTGGAACCTGACCGATGACGGCCACTGCAAGTTTTGCGACACTGCCTGTGCCGGCGTATTTGAAGGCCTGCCGGGCCATTGGGGCGCACGGAGACAGCTGGTGCGGCTCAGTGAGCACCGGGTGTGAGCTGTCCGTTTCACGAGGTTACGAGATAGAAGGCCAACCACCCTGAAACAAGGGTTAATGGACAGCTGAATGAATGACGGTGATACCGATCAGAATACCTCTCTGGAAAAGCAAGCCCGGGAGGTCTGGGATGAACAGGAGTCTCGCGCCAGGCTCGAAGATCGCGAATCCCGCGAACAGACACTAACGTCGAGCGAAAAGGCACTGACTCCGAAAGAACGTGATACCGTAGCCGAACATGGCAAGCTTTCGTCACTGACCCTTTACTCCATCATCCTGCGCGAGGGTGAGGAGGAGTTGCAACGCCCGGTAATCTCGCTGTGGTGGTCCGGTGTGGCAGCAGGGATCGGGATTTCCACATCGGTCCTAGTAGAGGGCATTATCCGCGCCAATCTGGGATCCGATCACCCCTACCTGACGCTGATTGAGAGCCTGGGCTACTCGTTCGGGTTTGTCCTGGTGATCCTGTGCAGGCTTCAACTGTTTACCGAGAACACCATCACGGTCGTGCTGCCGATTCTGGCCCAGCCAACTCGCAACCGGTTCTATTGCACCGCACGCCTTTGGGGAATTGTATTAGTTGCGAATTTGTGTGGCACGTTCATCACCGCCGCCATCGGCGTCCACGGCGGCATCTTTCCCGTCGACACTCTGGCGGCGATCCTGGAAATATCGCACCACCTGGCAACGCTGACCCCGGCAGAGACATTTTTGCGCGGTATTCCATCAGGCTTTTTCATAGCGGCTATAGTGTGGATGCTGCCTTCGGCGAAGAGATCCGAAGTGCTGGTTATCGTCATGTTTACCTGGTTGATTGCGGCGGGAAACTTCACCCATGTGATTGCCGGGTCAAACGAAATATTCACGCTGGTGCTAACCGGAGAAATGAATATTCTCACCGCTCTGATCTACCATATTTCCCCGGTTCTCATCGGCAACATTCTCGGTGGTACAGGCCTGTTCGCGATGTTGACCTATGGCCAGGTTCATGAAGAAATGTAGTTCGGCAACCGATGAGTTCAGCGTAAAAAACGGCGTTCAGTGAAAGCCAGCCAGATCCAGGGAACTTGCAGAAGCTCCCATGCCAGACCACTAAGGACGAGACGCCATGGCAGGAAGCAGCCTGTTACTCCTGATCGACGACATAGCCACCATTCTCGATGATGTATCAGTGATGACCAAGGTCGCGGCCAAAAAGACGGCGGGCGTATTGGGGGATGACCTTGCCCTCAATGCTCAGCAGGTCAGTGGCGTCAAGCCGGCCCGGGAGCTACCCGTCGTCTGGGCGGTTGCCAAGGGATCATTCCTCAATAAGGCTATACTGGTGCCTGGTGCATTGGCCATCAGCTTTTTTTTGCCCTGGTTGGTTATACCCCTGTTGATGCTTGGTGGTGCCTTCCTGTGCTACGAAGGATTTGAAAAACTCGCCCATAGATATCTGCACAGCAAGGATGCCAAAGCCCACAAGGACAAACTGAGAAATGCGCTGACAGACCCCAAGGTCGATATGAAAGTGCTTGAGAAAGAAAGAATTCGGGGCGCGATTCGCACCGACTTCATTCTGTCAGCGGAGATTATCGCGATCACCCTGGGGACGGTAAGCAGCGAGTCGATAGGTATGCAGTTTCTGGTGCTTGCGGTGGTTGCCCTGTTCATCACCATCGGAGTTTACGGACTGGTCGCCGGTATCGTGAAACTGGACGATGGCGGTCTCTATCTTAGCCAGCGCGACAGTCCGCTCCTGCAATCACTGGGGCGCGGTATTCTATGGCTCGCCCCCTATATGATGAAAACACTCTCGATACTCGGGACAATCGCCATGTTTCTGGTGGGGGGTGGCATCCTGGTCCACGGTATTCCTCCGGTGTATCAGACAATCCACGATTTTTCTGTTGCTGCCGGCGGAATCCTTCAGGTATTACTTCCAATTCTGGCAAATGGCGTTGTGGGACTCATTGCTGGCGCCCTTCTGGTTGCAGTGATCACACCCCTGCTGGAGCGCTGGAAAAAAACAACATCAGCATGATCCGCTGGTGAACTGATTTCGGCAGAAAGTTGGCCTTTATCCTTGCCCTAATGAAGTTGATTATTGCGCCGGTCTTTAATGAAGAACCCCTTAGCTAGCTAATAGGGCCGTTATTAATAGTAGATAAAGGCATATTCACGTCAAAGATCCGTCCCCGAACGTCCTTTATTCCCATCTCCTGCAAGCGAGCTGAATGCATTTTCAGGTAAGCATTGGCGGTTTTCTCGTCTTCAAACAGATAAATGCCGCCCGCTAGCTGTTCTTTCTGATTTTCAGTCCAGATTTTCCAGATAAAACCCGGCTCGTTGTTGATGGACTCCGCCAGGCCCGCCAGCGCTTCTGCCATTTCCTCGCCAAACGGACCTTCGAAATCGAAATCGACCTGTAATAGTTTCTTCACGGTTGTTCTCCTGTTATCCGGTTACTGGGCACAGCGAAAATCCCCTTCAGCTCAAAAGCCCAAAAACAGCATGTCCAGCGCTGCGGAAATCCTGTCTTGCTGCTCAGCAAGACTACCAGCGCCAAAACGCAATTCGCCTTGGGGCACAGCAGCCAGGTACTGAGTAGCCATTACTACCTCTTGGTCCCCAATGTTAAAAACAGGATTCAGCCCTTGGGCAGGAGACGGTGCCGAAGATTTGGGCAACAGTGGCACGACAACCCGGGTGTTCAATCCACTGAGAAGGTCTGATTGAACTTCCAGCAGATAACCTGCCCCATCGTTGTTTTCATAGATATCGAAACGGGCCATCAGAAATGACGATGCCGTGCCAGAGGCAAACCGTTAGCTTCAACGTATGCATTCGAGCTTTCGAGGGCACTGGCATTATCCTGCAACCACTTCTTCTGCTTGTAAAGCTTCACGGCCTCTGCGATTCCTGCCTCTGCTGATCGTGAAACGTTGATTCCCAGAAGCTTTGCCTCTTTGAGAAGCTCACTATCCAGTGACAGGTTCGTTGGTTTTCGTATGGATTTGGTCGCTTCAGAAGCGTGCATGATTAGTCCCCACAAAGAACAATGCAACCATTTTATGCGCATAACTAATGCACATCAATGCTATGCCTCCCGCAAGTGATTCGAATGAGGACCACTGCAACCGAGCAGTTGCGCTCTCAGGTCGTAAGTCACACTGTGAATCTTTCGCCGGTTGCGGAATACGTCCTGCAAAAATTCATTGCACGGTGAGCCGACTTACAGACCTTTCCCGCAGCCACGGTACCGTCTCTTTCCGGGAAATTTGAAGAGTTCGATATTGCGGCTCCAAAGGTGTCCATAGGTTAAACACTTGCCTGCGCATTGCCATGCGCATAAACTCAAGCCGTGCATGAAACATTCCCCAGGAGGCCCCGATGGCCGAACTCTACAATACAGCCGCCCCCAAAAAAGCAGCGAACCTCTCAATCAATAGCGACCTGCTTAGTAAAAGCCGGGAACTGAATATCAACTTGTCTGCCACCCTGGAACGGGCGCTAAAAGAAGAGCTTTCCAAACTCGAAGCCTCTCAATGGGTCGACAAAAATCGCACAGCCATAAAACGTTATAACGATTTCATCGAACAACATGGATGCTTCGGCGAGGAATTCAGGGAGTTCTGATGGCCCAGTTCGATGTGTACCCCAACCCGGGTAAAGCCAGCCAAGCGCACTACCCTTACCTTGTCGATGTTCAGGGCGACCTGGCAACCCGTATCGTTATCCCGTTGGGTAAGCGTTCCGCCTTCGGTGACGAGTCCATGCAAGGACTGACGCCGGAAATCACCTTTGGGGATCAGGAGCTGCTGCTGATAACCCCGCAAATATCATCAGTACCTGAGAAGTATCTCAAGACCCCAATTGGCTCCCTCTCGCATTTCAGGGACCAGATCGTTGGGGCTTTGGATCTTGCTATCACCGGTATTTAACGCCTGTAAGTCGAGAATATTTGGTCAGTCCTTGTAAAGAACGATGCACCCTTTGTCTGCGTATATTCAATGCGCATTAGTCCTGTGCTCCCCTCAAACCACTACCCGATGCTCAGAGGGTAAGCCTCTCCATAAAATCGTGAACCGGCATGGCCTCCAGCGTTGCAGCATCACTGCAAAGCTCCAGAACTTCCTGGGACTTGCGCGGCACAAACTGGGTGCGCAGGTTGGCCGCAAACTTCTCCACCAGCAGAGGCATACCCTCCTCTCTGCGGCGTCGGTGGCCGATCGGGTACTCCACCGCCACCTTGTCGGTACTGCTGCCATCGGTGAAGAACACCTGGACCGCATTGGCGATGGAGCGCTTGTCGTCTTCCAGGTATTCCCGAGTGTACCGTTCGTCCTCGATGACGTGCATTTTATCGCGGAGCCGATCGATTTCCGGGTGGGCGTTGTGGAAGCTGTCTTCGTAGTGGTCTGCGGTAAGATTGCCAAAGATCAGCGGTACCGCGGTCATGTATTGCAGGCAGTGGTCCCGGTCCGCCGGATTGGCCAGTTCGCCCTGCTTGGAGATGATGCGGATAGCGGATTCGTGGGTGGTCAGCTCAATACGGTCGATGTCATCCAGGCGATCCCTGACTTGTGGATGCAGCGTGACGGCCGCTTCGGCGGCGGTCTGCGCGTGGAACTCCGCCGGGAAGGAGATCTTGAACAGAACGTTTTCCATCACGTAGCTGCCAAACGCCTGGGGCAGCGAGAAGCGACGCTGATCGTCGGGCTTCAGCGCCTGGTCCCGGTTGGTTTTGCTGAACAGCACATCGTAGAAGCCCCACTGGGGTGCCCTCAGAACCCCGGGTATGCCCATCTCGCCACGCATGGCCATATCCGCAAGCCGGACACCCCGGGCACTGGCATCCCCCGCCGCCCAGGATTTACGGGAGCCGGCATTGGGCGCATGACGGTAAGTGCGCAGGGACTGGCCATCGACCCAGGCGTGGGAAAGCGCTGAGAGCATCTGCTCACGGTCTGCGCCCATCAGTTTGGCACTGACGGCGGTGGAGGCCACCTTTACCAGCACCACATGGTCCAGCCCTACCCGGTTGAAGGAATTTTCCAGTGCCAGCACACCCTGAATTTCATGGGCCATGATCATCGCTTCCAGCACGGCTTTCATAGCCAACGGTGCCTGGCCGTTGGCAACCCGCTTCTGCGAGAGATGATCAGCAACCGCCAGAATGGCCCCGAGATTGTCCGAGGGGTGCCCCCATTCCGCCGCCAGCCAGGTGTCGTTGTAATCCAGCCAGCGCACGATGCAGCCGATATCCCAGGCGGCTTTGACCGGGTCCATCCGGTAGGACGTGCCTGGCACCCTGGCCCCGTGGGGCACCACCGTGCCTTCCACCATCGGGCCCAGGTGCTTGGTGCACTCCGGGAAACGCAACGCCAGAAGGCCGCAACCGATGGTATCCATCAGGCAGTAGCGCGCGGTTTGCCAGGCTTGCGGACTCTCTATGCGGTAGTTGAGGACGTAATCAGCGATCTGTTGCAGGACGTCGTCATAGTCGGGGCGCTGATTCTGGTCGGTATTGGCGCTCATGATGCTCCCCTTTTGTCATCGGATTGATTTCCGTCAGCTTAGTTGATTCCAACGGTACCTGCAGATTTCAGCGCTATCCGTCCAATGAGGCCAAGCCTTGATGATCTCTGATTTCTTGCTAAAGATTGACAGTGGGCTACCTTTTCAAGGAGTGCAACATGTTCTGCGTGTGTTGCATCTTGCAACCCTTAGGAATAATGGTGCAAATACAGGAACCCGGTTGTCAAAGGCTATGGCTGGGTAACGTCCCAGATCCAACGCTGACCCATTGCAGGCCCTGGAAGCAGATCGCAGACACTTTAAGTAAACCAACCCACAGAGCAGTCAGGAGAAAACAATGATAATCAAACGTGCCCTTAGTGCTTGTGTTGCTGCTGGAATTACTGTTGCCGGATTGGCCGGCACCGGCTACGCCAGTGCCGAAGAGCTTCGGTTTGCGACCGGTTCCGCCCATAATTCTCTCGGCTCTCGGGCCCTGGAGCGCTTTTCAGAGGCAGTAGCAGAACACTCGGATAGTGATCTCAGAGTCAGGGGTTATGTGCAATCCTTGCTCAGTTTCATGGAGACTCCTGCCGGGTTGAGAGATGGCATCGCCGATCTCGGTCATGTTCTGACGCCCTATTTCCCGTCAGATTTCCCCAACACCATTCTGCTGACCGAGCTGACTATGGCCCTGGGCCAGGCTGACGTGGGTGATCGTGACGTCATGTTCGCCTATAACGGAGCGGTCGCAGATTTCGTCATCAATGACTGTCCGGAATGTCTGCAAGAACATCTCGACCGGAATCAGATCTATCTGGGTATGGCCAGCACATCACCCTATGGCCTTGCCTGTAATGGCGCTGTCACGTCTCTGGATGATATCGCCGGCAAACGGATCCGTGTTGCCGGCGCCCAGTGGTCCCGTTGGGTTGAGTCTATGGGTGGTTCTCCGGTATCCCTGCCCATCAACGAAACCTATGAAGGTTTGAGTCAGGGCGTGGTTGACTGCACAGCCAGCAACCTTTCAGACCTTCTCAGCTTTAAATTTATTGAGGTGATCAGTGACCTCACCATGGGCGTTCCTGCCGGTACCTTTGGCGGTGTTGGTACAAACATGAATGCTGACCGCTGGCGCTCGCTGTCTGAAAATGACCGCAAAACAGTACTTTATGCAACGGCTATGGCATCCGCGAGAATTCTCACACTCTACTATGACGACCACCTGGAGGTTCTCAAGCGCTTTGACGAAGAAGAGAACCTTAATCTGCATTCGCCGAAGGACGACATAGTCAACGCGACGGTAGAGTTCATTGAGCAGGACATTGACACGGTCGCCGCACATTACAACGACCGTTACGGAATCGCCAACGGCAAAGAGCGTCTGGAAGCATTCAGAAGCCGTCTGGATGAATGGTTGCAGAAGGTGGAAGGCATTGATTCCGAAGAAGAGCTGGCCAACCTCTACTGGGACGAAGTGTTCTCAAAAGTCGACGTGACAAGTTACGGCTTCTAGGTTGTAAAGGGGGTCTGATCCTGTTTTCTCGCTTCAGAAGGTCGGCCCCGATTTGTCAGTAACCCAAGGCACCTATGCGCCAGCGTAGGTGCCTCCGACATTAGCCATTGGTCAAATTCTTGCCAGCAAAGCGCACCTTACCTTGTGGGTATACACAGTAGCCTGCTGAGCGAACTGGCAACCCGCATCGTCACCCCACTGGGAAAACGCTCAGCCTGTGGTAACGAAACTTCAGCCGCCACCCGAATGCTTCAGATTTGCCTGGTCGCCGGATTGTTGTCTACGCTGACCTAATAGAGCAAAGGACCCGGCATAAGGGCGTTGCCGGACTGACAACGGTCAGAAAATGGATTTGGCGGAGGTGATATGACTTCACTCTCGAGCACAAAGTTTGCGATCTTCGGGGCCACGTTGATTGCGATCAGCTTTGGGCTTGCGCGCTTTGCCTTCGGTCTGTTCGTGCCACCGATTCGCGCCGAGCTCGACTTGACGCCAGACCTGATTGGCATCATCGGTGCTCTTCCTCTCATCAGTTTCTTGCTGGCGTCGCTGGTCGCACCGCTTGCGGCCGACCGTCTCGGCGCCCGTAACACGGCGGTGCTGGCCGGGGGTTTTGGCGCTGTCGGCCTGGCGTTGATCAGCCAGGCGGTTGGTCCTCTGTCGCTCGGCGCCGGCGTGTTCGCGTGTGGCATCTGCACAGCTCTGATGATGCCTGCGCTCACGGCGGCCATGCAGGTGCTGGTGAAACGTTCGATGCACGGTCGCGTAAGCGCGGTCATGAACGCAGGCACCAGTATCGGCGTGGCCGTTGCGGTACCGGCCGTGCTGTTTCTGGCCGGTGCCTGGCGCCTGGCCTATGGATCGTTTGCGGTTCTGGCGGTCATCGGTGTGATCGCCGCGTGGTACGTCATCCCGTCGGTGTCGCGGGTTATGCCGGCAAATGCCGCGCCAGCGCCTCCGATCAGCGCCCTGCAGTGGTCGCGTCTGTTCCGGCTGTCGCTGTTTGCCTTCGTGATGGGCTTCATCTCTTCCGCGTACTGGATATTCGGGCCCGACCTGGCGGTGACGCTTGGCGCTTTGCCGTCCAGCGCAACCGGTTGGCTGTGGCTTGCGGTGGGCATCGCCGGACTGGGCGGTGCCGCCGTGGCCGACCTTGCCGATCGCAACAATGCCCCCATCACCCAGGCACTGATGTTGATGATGCTGGCCGCAAGCCTGGCGTTGCTCGCAGCCAGCCCCGGCCAGATCGCGATTGCGATCTTTTCCGCGCTGGTGTTCGGTTTGGCCTACATGAGCTTGACGGGGCTCTATCTGATGACCGGCATCCGCCTGTTACCGGGCCGGGTGTCTATGGGGCCGGTGTTGCCATTCATGGCCGTCTCGCTGGGACAGGCGGCCGGCTCGCCCATCCTCGGCATGCTGGTGAACGAATTCGGCTACGCCGACGCCTTTGCCATGTTTGCCGCCCTCGGTATTCTGGTGGCGATCCTGTCGCCGTTTTACCCGCGCTATCTCGCGGAAGAGGCCGAACAGGCGGATGAAGACGAGACAGGCCTGCAGGCGGCGTATGACTCCCAACTCCAGTACCCGGAAGAGACCCCAACGGAGCAGTCACCGCCAATGCAAACGTCCGGCGCTCCCGCAAGAACACCCTATGGCGCGTAGACGGGCGAGTTGGCGCAAGGCAATGAAGCTCTGCAGTCTAATGCGTGATGGGCTGGCGGGCTTGAGGCTCTTTCCGGCATTCCATTGTTATGGGCCTTGAATCCCCTTCCCGACTGCAAGCCCGATTTCTGGTGTTTCCCTTCCAATTTGGCAATGCCTGTCTCATTCTTGGGGGAGGCCGCCCATAAAACGGAATCCACCATGCAGAAAAGGTTCAACAATAGCTTCACCAGTGCCCGATCTGCTGCAGAAGCGGCATTCGGCAAGCGCCGGCAAGAGCTCTCAAAGCGCTATAAGTTGGTGTCCTCGGATATCAAGGAGCGACTGGACGATCCCGAGTCCGTGACGGCATGGTGTTCCTGGTGTGGCAACCATTGTGTCCATAATCGGGTCGTTGAGCGAAAGGTCGGGCGGTCGACCTATTCCTGCAGCCACTGTTTATTCTCCACGGTCGCTTGCCGCTATTGCGACAATATGGCCAAAGCGGCCAGCCTGGATGTGAAAAACCGTCATCTGAAGGTGGGCCCCTCTGGGGGCCGGGTGTCATCATTCTTCAAAGACAACTGGACGAATGAGCTGTGCTCGGAACACGACGGGACAACGCCCGACTTCTCAAAGGCCAATATGAAGATTGCCGACCTGTCCGAGTTCGCGGATCTGATGAAGCCCAGACAGAAGAATTATTATGGTATGGCGAAAAGCACTGCCGTCATCGCGGGCGGGGCCGCCATCGGAACCGGGGCAATCTTTGCAGCACCGGGCCTCGCAGCGGCCATGGGCTCTGCCGGGTTGCTGGGTGCGGCAGGGACTGGCAAAGCCATTTCCTCGGTATCAGGAGCCGCAATAGCAAGCGCAGCTGTGGCCAAGCTGGGGGTTGGTGGGCTGGCCATTATGTCAGCTGCCGGCGCAGGCCTTGGGGGGAAAACCGGTTATGGCATTGCCAACTCGTACCTGAAGGATATCCCTGATTTTAACTTCGTACAGGTACAGCAGGCCGCATCCGATAGCCGCCATAGTGTGATTGTTGTGAACGGTCTTCTCTCTGAGGAGGACGGAAAAAAGATCGGCAAGGAAGAGTGGCTCAACGTTACCAATGATTGGCGGTCCGGCGTTCAGGATGTGCATGACAGCGAGGATATCTGGCTGCTGAACTGGGAAGCCAAAAGCCTCGTGAAATTCGGCAGATGGATCGGCTCCGCTGGCAACGGTCTGGCCGCCAAGGGCGTTTCCAGCGTACTCGCCCTAGGGTCCAAACAAATCGCGAAGAGAGCCCATATTGCTGGCTGGGCGTTAACCGCATCGGAATACCTCTGCAACCCTTGGCACTCCGCCATGATCAACGCCGAAAAGACCGGGGTAATGCTGGCGGAAGCGATCAGTCGCACCGAAGGGCAAACCTTCACCTTGATGGGACACTCTCTGGGAGCCCGGGTAATCTTCTTTGCACTGATGGCCCTGTCCACCAAAAAGGAGCGCCTCATCAAAGACGTGGTTCTGATGGGCGGTGCTGTAGGGCGGAACAACGTTGAATCCTGGTGCGCTGCCGAATCCGCGCTAACCGGGACGCTGTACAACTGCCACTCTGCCAACGACGGGGTTCTGAAGTTTCTCTATCAGAGCGCGAATCTCGGGCTGTCCAGGCCTGCTGGTCTGGGGCGTGCGGTCGCTCCCGCTTTCAATATCGACTGCACGGACTTCATCAGCGGGCATCTCGCCTGGAAAAAGAACTTGCCGAAAGTCCTGAATCGGATAGTTTCGCTTCAGTGAGCGAACCGAGTTGGCGCAAGACTATCAAGCCCTGTAGTCTAATGCCTGATGCGCTGGCGGGTTTGAGGCTCTGTCCGGCATTCCAATCTTATGGGGTTAATCACACCAGTTATGAATGTGGATAAAGCCAAAAAACGTATCGCAAAGCAGGTCAACAAAGGCTTCCATGGCTACCCCCTGATTACGCTGGAGTACTTTGGCAAGACGCCGGAGACTGCAACGGACCTCGTTATTTCATTTACGCTGGATGAAAACGCAGAACCACAGAAGCAAAGGTTTGTGAGTGAAAGCGACGTTCGAGAGGACGAGATGATCCAGTCGACTCTGGTGAGAATTATTGAACGAGCGGAGGCCAAAACCGTCGCTCAAGTTGAGGGGGTTTCTATTCTCGCACAGTCATCTTGAGATCGGTGGTTGGTAGCGAAGACACTACTTGAGATAGAAATTTTTCCCGCTCTCGGGCGTTTTGAAGCGCTTGTAGCTCCACAAAAACTGTTCGGGTCTTTGCCGGACGATCTGCTCAATTTCATCATTCAGGATTCTGATACCGGCCTCGTCGTCAACAGCTCCAAGGCGGGACGGATATACCTCAAGGGTGAAACCCGCAT
Source organism: uncultured Marinobacter sp. (assembly GCF_963974375.1). Classification (GTDB taxonomy): domain Bacteria; phylum Pseudomonadota; class Gammaproteobacteria; order Pseudomonadales; family Oleiphilaceae; genus Marinobacter. The sequence goes on from NZ_CAXBDN010000062.1 coordinate 13,921, forward strand.
CGCCTCGCCAGCACACCATGTAACAGACCAATGCATTGGTCTTCCTCGCCAGCCTCGGGATCAGCGTGCTTGTCAGCGCCGGGACGCCGAAGAAATCAGCGTACTCTCCACCCGATGAAATTGGCTCCTGGTCTGGAAAAACCAATACAGCCCTTCCCTCTTTCAACCTGCGCAGCAGAACATGCACACCTTTCAGGGTCGTTGGCGCATAGTACCAACCGGGCTGCTGGCGTCGCCGGATGATGAAATCATTCAGTTCCTGAATCTTGATCGGGCGATAAAGAATGGTGCCGCTGCAGAACTTCGCCCCCACATGAGCCGCCAGCTCCCAGTTGCCCATATGCAATGCGGCGATGATCAGCGGCCTGAACCGCCCCGTGTTTTGAGGAGGCTCCATGATCTGAGAGAATGGAGCCATGAACAAGTCAAACAAGTTTTCCCCTGAGGTTAAAGAGCGTGCGGTACGGCTAGTGCAAGAGCATCGTGGCGAGTATTCGTCTCTGTGGGCCGCTGTGGAGTCAATCGCCCCCAAGATTGGCTGTGTGCCGCAGACATTGCTGGAATGGGTCAAGCGTGCCGAGATCGATGTCGGTGAACGACCCGGTACAACGACCGCGGAAGCGCAACGCATGAAGGAGCTGGGGCGCGAGAACAAAGAATTGCGGCGCGCCAATGACATCCTTCGCACGGCCAGCGCTTTTTTCGCCCAGGCGGAGCTCGACCGCAAGCTGAAGTCATAAACACCTACAGTGATCAGCATCGGGATACCTACGGGGTCGAGCCGATCTGCAAAGTATTTCAGGTTGCCCCGTCGGCCTACCGGCGCCATGCAGCCCGGCAGCGCAATCCGGAACTACGCAGTGACCGGGCCAAGCGCGACGAGGTTTTGATGCCGCATATCAAGCGTGTCTGGAATGACAATCTCAAGGTCTATGGCGCCGATAAAGTCTGGAAGCAGATGAACCGGGAAGCCACTCCTGTGGCCCGCTGTACCGTGGAGCGGCTCATGAGCCTTCTGGGGCTTCAGGGCGCCCGCCGCGGCAAGACGGTGCGCACCACCGTCCCAGACCGATTGGTGCCGTGTCCGCTGGATCGGGTCAACCGTCAGTTTGTTGCGGATCGTCCAGACCAGCTTTGGGTATCGGACTTCACCTACGTTTCCACCTGGCAGGGTTGGTTGTATGTGGCCTTCGTTGTCGATGTCTTCGCACGCCGCATTGTGGGTTGGCGCGTCAGTCGCACGATGAACACGGATTTCGTACTCGATGCTCTGGAGCAGGCACTCTACGCCCGTCAGCCCGACAAATCAGAGGACTTGATTCATCACTCCGACAGGGGCTCACAGTATGTGTCGATCCGCTACACGGAACGCCTGGCCGAAGCTGGCATCGATCCATCGGTAGGCAGCAAGGGCGACAGTTACGACAATGCCCTCGCTGAGACCATCAATGGCTTATACAAAGCAGAATTGATCCACCGCCGTGGCCCCTGGAAATCCATGGAATCCGTTGAGCTGGCAACGCTGGAATGGGTATCCTGGTTCAACCACCAACGGCTGATGGAGCCACTGGGGTATATCCCGCCGGCAGAAGCTGAGGCAAACTACTATCGACAACTTAACAGTCAGGCTGCTATGGCAGCGTGACTTAAACCAACGGGCCTCCGCGATACCCGGGGCGGTTCACTACGATCACACATCCTAGGGACGCGGATCACCCAGGCGCCAAGGGCTTGCCCCTCATTCTAGGGGGTAACACCGGTTAGCGAAGAACCAGACCAATTAACTTTTGCAGGAGAAAAAAGTGTCAGATACCAACATTGAACTTACGTCGACCATTAGTGAAGACAACAAACTCGAACTGGCCCTGCGCGAGATCGAGATCCCGCAGCCGGGAGAAAACCAGGTGGTCATCCGCATCGAAGCCGCCCCTATCAACCCCTCTGACCTGGGAGTGATGTTCAGCGCAGCGGATATGACGACTGCCAGGCAATCCGGAAGCGCCGATCGCCCGGTCATCAATGCAGATGTCCCGGCCAAGTTCATGGGTGCCGTTAAAAAGCGGGTTGGCAAGGCTATACCCGTGGGCAACGAAGGCGCCGGCACCGTCGTCGCTGCGGGCTCATCGGCCGCTGCGCAAAGCCTGATGGGCAAAACCGTTGCGTTCATTGGTGGTGGCAGCTACAAAAATTATGTCTGTGCCAATGTTCAGAGCTGTCTGGAACTGGAGCCGGGTACGACTGCAGTTGAAGGCGCTTCAAGCTTTGTTAATCCGCTGACGGCATTGGCCATGGTAGAAACCATGCGAGCTGAAGGTCACAAGGCTATCGTTCACGCTGCCGCCGCCTCTAACCTCGGACAAATGCTCAACCGCATCTGCATGGCCGACGGCATCGACCTGGTCAATATCGTCCGCAAGCCGGAACAGGAAGCATTGCTGCGCGACATGGGCGCCAAATACGTGGTCAACTCCAGTAGCGACAGCTTCATGGCAGACCTGACCCAGGCATTGATCGACACCGGCGCGACCATCGCCTTCGACCCTATCGGTGGCGGTCGCCTGGCCAGCGATATCCTCACCTGCATGGAAGCCGCCGTCTCTCGCAACATCACGGAATACAGTGTGTATGGATCTGACATCTACAAACAGGTCTATATCTATGGCGGCCTTGATCGTGGCCCCATCACACTGAACCGAAACTTCGGTTTTGCCTGGGGCGTGAACGGCTTTCTGTTGTTCAATGCGTTAGGAAAACTGGGGAAGGAAACCAACATTGCCATGCGCAAACGCGTAGCCGCTGAAATCAAAACCACGTTCGCCAGTCACTACACCCACGAAGTATCCCTGGCCGGTGCGTTACAACTGGATGCAATCTCGGCTTACGCCAAAATGGCTACCGGAGAGAAGTTTCTGATCAAACCACAGAGCTAACCTGAAGCGTGTGACCTCAGGCCATCCTGATGATGGCCTGAGGTCTGCTTTTGAGTCGCTCTGGAAATGGAGGGATTATCCCTCTACCTGAATCTATGGTGCTGACTCCCTGTCAATCGCCTGCTGTACCTGCCGGAAAAAGGCCAGGCGCTCTTCCCCTTGTTTACCGCCCTGCCGATCCGAGGCCTGCGGCCAGTTGCCATTGGACGCGATGACCAACTTCCGCTCGGGGTCGATGAAAATACTCTGACCAAAGATACCCCGCGCCATAAACGCTTCGCCATCCAGCGTCCACCACTGGTAGCCGTAGCCATAATCCGGTTGATCGGTATCCGCCTGCTTGCTGGTACTCTCTGCAATCCAGCCGTCAGGCAACACCGGCTCGCCATCGACCAGTCCGCCGCCCAGAATGAACAGACCAAAACGGGCGAAGTCGCGGGTGGAGGCCTGCATGCAACAACCACTGATTTCATGCCCCGTAGACCCCAGCAACCAGCTGGCATCCTGTTCCATGCCAAAACGCTTCCAGATCTTCTCGGACAGATAGTCCGACAGGGGCTTGCCGGTGGCAGAGCTGACCAGCACGCCAATCAGATTGGTCTCGCCGGTTTTATAAACCCATTTCGTACCCGGCGTCGCTTCCGCTTCCAGCTGGCGCATATAACTGACGGTGACATCAACGCCCGGTTCGGCCTCGTGAACGTTGAACAGCGCGACATCGGATTGGGGGTCCGCATAGTCCTCATTCCATTTCACGCCCGAGGTCATGGTCAGCAATTGCCGGATGGTGACATTGTCATAGGCCGAACCCCGCAGGTCCGGAATATAGTCCGACACTTTGTCTTCGATACTGCGGATAGACCCGTCTTTCAGGGCGGCACCGACCAGTGTCGAGGTAAAGGACTTGGCCACAG
>NZ_CAXBDN010000063.1:0-17480 GCF_963974375.1 uncultured Marinobacter sp.
ATGTCGAGGGCGGTCTGGTCCTGGAAGATACGGCAGTTGGTGCGGCTGGTGGCCGACCAGGCACGGGGTACGATCTGGGCCTGGTAACGCTGACCTTCGCCGTTGTGCAGGGGCTTGCCCAGTTCCCGGACAGACAGGAAGTGGCCGTGGAAGAAACGTTCCGGTTCACTGGCGTTATCGCCCAGGACCAGACTGACACTGACCGGCTCGCCAATCAGTGGCTTCATGTCCTCAATGCGCTCGTTGGCCGTGAAGATGACCCAGATATCGAACAACCGGGACAGACCCTCACAGGCGTTTAATGACTCCAGAACCAGGGCGTCGTCGCCGAGTGAACTGTGAATCCTGAGAAAATGATGCTGGGTTTCCTTAACCATGAACGTCCACGCCATCCTGAATTCTTGATAAGAAGGAGAGCGCCCGAAGGCACCCTCCTTCCCGGAGACAGAGGCTCTGGATCAGAGCTTCTGGCCTTTAACACCGCTGTAGCCGTAAACCTTCGGCGCGGTGACAGAGTTCTTGTCATCGGACGGAGTAACGGTCATGGTCATTTCGGTGTAGGAGATAGTGATGCTTTCCATCGGACGATCACCCTGTACAGACAGGCTGTAGTTGGAGATCATCGCGTCGGTCAGCTCGACCTTCATGATTTCTTCGACTTCTTCGCCCTGCTTGGTAATGTGGAATACTGCTTTCTTGCCCTTACCAATAGTGGCTTCCTTGAACAGGTCCGGAGAAGCGCTGTCCTGCAGTTTGGTGATGGTGACATCGCCCAGACGGGTAGCAGAGGCTTCACGGTCCATAGCGGTACCGGTGTAGGAAGTAATCTCGCGGTGAGCGCTGAAGTCCATGGACAGAACAGTGATCATGTCCTTGAACTGTTCGGCCGTTGCCTCGCCCTTGATTCCTTCGTAGTCCAGGTAGGTATTCGCTTGCATGTGTTTCTCCTTAGGTTTTGGGTACGTCCTGTAACGAGGACATCGTCATCCTGGCCGTCGCTCCTGCGCCGTCCATGGATCTTCTTGGCGAATCGATGATTCCTTCGCAGTCACGTTGACGGTAATCACGCCATCGTTAACCGCAATATCGACCGCCTGAATCGGGGTTTCTTCCGCCAGGCACTGGAGAATGCGTCGGGATGCTTCGGGCAGTATTTCCCGATGCAGAATCTGTTGGATATTTCGGGCGCCGGAACTGGCCTCCGTGCAACCCGCCACCACCGCGTCCACCACGGTATCGTCGTAACTGAGATCCACCTTGTGATGGCGACGAATACGCTGGTTCACCCGCTCCAGCTGCAGACGGGTAACGTCGGCCAGCTGTTGCTGCCCCAGGGGCTTGTAGGGCAGCACCAGGGCACGGCCCAGGAACGCCGGTTTGAAGATGGTGAGCAGCTCGTCCCAGATGGCCTCTTTGAGGGCGCCAGGCTCCGGAGCGGTCAGCTCGTCGGCGTACAGATCGGTGATCTGCTCCGAAGCGGCGTTGGAGGTCATCAGGATGACGGTGTTGCGGAAATCCACATCACGACCTTCGCCGTCCCGCAGGGAACCCTTGTCAAAGACCTGGTAGAAAATGTCCTGCACCCCCGGGTGCGCCTTTTCCATTTCATCCAGCAGGATCACGCTGTAGGGCTTGCGCCGGACTGCCTCGGTCAGCACACCGCCTTCGCCGTAACCTACATACCCTGGAGGCGAGCCCACCAGCTGAGACACCTTGTGCTCTTCCTTGAACTCGGACATGTTGATGACGGTGAGATTGCTCTCGCTGCCATACACCTGCTCGGCCAGGGCCAGGGCGGTTTCGGTTTTACCGACGCCACTGGAGCCCACCAGCAGGAACACGCCCAGGGGCTTTTTCTCATCGGCCAGGTCGGCCCGGGCCACCCGGATGGTCTCTGCAATATCGTCCAGAGCGTGGTCCTGACCTTTCACCCGCTGTTTCAGGTTCTGGTCCAGTTTCAGGATGCCGGCCACTTCATCCGCCTGCATCCGCCCCAGGGGAATACCGGTCCAGTCGGACAGCACTTCGGATACCAGCTGGCTATCCACCTGCCAGTGCACCATGGGCTGTTCCCGTCCGGAAAGCTGATTGCGCAGTTCGTTGAGTTCGGAACGCAGACCTTCTTCCGGCTGCTCGTCATCGGCGGTAAGCTTCTGCCCCAGTTCGCCGGCGGCGGCCACCAGCGCCTGTTCACTGGCCCAGACCTGTTCCAGCTCTGCCACCGCCTGCTCTGCCAGATGTCGACGGGTTGCCAGTTCGTCCTGGCGGTTGCCATGGTCGGCTCCGGTGCGGGCTTCCCGGGTCAGGATGTCGGATTCCAGCTCCAGTGCGGTCAGTTCTGCCCGGGCTTTCTCCAGTCGGGTCGGCATACTGGCCTGGCTCATGGCGACACGGGCACAGGCGGTGTCCAGCAGGGCCACCGCCTTGTCCGGCAACTGGCGACCCGCCAGAAACCGCATGGACAGGCTGACTGCGGATTTCACCGCCTCGTCGGTGATGATGACCTTGTGATGCCCCTCCAGCGTTGGTGCCAGGCCCCGCAGGATCTGGGTCGCCACTTCCTCGGAGGGTTCGTCCACCTTGACCACCTGGAAGCGCCGGGTCAGGGCGGCGTCTTTCTCGAAAAACTTTTTGTACTCGGCCCAGGTGGTGGCAGCGATGGTGCGCAGCTCACCCCGGGCCAGGGCCGGCTTCAGCAGGTTGGCGGCGTCGTTCTGGCCGGCCTGGCCGCCGGCGCCCACCATGTTGTGGGCTTCGTCGATGAACAGTATGACCGGTTTCGGCGAGTTGCGGACTTCCTCAATCACGCCCTTCAGACGATTTTCGAACTCACCTTTGACGCCAGCACCGGCCTGCAACAGGGCCAGATCCAGAGTCAGCAGACGTGCTTCTTTGAGGGCGTCCGGCACACTACCTTCAGCAATGCGTCGGGCCAGCCCTTCCACCACGGCAGTCTTACCCACTCCGGCTTCGCCGGTGAGAATGGGGTTGTTCTGGCGGCGACGGGTCAGAATATCGATCATCTGACGGATTTCATCATCACGACCCAACACCGGATCCAGCTTGCCATCCCGGGCCTGGGCGGTCAGATCAATAGTGAACTGGGCCAGGTTCTCTTCCTTGCGGGGACCACTGGCAATGGCGGAGCGGGCCGCGCCAGCGTCCAGCTCTGTTCGCAGGGTTCCCCAGTCGGACAGCAGCCGCTGAGGGTCAAGCCGGTTAAGTTCACGGGCATAGCGGGTGGTCATCGCCGCCATGGCCGGATCGCTCAGCAGGCTGTAGAGCACAGTGGCGCCCCGCATGGCTGGCTCACCGAACTCGATGGAGGTATCCAGCCAGCACTGACGCAGCAAATCCACCAGCCGAGGCGACAGACTGGGGGTTGCGCCGCTGCCGGTCTTGAAGCTTTCGAGGCCCTGATCAAGTTCGCCTTCAAGACGTTCGGCGCTGATCTGATAGTGCTCGAACACACGCTTGAAATCGCCGTCCTGCTCCTTTAGCAGTGTCTTCAGCAGGTGCTCCACCTCAACGGTATGATGGCTGCGCTGGTAACACAGGCCGACCGCGCCCTCCAGGGCCTGGCGGGTACTGTCGTTCATCTTCTCTACGAGTGACTTCAGAGTCATTGAAGACATGTTATTTGCTTCCTTTCCTTGGCGTTTACTGAAGCGGCTTGCTTGGCTTGAAGCTGACCTCAACCTGTTGATCGGACGATGCCCGGGCACCGATAAAACTGTCGGCACCCAACCGACCCTGCTGACCCAGACGGGAACCGGTCAGGTCCCGGGCACGGGCGACCAGTCGATAACGAATCTGAACCCGGTTGCCCACCAGCCGTTCAGTCAGCTTGCCCACTGCCGGACTGAAGCGGCCCCCGGGCAGAATGGCCCGCAGCTGATCCCGGCTTTTCGGGTAAAACACGATGTCGGCACCCTTGTCCGCCATCCAGGCTTTGCTGCCCAGCATGGCGTCGCCCAGACGGGCGTACTGCCCATCCGGATGGCCCGCCCCCGGCAGGCGGCTCTGGTCTTCGCTGGCCACCGGCACCCAGCCACCCTGCAAGGTGCGAACCTGCACCGGCATTCCGGCAAGATCAGACAAGGTTGACCGGATGGTGGCAGCGGACCGGGTACTCCGGCCAAGAGCGCCACCGTAGTAAATTTCCCAGTTCTCATCGGCGCCGGTCAGTGCCTTGAGGATCTGGGTGAAACCATCTTCCCCCGCCCGTTCCTGGTGAACCGCCGGCTGGGTCTTTTCCCAGCTGCGGTAAAAAAGCGACACCAAGCGGTGATTGAACAGGTCGAAAAAGTCCCGCATCGCCGGCGCTTTCTGTTTCAGCTGCGACAGCACCAGCTCTGAGTAATGGGAAGGCAACGCGCCCCGGGCACCCGTCAGTCCCATGCAGTCCACGGTGAGCTCGGCTGCCTGCAAACCCCCGGGCAGGCACCGCACCTTGCGCTCCACCACATCCCGTCCGGCGTAGCCCATGTGCTGGCTGGTGCGGAAGCGAACCAGCTCCTTTTCCGGCCAGCCGTCCTGACCCACCCGGTGGTATTCGGTGCGATCGTGCTCAAGCTGACGCTCGGTGCGCCAGACTTCGCGGTAGAAGGTTCCCAGCGGCTGCTTCATATCAGCTCCCGCTCACCGGCCCGGGCTGGCCACACGTGATAATCGCGGTTGTGACCGGCCAAGCGGATCCGCAACCGGGTGAAGCTGTTGAGCTGGGCAAACTGGGCAAAAAACTGGTCCAGAATCGCGGAAAACAGATAAATGCTGGTGCCGGCATAGCGGGGCCGCGAGAAGGTCACCCGGATCTCGGTACCCTGGGTTACACCGCTGCGAACGCCTCTGCCCACCCTGGCCGCCACCCCGCGCAGTTCCACTGTCTCGATGCCTTCCACCAGAGTCTGGGATTCCGGGGTTTGACGGAAGTCGTAAAGCTGCAGCACGGATTTCAGACGGTCACAGGCATCGTCGCCGCTGAAATGCTCCAGATTCAGGTGACGGATAAACTGCCAGCGGCTGGCGCCCTCGAGTTCCGGCCGCACCGTGGAGGTGGGAGCCAGCAACGCCGTCGCGGTATCAATCAGGGGCTCGGCGATGGGCCGGAATTTGGGAGCGCCACCACCGAATGGCAGCCGGTCAGGAATATTGCGGTTGCAGCAAAGGGCGCGAACCACCAGGGTTTCTTCGTCCGGAATCGCATCCAGGTCCCGGTTGCGATAGCGCTGATCAACCAGCGTCAGGCAGGTTTCCGTGCCCGGCTCCAGCTGACCGCCGGCCCAGTCCGCGGTTCTGCGTTGCAAATGCCAGGACACGTCCAGATCGGTCTGCCAGCGTGGGTGACCCAGGCCATAGTAGGGCGCCAGCTCACGGACCTTGTCATTGTTCACCAGCGACACGGTATCAACCGTCACCACCTCAAACGCATCCGCCTTGCGGAAACGGGACACCAGACGGTGTTCATGGCGGGTGTCGTCCAGCGGCACCGGTTCCAGAGTCTCCTCGAACAGGTTGACCACCGGCACGCACCACAGCCGCATATGATCGGCAATAAAACTCTTTTCCAGCTCGGCGGAGGTTTCGCCCAGGTAAAAGGTCAGCTCGATCTCATCGGCAACCGGCCAGGTGCCGGCCAGGTCGTTGAGCTGGCTGAACAGGAACTTCTCCGGGAACAGGAAGAATTCCACCAGCAGCCGGAAACCATCAAAGCTGCGATTGCCGTAGGGCACCAGGGCCTCGTCTTCACCAAATCCGGCGGCCGTCAGCTGGCGGGCCGGGTAATAGCGAACCTGGCGACGATCACTGACCGGCACCACCGCAAAACCCAGCCCGGTGCGGTGGATAAGGTCGTAAAGCTCGTTACTCAGGTGCGACTGGCCATGCAGGTAAAACCGCAGGTTCGGCAGGTTGATCTCGCTGAACCGAATCGGTGCTTTCAGGCGCAGGGTGATCACGCTCTGGGCACCTTCGGTACCCGCCGGGCGGGGCGCTTCGAACGGGGTATTCTCAAAGCGTGCCTCGGTCACTTTCACCGGAGCAATGTAGTGCTCACCCGGAGCGCGAAACTGGCAGTCCGGCATCTTGTCGACACGGGTTTCGAAGGCCTGGTTCTTTTCGAGACGGGCGTGATTGGTCTGTGAAGGCGACGCGGTCAGCTGCAGGATCGTCATCGACGGCACCGGCGACTGGTAATCCGGAAACAGACTGCCCATCAGAATATCGGTCAGTTCAGGGAAGTGGCCATCGAGGCGCTGACTGATCCGGGAGGTCAGAAAGGCCACGCCCTCGAGCAGCCTTGAGACATGGGGATCCTCCACTGCTTCGTCACTCACCCGCAGGCGACCGGCCACCTTGGGGTAGGCACGGGCAAACTCGGCGCCCTGCCGCCGCAGATAGGCCAGCTCGCGGTTGTAATACTGAAGCAGTTGCTCACTCATCAGGCACACTCCTGGAGGGTGACCGACAGGGTCACCGGCTCCACTTCCGAATCAAAAGACACCGGCTCCGGTACCGGATCCACCAGCAGTACCGCATCGATTCGCAACCTCAGCTGGCGATCCAGCGGTGCCCCACTGTCTCTCATGGTGACCCGCACCCGGGTCAGCCTGGGCTCGAAGCGGCTGATGGTGCGTTTCACTTCGTCGCACAGCCACTGGCGGCCCTCGTCGGTGCTCAACTCCATCACCGTGAAATCCGGCAGCCCAAACCCCAGCACCGAGGTTTCCAGCTCGCGGCCCGCGCCTTTCAGAGGCAACCAGGAGCGACGGGCATTCAGCAACCACTCCAGATCCCGCCGCACCGATTGACGGATGCGGGCCAGAGTCGGCCGGTCATCGTCAAGATCGGTCAGGCGGTCGAGCAGGCTCATCTGGAGTCGGGCGGCCATATCAGTTGCTTCCGTCGGTTTCAGCCGCCACTTCGGTAGCCGTCACTGCTGCTTCAACATCCGTGCGTTCCATACGCTGCACGCTGTCCAGACTGATGGCGTCATCGCCCACCAGAAACAGCTTCTGCCCAAGGCCCGTCACCAGTCCCTCGCAGTGTTCCTGCCAGTCGGTTTCACGCCCCAGCTTTTCGGATTCGCTGTTGCTGCGACTGTAGGTCAGCGGCACGAAGACCTCTCCCTGGCGGCCATCCAGCAGTTCCACATCAGCCCGGCGCCAGACCGCTTCCACCGGCGTCGACACCGGATGAAAGTCGATGGAACGGATATCGCTCCAAGTCCACAGGTAGTAATGACCATCGGCACCAAGACCTTCGAAGTAACCGTTCAGGCTATCGTCGCAATCACGCAGATCACCCTCAACATCGCCCACCCGGAAGCGGGCGCACTGGCGATGAGCCTCGAGGTCTGCCGCCGCCCGGGACGCCGCTGCGGCATCACCGTTGGCCAGGTTCAGGTTGATGGCCAGCAAGGCTTCCAGGGCCGGCCCTGCGGTGGCCACCACATCGTCCGTCAGACGCCCCTCCACCAGTGCCATCCGGGAATGCTGGGCCCGCATCAGCTGGCGCAGGTTGGCAGCGCCGGCCAGCCAGCCCGGCTGGTACTTGGCCAGGGACATCAGCATTTCGTCGGCACGCTCCAGCTGGCCTTCAAGGCACAGCAGTTCGATCAGCGCGGCCCGCATATCGACCGCTGCCGGCTTGCTGCGCAGCGTATCCTGAGCGTGACTGATGGCCTCTGCGAGCTGGCCGGCGGCTAACATCTGACGGATAGCGTCCATGATCTCTGTCCTTTTCGATTCGGGCTCACAAGCCCGCAGTTCGTAAAACATAATCCCGACCAGAAGGCGGGGTTAAAGCTGGTTCACCGGCGTCAGTTCGGTAATCAGACGCATGCCGGTTACCAGCTGATCGATCTGAAAATGGGGCTGCAGCTGAATCACCGAGTAATAGCGTCCGGGTTCACCCACCCGTGCCTTCACCGACACCTTGGCATTGCGCAGCGGAAACCGGGCCCGCAGCTCGTCAGAGGCGCCCTCGGTCGACATGGTGTAGCCATGCAACCATTTACCAAGCTGGGCCTCACAGTCTTCCGGCGTGCGGTAGCCCCCGATGCGGTCGCGGCCCATCACTTTCAGATAATGGGCAAAACGCGACACACAAAGGGTGTAGTGCAACATGGCCGCCAGTCGGGCGCTCATGGTGGCGGCGGTCTTGTCGTATTCCGTTGGCGCCTGTACCGACGGCACCGAATGGAACGCCAGCATTTCGGTATTGGGCAGTGGTACCAGGGGCAGAAAGCCTTCGTCCGCAAGCGCCCGCTCCATCCGGTCGGTGATCTGCCAGTCCACGGCGCTGCGGCTCGGGAACATCTGTCCTGTGGAGGTATTGGTCTGTACCGCCGGCAGGTTATCCACCACACCGTGGGCCACACGCCCTTCCCGGAAGCCGCGGATCTGGGCGAACCAGCCTGACTCACAAAAGGAGCGGATCGCCACGGTACCGAAACCGAAACAGGCAGGACCCCATAGGTAGTCGCGACTCATGTCACGATGACGTTCGCGGAAGGCAAAATTCTCTGCCCCCTCCCCCAGACCCAGGTGGGGTGGACGCAGCATCATCCGCGGCAGGGCCAGGCCCAGAAAGCGGGCGTCCTCTTCCTTGCGCAGAGCGCGCCACTTGGCCAGATCCGGCTGCTCGAAGTGGGTCTCGAGATCGGTCACCGCAGTCAGGTCCGCAAATTCATCCACCCCGAAAAAACTGGGGTCGGCGTTCAGAATGATCGGGGCGAATGCCGCGGCAGCCACTTTCGAGAGTTCTTTCAGGGTATCCAGATTGGCCTGGCCACCCACAGTCCGGTGACTGACTGTGTAGGCACCCAGCAACAGTCCGAAGGGTTCACCGCCGGGATTGCCGAATTCCTCGGAATAGAGTTTGGCAAACAGCCGGGACTGATCAAACTCGATGGCCCGGGACATGTCCTTACTGAGAGTGGCCCAGTTCATATCCAGAAAGCGGATCTTTACCAGCCCTTCGCTGTCGTCCTCAGCAGCCTGGTCCGCCAGCAGGGAAAGGCCCCGCCAGTTGGCTTCCAGTGCCTGAAAATCCGGGTGATGCAGAAGGCTGTCCAGCTGCTGGTTCAGCAGCCGGTCCAGCCGGGTGATGGTGGTGGCCAGCAGTGCGGTCACCTCCAGGCGTGTCCATGACCGTGCCGGATCAGTGCGCCCCAGGAACAGCAACAGTGCACGCAGGTTGTCTGCCTCAGCCACCAGACGCTCGGCAAACCCCTGGTCCGGCAAAACGGCGGCTTTCGCCGGCGTGGTGCGGTCGAGGTAATTCTTGTCTACAAAGCTCAGCGCAGCACCCATGGGCATCCCTGCTCATACCGTCGTTACGTTCCCTGTACCTGCCGGCAAGCGCCGGCAGGATATACCGTCAACCGTTATCCGATTTCCGGAATCTTCGCGACCAGACGCAGTGAAGTAGTAAGCTCCTCCATCTGCAGCCAGGGGCGCAGCCAGGCAATGGCATTGTAAGAACCCGGACGTCCCGGAATCTCACGGACCTGGACCTTGGCATCCGCCAGCGGGAACTTGGCCCGGATCTCCTGACCACCGCCTTCCGAGGCGTTCACATAGGTCAGGATCCAGCGGTTCAGCCAGTGCTCGACATCTTCTGCTTCCATGAAAGAGCCGATCTTGTCACGGGCCATCACCTTCAGGTAATGGGCGAAACGGGAGGTGGCCATCATGTAAGGCAAACGGGCGGAAATGGCGGCATTCGCCGTCGCGTCCGGATTGTCATAGACCTTGGGCTTCTGGCAGGTCTGGGCACCGAAGAACACGGCATAATCGGTGTTCTTGTAGTGACACAGGGGCAGGAAGCCCAGCTTGCTCAGCTCCGCTTCACGACGATCGGTGATACCGATTTCGGTGGGGCACTTCAGATCCGGATCGCCATCATCGCTCTGGAACACATGAGCCGGCAGACCTTCTACCTTACCTCCGCCCTCAGCGCCGCGAATGGCGGTGCAGAAGCCGTATTTGGCAAAGGCTGCGGTCATACGGCTGCCCAGCACGTAGGAAGCGTTCATCCAGCAGTAGTCTTCATGGTCCGGCTTGAGCGCCATACCCGTTTGCGGGTCGACGTCAAACTCTTCAAAACCGAAGGCTTCCACCGGCTTGGTGGCCTCACCATAAGGCAGGCGCGCCAGTACCCGGGGCATCGCCAGGGTGACAAAGCGGGAATCCTCGCTGTCACGGAATGAACGCCACTTGGTGTATTCCAGGGACTCGAATACCTTCTCGAGATCGCGGGGCTTGGACAGTTCGGTCCAGTCATCGAAACCGAACAGGCCGGAACCGCCAGCAGAAATGAACGGACAGAAACCAGCGGCCGCCACGTTGGACATCAGACCCAGTGTCTCAATATCGTTCGGGTGATTGCTGAACTCATAGTCACCAATCATGACGCCGTAAGGCTCACCGCCGGGGGTGCCAAACTCGGATTCGTAGATCTTCTTGAAGATCTGGCTCTGATCAAACTCGACAGCCTTCGAAAGGTCCTTGTGCAGATCCTTCTTGCTCAGGTTCAGTACCCGAATCTTCAGGGTGGCACTGGTTTCAGAGTTCATCACCAGGTGATGAAGACCGCGCCAGGAACCTTCCAGCTTCTGGAACGCGTCCTGATGCATGATTTCACCCAGCTGGGTGGAAATCATCTTGTCCAGCTGGGCAATGGCCTGACTGAAGGTGATGGTCAGGTTCTTGTTCCAGGTGACGGTGCCCTTCATGGCTTCTTCCGTCAGAGTACGGATCAGCTCTTCGGCACGGTCACTTTCTGTTTGCTTGGTGGCACCGATGGCCTGTTCGAGCAGACTCAGTGAACCTTCTTCGACGACCGCGCCTTCGGCGGCCTGGGCTTCGACGCTCATTCCTTGTCTCCCTCTGACTGGCCGAGATCAGCACTCAGCTTCTGAAGATCATCCGAATTGTTCAGAACCCGCTCCAGCAGCTCTTCCAGCTCCTCGGAACGGTCAACCTTGGTCATCAGATCACGCAGTTTATTGCGGGTCTCCATCAGCTGACGCAGTGGCTCTACCTGGTTGACCACAGCCGCTGGCTGGAAGTCATCCATGGAGTTGAAGGACAGCTCCACAGAGATCTGCGAGTCGTCATCGGACAGTTTATTGTCCACCTTCAGGCGCAGCTTCGGGTTCATCCGGCGCAGAACGTCGTCAAAGTTATCGCGGTCAATCTGGATAAACCGGCGATCCTTCAACGGCTTCAGGTTATCGGTATTGTTGCCTGAGAAATCCCCCATGACACCAACCACAAACGGCAATTCTTTCTTGACCATTGCCCCTTCTGTTTCAACATCATAGGTAATATGTACCCGGGGCTTCCGGACCCTGGATAGTTTGTCGTGAATGCTTTCCATGTCACTGTCTCCTGTAGCGCTTCACTGGTTTGGTGCCGCTGTTTAATCCCGCGGCTCGGGGGCCGGCACTCCGGTCAGACGGTAGAAGCCATCTCTGGCGCCACTGTCCGTAATCAATTCTTCCATCAGTTCAGGCAACGACATCTCACTCCAGCGCACGGCCTGGCCGATGGCATAGGCCACCGGCGAGTGGGGTTCCGTTTTAAGAAAAAAATCAGACAACTTGCGCAATTCAGTCAGGGCCTGGGAGCGGCTCTCAATGGCCACCCGGATGGGATCCACATCATCGGACCCGGATAGTTCAGCGTCGCTGGCAGCGCCCTCAGCGGCCGATTCAGCCGTTGCAGTGGCTGTCTTGCCTGCTGCGCCCTGCTCACTGATCCAGTTATCAATGCGCTCGCCGGCGTGATGGGCCAGCACAGACAGACACCGATCAAGGGCGGAACGGATATTGGTGGTGGGCTGCGGATCGCCGCCCATGACTCGGTCCATAATGTCCGACAGCGCCATGTATTCCAGCTGAGCGCTCTGAATGGCCTCCCGGGTGGCGGCCAGCCGCGCCACCGGGGTGTGGGCAACGGCACCGAGGATCTGATCCGGGGAGGCAGCGCCGGTCTTGATACGATTCCGGGCCTTACCTTCCTCGAGGCGCCCCACCTCGGCCGCCTGTTCGGCATGCCAGGCGGCAAAGCGGTTACCGGAGTCAGACTCGAACAGGGGAATCGACAGGATGGGCTGGATCAGAGTGCCTTCGGCGTCCACTCCGTTGAGCCCGTTCAGGGGTGCCATGCGGGTCGCAAGACCTTCTTCATCCGGCGATGGATAGAGGTCATCCCAATGGGTCTCAACAAGCTCACGGGCCAACCGGAACCCCTCTGCCAGTCCGGCAAAGCCGTACTCCCGGCACAGGGCCTCAATCAGCCACGCCACGTATTCGAGGTCTTTGGTGCGCTCCACCAGCAGCAGGGGGATGTCATTGGCCAGCTGGCGCCACTGGGTCACCTGGACCACTTCGTCGTCTGCGAAAACCTGGCGCTCAAGGGCCCGGGCCTGACTGCGAAGGTCCTTCAGGGTGAAATAGGGGGACTGCGGTGATGCGTCTTCACGGGTGTCGTCGCCACATGGCGCATCGGGCGCAATAGGCGCCAGCAACGGAACGAAATCGTGGATAGGGTCAATCTGATACATCAAGAGGCATCCTGCGCTCGTTCATTGTGTTCCATCACGTAAACCGGAAATTCACCGGGATTGTATGATCATCCCTACCGGCCGAACATCCGGGACTATAACAATCTTCTGAAAACTTAACAATAATACAGGTAATGTTGTCATTGCATTTCTTTATCAATAAGGAATGCATCATCGCCTGGCTGACTTCCTCGATCGGCTCCCGGATCAGAAACCCCCGGAGTTCTTCGAGATTCAGTTCCTTGCTGACGCCATCGCTACAGAGCATGAAGCGATCGCCTGGTTCAACAGCGCCAGTCTGATAGTCTAGCTCCAGATTGTCATCGACACCCAGCGCCCGGGTAATGACGTGGGCCAGCGGATGGCACTCTGCGTCTTCCGCGGCAATCACACCCTGCGCCACCATTTCTGCCACTTGGCTGTGGTCCGTGGATAACTGGGCTATCTCACCGCGACGAACACGATAGCAGCGGCTATCGCCTGCCCAGAACAGGTGGTACCGGTAATGCTCAACCAGCAGCGCCACCACTGTAGAACCCAGGGTATGGCCCGACAGGGTCTCTTCGCCGTACTGGCGTATGCGACGGTTGGCGAGCAGTAACGCCCGCTCCAGAGCCAGCCTATCAAGAATACCGCCATGTCGTTGCTGTTCACCGGTAACCGTGTCACAAATCAGCTGACTGGCCACATCACCCGCCTGATAACCACCCATGCCGTCAGCCACCAGCCAGATACCGCTTTTCGGCAGATCCAGAAAGGCATCCTCGTTATATTCGCGGACGCCGCCACCATGACTGAAAGCCGAGGTTTGCACATTCATCATTGTTATTCCTCCAGAGCCGCTTGCTGCCAGCCATGAGCCTGCCACTGCCCTACCATCATGGCAGCAAACTGGCCCACCCTGGGCAAGCCATCGGTCAGCAGTGTGGCAGGCTCCACAAAAGCCGAGCCCTGGGTCCACCATACCGCCAGTCCAGACTGCCGCTCCAGCAATGCATTAAGCCATTCGGATTCCGTCGCGGCGCCGGGCAGCATTACGTTGCCGTCCTGACCGGGCCAGCGCATTTTTGCCGAAAAGGGCGCCGGGCGCGCTATGGCCGCCAACCGGTTGCGCCAGTTTTCCTCGTTCCAGTCATCATCCAGCACGGCAAGAATGCAGTCTTCCATTTCGGAGGCCCACTCAGGCTGACGCCAGGCGTCCAGAGCCAGACCGTTGTAACCAGCAACGGTTATAAACGGAAAGTGACGACCAACCCTGTCCACGGACGGAATCATGGTGCCGATTACCCCTTGCTCGGCCAGGGCACCCGGGGCCGCACAGAAGTGCCAGATGGGCGCGGTCAGATAGGCGTCCAGCCAGGTTTCACCGAGCTGATCACGGCTGACGGCCATACTGGCCTGGCACCATTCGAAGAACAGGTCACGGACATCCGGATGCACAGCCTGGGTCAGAAAATCGCCCCGGGTTGGCACTTTGCCCATATAACCCCATGTTGTCTGGCCCGAACTCATTGTGGTGCTCCTTTGAGTACTGGTTTGAGTGTACCGGGAACCCAGTTGGCGCCCGTCACAGCCGCGGCGGCACCCGGAAATCACTCAGCAACGACAGGTCGAAGGGATGCCGCACCGAGTCAGGCGTAAGTTCCAGCCTTGCCAGATAGCCACCCAGCAGAACTTCAACGGTGCGGGCACGACCCTGCCCCAGCAAACCGCCGTACTCATCAAGAAAACGGAACAGGCCCCAGTCGCCATTAAAGGACTTCTGCACCGCAGAAGCGCTGCCGGATCCCGGATTAAGAACCACCCGGATCTCATCACCTCCGGCTAACGGCCATTCAAACGCCACCGAACGGGGTGGGCCGTGGCGATAGCTCAGGGTCTGATCGCCCATGGACAACGAGATGTTGGTCAGACGGCTGTCCAGGTAAGACGGCCGGACGGTAAATGGCGCTTTCACGGTCTGGGTACCGCTGACAAAGAATGCCTCGCGAATCTTGCGCGCCCGCTCGAAAAGCCTGAGATTACTGGCACTGATATCGGCATCTGACGACAGCCGCCAGGGTGAACGACTGGTATCCACCTGGGCACTGAGGTGCTCGTCGAAGTACTTCTCCAGGGTGCCGCCGTAACCAAAGAACTTGGCGAAGTCTGCCAGCGCGACCTCAGTGGTTGCACGGGGATGCATCGGGTAGTGACCGGCGATCGCTTCTTCAAACTCACGGAATACCGTGGTCCGCCAGACATCGTTAACCTGCCGGGTGGAGGTGACCCGGACCAGGCGACGGGCATCCGTGGTGATGTCTCCCAGCATCGCCTGCAACTCCTCGGACTGGCTGTTGCTGACGGTGCCATGGAAACCTTTGATGGCTCCGTCAAAATCCGCCCGCGACACGGTCGCAAAGCTGCCGGACTGGCCATCATCCTGTTCACTGAAGTATCGGGCCATGATCCGGGCCCGGTCGCGAAGGGACTGCAGGGTTTCATCACCAATGTCATGAAGACTGCGGAAGGATCGGTCCACCAGGGTATCCTCCTGGCTCGCAGCAACGTCATCCGGCACAAACCGGCGCAGACGATCGAAGGTGCGGTTCCGCCGGGCCAGGGTATCGCTGGCGAGGTTACCCGCCGCATCCATCGTTGCAGAACCCTCTTCCTCGGCAGACAGCTGGGTGTTGTACTTCACTGCCACCACCAGCCGGTCGAGGGGCGCGTCCGGACCCGCCAGCAGCCCCGCCACATAACGGCCTTCCCGGGCACTGCCGAACCGACGCACCTGAAGATCCATCAGAAACTCCTTCCAGACATGTACATAGTCCCGGAAGTAGCGATCCTCAACCTGCTGTTTGATATGAGCCTCATCCAGCCCGCGGAAGCTTTCCGTTTCCTCACCATACACCCAGGAGTCTTCCAGCAGGTGACCTACAATCTGGTCCCGCTCTGGCTCAAACACGCCCCGATACCCGTTCAGCGTATAGAGCCCGGGTATACCTTCACGGAGGCTCTTGCCGGAACGACGGTCGAACACTTCCTCGGCGATCGACCCCAGCACCAGTGGCAGGCGGAATTCGGGCAACCCGGACATGGCCGCATTGGAGCGGATACGCTGATAGGCGCGCTCATCCAGGGGCATGGCGGTCAGCTCTACCCGGGCCTGATTGATCAGCGTCCGCGACGGTTGCACCGGGTGATTCAGTGCAAGGTACTGATTCAGATGCCCCGCCAGGGCTTCGCGGGAAGGACGATTGACCTCACCTGGCATGTGCCGGGACAGCATGAACTCAAACCACAAGGACACCTGCTCGGCTTCAAAATAGTTCCGGTTGGCCATCATCAGATAGGTCTTCAGCGACTCGTAAAGGTATTCCAGGCTGCCCAGATTGCTGCTGATTTCCGTTTCCAGCGAGTTCTTCATGTACTCCGAAAACCGGTATTGCAGCAACCGGCCGTAAGCACCCTCAGCCGCCTGCTGCAGGGATCCGGAACGGAACACCCCGAGCGGGTAGTGCCCGCCTTCCGGTAACTCCGTGCCCATTACGCCCGGCATTCCGGAGGCCTGGCTCAGCAGTGCCTCCAGCCTCAGCCAGCTGGGATCACCCACCTCGATGCGGTTGAGCTCTTCCTGGAGGACTTCGGTATCGGCATCGTACCGGGCGATCAGCTCACGGTTCCACTGGTAACCAAGGTAGCCGCTGACACCAAGGCCGATGGTCAGCACCACCATCGCAGCAAAGGCCACCTGACGCATCAGCCGGTAGCGGCGGTCCCGGGTGCCATCGGTCATGGCCAGGCCATGCTCCGAGAAGATAATATTTTCAAACAGTTTGTTCAGGAAGAATCCGTCGCTGGCGAGGCCGTTACCGGCCTTGGCGGAGGCAGCGGAGGTGAGCTGGAACTGCTTGTCCACCATGCCGGAAACCTTGTCATAGGCCTTGCCATCCTGCTCCGATGACACCAGATAGATGCCCCGCAACAGGGGCACATCCTCATAGGCCGATGGGAAAAACACTTCCTTGACGAGTTGCCACAGCGGCGCCTTCAGCAAGGCCACCTGCTTCGGAAACTGGTAGATGCGACGACGACAATCCGGCGTCCGCTCCTGCTGCAGCCGGTGCAGCAGAAAATGGCTCAGGCGCTCCAGCAGGCCGTCAAACTCCTGCTCGAAAACCGTGGGCAACTGCTGCGGATCCTTCACGGAGTGCAGGTCAAAGGTGACCCCGAAAACCTCTTCCCGCTCCTGCCCGGACAGCATCGCGAAGGTATCGGCAAAGCCTTCCAGCAAATCAAACTTGGTCAGCACCACGTAAACCGGGAATACCACGCCCAGGCGATTGCGCAGTTCCTGCACCCGTTGTTTGAGCGCTCGGGCGTGCAACATACGCTCGGTCGGCGTCTGCTCCAGCAGATCGGCGACGCTGATGGAAAGAATCACACCGTTGATGGGCTGCCGCGAGCGGTATTTGCGCAACAGCCCCAGAAAGGACTTCCAGCCTTTGGCATCGCGTTTGTCGCTGGACTCCTGGGTGGTGTAACGGCCGGCAGTATCAATAATCACCGCCTTGTTGGTAAACCACCAGTCGCAGTAGCGGGTACCACCAACGCCCCTGACCGAATCCAGGCCCATTTCGCTTTTCAGCGGAAATTCGAGGCCGGAATTGAGTAGCGCGGTGGACTTCCCGGATCCCGGCGCGCCGATTATCATGTACCAGGGCAGCTCGTATACTGAACGAAAGCGGCCCGGCTTCCACTGCTTGATCAGGGTCAGGGCTTTGCGCAGGTTGGCCCGCTGGGTTTCCACCTCTTCTTTCAGCAGTTCATCCTGCTCGCTCCCCGCCATCATCTCGGTGACAACCTTTTCGTTATCACGACGCTGGCGTCGGGCTCGCCATAACCCGACTGAAAGGTACACC
>NZ_CAXBDN010000064.1:0-17344 GCF_963974375.1 uncultured Marinobacter sp.
TTTGGCAAGGCGGTCCCGCCGCGAGTCTTTCTGCTGGCCGGTGTCATCAACCTGCTGGGACAGCCGCTGGGTGTGGGCCAGGGCAACAATCCCACCTGCCAGTCAGCCATTGGTCTGTCGGTATGGGCATCCGGCGAAGCTGACTACCTTTTGCAGGTGTTGGCCTGGGCGGCCCGGGACAACGAAGTGCTGACCCGGTTCGAGGGTGAGAACGTATCTTCCAGGGATCTGAAACCCGGGCTGGTCACCGGAACTCCTGTCGATGTGGACCCGGTATCGCTGATCCTGATTCCCCATCTCGATCGCATCTATGGGGAGATGTGGCGGCGCTGTGAACGTCGGGATGACGATGCCCACCGCTGGATCAACCCCGAATTCTATGGCTGGTGGGTCAGCCACGGATTCCGGGTGGTGGCCGACGTCCACACCGGCGAAGTGCGCGACTACGAAGACTTTATCCGCTGTTTCTACGCCAGCTACCACCCTTTCTTCAACGGCAACATGCCTGTGATCCACGCTCAGCCGGCCGGTATCGCCGTTACCGACAGCGCCGCCCGCTTTGTCGGCCGCCACGCCATCAACATTCTGCGGGTCGGGCTAAGCCCCCACAACGAGATGCGGGTCTACTTCTTCAATCCCAACAACGACAGCGGACAGGACTGGGGCCAGGGCATCACCTGCTCAACCCGGCGCCACGGTGAGTTTCGTGGCGAAGCCTCCCTGCCCATCGCCCAGTTTGCCTCCCGACTTTACGCGTTCCATTACGACACTCTGGAGCTGGGTGACCTGTCGGCAGTTCCCGATACCGAAGTCGCCCGTATCATGGAGCTTGGCTACACCAGTTGGGCGGCATCGCCGGAGAAATCCTCACCCTGAGGGCACTGCAAATGTTTCCCATAACCGGAATGAACGTATGACTCTGTGCAGAAAGACCGGCTAAAAAAACCGCAATGTAAACCCCGAAGTGATTCTGTAAGCTGTAGTAGTGTTATTGGACATTCCTACGAATCAAACGGAGGCCTATCGTGACCGACAAACCATTTCTGACCGACGTCAAAACCCTGCGGGAACGCGCGCGCAGGCACATTGAAGAAGGCGCTGTCACCGAAGGCTATACAGCCAACCGGGAGAACGTCATCAATATTCTCAACGAGGCCCTGGCCACCGAAATTGTCTGCACCCTTCGCTACAAGAGCCACTATTTCCGTGCCGACGGTATCAATGCGAACGTTGCGGCAGCCGAGTTTCTCGAACACGCCAACCAGGAACAGCAGCATGCCGACTGGCTGGCGGAACGAATTGTCCAGCTCGGCGGCAAACCCAACTTTTCCCCTGACGGCCTGTTGAGCCGCTCCCACGCGGAGTTCATTGAAGGTGAGAACCTGAGAGAAATGATCACCGAAGACCTGGTTGCCGAGCGCATTGCCATCGACAGCTACCGGGAGATCATCCGTTACCTGGGCGACGACGATCCGACATCACGGCGAATTCTGGAGGATATTCTGGCTCAGGAAGAAGAGCACGCCGATGACATGGCAGGTCTCCTGCAAGACCTGCCCGCCGAAGCATGACCGGGCAACTCATAGAGCTAGGTACCCACAGGCTATAGGGGGCGCCCTTCGGGAGCCATTGAAAGCTTCGCTGTCAATGGCTCATTAGATCAGCGAGTAAACCAGACGGGGGACTAGATATTCACCCGCCGGAATATGGCCTCCAGCAGACTGTACACCCCGAATGAGAACAAACCGACCGCCACGAAGGTCAGCAGCCACGGGCCGAAGGGCTGGCTTTGCAGTGTGTGGAACACCTCGGTCAGGCCTCCGGCTTCGTCAGGGTTGAACTGATAGGCGGCGATGATGAAAAACCCACCGATCATGAGAAAGACCAGCCCCCGGATCACCAGGCCGAACCGGCACACCGGGTAGGCCCAGCGCTGAATATCGGGAGGCATGTCAAAATGTTCGTGAAACCTGGCCTTCCAGCCTTTCAGGCCATGGGCAATGCCTGCTCCGATAATGACCACGCCTACAGCGGCCACCAGCCAGCGACCTGCCGGCTGACTCATCAGCCACGTAACCGCGCCCTCTGAGCCATTACCTGATTCCGTGGACGACTGTCCCAGGGCGGTGGCCAGACGGGCGGCAAATCCGGCCAGGAGGATATGGGTAAACGAGCTGATCAGCAGTCCGGAGCGGATAGCGATACCTTTGACCCCAAGGCCATGACTGTCAGTATCAATAACTGCCTGAATGGCGCGCCACAAGGCATAACCCACCAGGCCGAAGGCAATAATGCCCAGAACAACCCGACCATGAGGCGCTGTCAGCAGACTTTCCAGGGCTCCCCTGCTATCTGTGGTCTCGCCGCCTCCCTGACCAAAAGCCGCCAGCACGGCCAGCCCGCCCACCAACAGATAGACCATACCCCGCGCCGCGTATCCCCAGCGCGCTAAAACGGTAACAACGCGTTTACCGTTAGAGTCATCGGTACTCTGCATCCTGGCATCTCCTGGTCATCCTGTTGGTGTAGTATAGCCCTATGGTTTCAATTACAGGTGCCCGGTGTTTTCATCCCTGACCTCCAACATCATCATCTTTGCCATTGCCACCCTTGCCATCATCGTTGCCGGCACCCGGCTGACCCGGTTAGCGGATGAGCTTGCTGACCGGACTGGCCTGGGTGAGGCCCTGTTCGGGGTACTGCTGCTGGCCGGCGTGACTTCCCTGCCGGACTTCGCGGCGACGCTCAGCGCGGCGATGGATTCCCGCCCGGACCTGGCCATGAGTAATGTCATGGGTAGCATGGCAGTAAACCTGGCGTTTCTTGGCGTCGCCGATATGGTTTATCGAAAAGCCAACCTTGAACATGCTGCCGCCTCGTCTGTGAACCTCATGCTGGCCGCGTTGCTCATTGTGCTGCTGACGTTACCGCTGCTGGCCATTGTTTCACCATCGGTGGCCCGGTGGAGCGTGCATCCGGTAACACCGGTCATTGTCGTCGCCTATCTGTTCGGGCTGCACCTGGTTGAGCGCGCCCGCATCAAACCCATGTGGTTTCCGCGACACACACGCCAGACCGTTCCTGACACACCCGAGCAGCAACATTCCGGAACGCTGATGGCGGCCTGGCTCAGTTTCCTTGCCCTGGCGGTGGTAATTGGCCTCGCCGGCTGGGTACTGATGGAGGCGGCCAAAGGCATAGCGGATCTCACCGGATTGTCCGACACCGTGGTGGGCGGCCTGTTGACCGCGCTGGCCACGTCATCACCGGAGCTGGTCACCACCATCGCTGCCATACGCTATGGCGCACTGACTCTGGCGGTCAGCAACATCTTCGGCACCAACTGTTTCAATATGCTGGTGGTGGCTGCAGCCGACGCCGGCTATCCGGGTGGCTCCATCTACCATGACATGGCACCCGTACAGATGACCTGGGGACTGGTCAGCATTCTGATGACGGCCATCCTGTTACTTGGCATGGTGCGGCGGGAGACCTACGGCATCGGCCGCATCGGGTTCGAAAGTGCCGCCATTCTTTCTGTCTACGTAGCGGCTCTCAGCATTATTCTGATGACGGCCTGAGCCTTTCCCTGGCTAATGGCTGGCACTGGCTACCATGAACCACCCGAGCTACCCTTTCGGTGGTGCCTGCAGGCCCCGCCAGGTCACCACCACCGCCACTGCCATGGCAATGGCGCCGCCCCAGAAGGCCATGGAGGTGCTGAAGCCTCCGGCCAGATATCCCGACAGCCAGGCCCCCACCGCGCCGCCGGCGCCGAAAGTCAGGCCGCTGTAGAGTGCCTGACCCTGACCGTGGTGCTGCTCTCCGAAAAAGCCCTGTACATACTGCACCGAGATTACATGCAACGCGCCGTAGGAAGCGGCATGCAGCAGCTGGGCAAAGATCAGTACCGGCACCATGTGGGTGGCTTCGGCAATCAGTATCCAGCGCACCATGGTCAGCAGCAGCGCGGCGATGGCGATCTGACGGACCGTGAACCAGCGCGACAGCCGGTGCATCACCAGAAACAATCCGATTTCCGCCAGTACCCCCAGTGACCACAGCAGACCGATGGAGAGCTTGCCGTAGCCGTGTTGCTCCAGGTGGATACTGAAAAAGGTGTAATAGGCGCCGTGAGAGACCTGCAGCAGGAAGTTCATCAGGAAAAAAGTGATCACCGCCGGATGACTGATGATTCGCTTCAGGCTGCCCTTCGGGGCCGGTGGCTTGCGCTGGCCCCCCTCGGCGGGCACCAGGTAAGCCGACACACAGATACCCACAAATACCGGTAGCAGAATCCAGGGCAACCAGCTGATGGGAATCAGCTCCAGTACCCCTCCTACCAGGGCCACAGCACCAATGAAACCCACCGAGCCCCACAGTCGCACCTTGCCATAGCGATCCTTGTCACGGCCAAGCACACCCAGGGTAATGACTTCATACAATGGCAGGATGGCATTCCAGAAAAAGGTGAACACCAGCATGACCAGCAGCAGGCCGTAGAACCCGGGTTCCAGAAACACGCCGAGAAAACAGAACGAACCTACCACCGCCCCCAGGCGAACCAGCCTGACCCGCTGGCCGGAGCGGTCACCAAGCCAGCCCCAGAGGCTGGGGGCAATGATTTTGGTCAGCTGAATGGTGGCCATCAGGGTGGCGATTTCCATGTAGGAAAAGCCTCTCCCCTCGAGGTACAGCGACCAGTAAGGCAGCAGACCGCCCAACAGGGCGAAGAACCAGAAATACAGATTCGACAGGCGCCAGTAGATGGTGAGCACTCCTTCGGATACCGGTCGGTCAACCAATCAGCAGACCTGCCCGCTCAGCAACCAGGGTATCAACGTCCTGCAGGGCTGAAATAATATGGTAACCGGAACGGGGCCGGCGATGAACCGGCCCGGAATCAGGCCGGTTCAGCCAGATCAAAGCTGACCGATGTCGGGGGTGGATACGGTGACATCAGCGTTCTGACCACGATGACGCAGGTAATGGTCCATCAGCACGATGGCCATCATCGCTTCCGCGATCGGGGTGGCGCGGATACCGACACAGGGGTCGTGACGACCGGTGGTGATCACCTCCACCGGATTGCCATGCACATCAATACTGCGACCCGCCAGACGCAGGCTGGAAGTAGGCTTCAGGGCAATACTGGCGAGAATCGGCTGACCCGAGGAAATTCCCCCCAGCACCCCGCCGGAATGATTCGACAGAAAACCTTCCGGGGTCAGTTCGTCGCGATGCTCGGTGCCTTTCTGGGCGATACAGCCAAAGCCGGCACCAATCTCCACACCCTTGACCGCATTGATGCTCATCAGGGCATGGGCCAGGTCCGCATCCAGGCGGTCGAAGATAGGCTCACCGAGACCAGGGGGCACGCCTTCCGCCACCACATTGATGCGCGCACCAATGGAGTTACCCTCCTTGCGCAGGGCGTCCATGTAGGCTTCCATCTCGGGCACCTTGTCGGCGTCGGGGCAGAAGAACGGGTTCTGATGAACCTGATCCCAGTCCAGCCGCTCGATGCCTATGGGGCCCAGCTCGGACAGATAGCCCCGGATCCGGATGCCCAGGCGTTCCGCCAGGAACTTGCGGGCCACCGCACCGGCCGCCACCCGCATGGCTGTCTCCCGGGCCGATGACCGGCCGCCACCCCGGTAATCCCGGACCCCGTATTTGTGGGCATAGGTGTAGTCAGCATGGGCGGGCCGGAACTGTTCTGAAATTTTGGAATAGTCCTTGGAGCGCTGATCGGTATTCTCGATCATCAGACCAATGGGCGTTCCCGTAGTCTTGCCTTCAAACACGCCAGACAGGATTCTGACTTCGTCCGCTTCCCGACGCTGGGTGGTGTGGCGGGAGGTACCCGGTTTACGCCGGTCGAGATCACCCTGAAGGTCCGCCTCGCTCAGTTCCAGTCCGGGAGGACAGCCATCGATAATGCAGCCCAGAGCCACCCCGTGGCTCTCTCCGAACGAGGTCACCGTGAACAATTTTCCGAACGTGTTTCCCGACATAATTCAGTATCTTATCCAGTATTTTTAATAATTTGGTTTATGCTTTGGATTGCTTCCATTGCAGCAGATCTTCCGCTGTCAGCAAAAACACTCCCTCACCGCCGTGAGCAAATTCGAGCCAGGTAAACGGCAGTTCCGGATAGGCATTTTCCAGGGCAACCCAGCTGTTACCCACTTCTACAATCAGTAACCCCCCAGGATTAAGATAGTCTGACGCTTCCGCCAGAATCCGGTGGGCGATATCCAGGCCATCATGGCCGGCAGCAAGACCCAGGGCCGGTTCATGCCGGAACTCTTCGGGCATGGCCGCCAGGTCTTCGGCGTCCACATAGGGCGGATTGCTGATGATAACGTCGTATTGACCGGCCACCGAGTCAAACAGATCCGAATGAATGACCTGCACCCGGTCGGTCAGTTCGTGAAACTCGATGTTGCTTTGCGCCACGTCCAGAGCATCAGTGGAGATGTCCGCCAGATCCACCGAGGCATCCTCGAACACGGTGGCGGTGGCAATGCCGATGCAGCCGCTGCCGGTGCACAGGTCCAGCACCCGCTGCACGTCCTGATCAGCAAGCCAGGGCTGCAGTCCGGACTGAATCAGCTCCGCCAGCGGGGATCGGGGAATCAGTACCCGCTCGTCCACCTTGAAGGGCAGCCCCATGAACCACCCCTCACCGACCAGATAGGCCGCCGGCGTACGCTCGTGGATGCGGCGTTCTATCCGTTCCAGTATAAGCTGTCGCTCGTCCCTGATCAGGCGCGCATCCAGGAACAGAGTGTTGTTCTCCAGCGGCAGGTGCAGGCTGCGCATGACCAGAAGTACAGCTTCGTCCCAGGGGTTGTCCGTGCCATGGCCAAAATAGATGCCAGCTTCGGTGAAACGGGTGGCGGCGTAGCGCAGATAGTCCCGGACGGTAATCAGGTCATCAATCGGGCGGGTCACATGCAGATCCTTCAGCCTGGCCGTGCTCCGGTCTGCGGAGCACGGCAATGGGTGTCAGTGCCGGATTATACGCACATTACCCGGCCAGCGGCAGTCCCGGCACCGGCTTGCCTCCGGGGCTGACCGGCCTGGTTTCAGACTGCCAGCGGCCCGGAACTGCTCTGGTTCTGTTCGAACCGATCAAGCGCCGCATTCATCCGTTCACGACCGATCTGTATCATCTCCGGTGCCTGGTGATAATCGTAGGTCCGGCAGCTGTTCTTGGGCACATTGATCAGCAGATCCGGCGGATATCCGGCCAGCTTGTACTGAACCAGCGCGCTCTGCATGGTCTCGATAGTCAGGTTCATGATGTCGAACTTGCCAATCCCCAGCTTCTCCCAGTCGATGGTACTGATATCATGGTCCCTGGCAGCGGGCTTCGCGGAGGATTTGACAACGGATTTTGCCTTGTCCGATGCTTTTGCCAACGGATTATGCGATGAATCTGCAGAACGTTCTTCCGCCTTTTTCTGCTCTGCCCTGAAGGCAGCTTCACTGATTTTTTCTTCGGTGGTGTCATGGCCCGGGCCACCACTGCCATCACGACGACCTCCGAACGACCTGAAGGCATCCCAGTCAAACCAGCGGGAGGCCTTGTCACGGATCTTGTCGATCCACTCCTCCAGTTCGCCACTTTCGTCGGGGTTATGGAAGGCCGCATCGGGAATACGTTGGCGACGATCGTCCTCACCACTCAGGTTGACCGCAAATACCAGATCGGCGTGGGCGGAGATGGTGGGCACAATCGGTAGCGGGTTCAGCAGGGCGCCGTCTACCAGAACACGGCCATTGAGCACCACCGGCGTAACCAGCCCGGGTATGGCCACTGACGCCCGAATTGCCTGCTCCAGAGGTCCTTCCTGAAACCAGATTTCCTTATGACCAAGCAGATCCGTCGCTACCGCCGTGAAGCCGATCGGCAGATCCTCGATGCGGATATCCCCCAGCATCTCCCGAACCACCATGAAGATTTTCTCGCCCCGGATTGCCCCGACGCTGTTCAGGGTGATATCCAGCAGTTTCAGTACATCGAACTGCCCGAGTCCGGTTACCCAATCCTTATAGTCCTGCAGTTTGCCAGCGGCATAGATACCGCCGATCAGTGCACCCATCGAGCACCCTGAAATGGCGATAATGTCGTAGCCGCGCTCTTCCAGCACTTCGATGGCACCGATATGGGCGTAGCCCCGGGCGCCACCGCTGCCCAATGCCAGGGCGACGGTTTTCCTGCGGGGCGCGGTCACCCTGGTATCACCACCTTCTGGCCGGGCCTGATCAGACAACTTGTCCGCTGTTACCGCACCGGTACCACCGGACGCCATTTCCGGACCCGGGTCATCGGTGGCCCCGGGCGCGCCAGCTGTCTTCTGAACATCTTTACTATCAGTCATCTGTTACGCCTTTACCTTATTCAATCAGGGTTCCCGCACCACCATCAGCTCAATACGGTCACCCCGGCGTTCGGCGATACCTACCCGAACCGCCGGACCCACAATGATCTTGACCTGCTTTGCGGCTGGCACCCCGGAACGGTCCAGCAGGGCAGCCATGGCATCGGCGGCCGCCTGGGCACGGGCCATGGATTGCTCCAGGGTTTCCTGTTGGCGCAGCTCCGAGAAGCTGTTGATGATTATCCGGCTACCAGGTTCAGAGGCCCATTCCAGCAGGCTGCGCCGGGTTTCACCATCCCAGTCAAAACGGTGACTCGCCGCACCGCTCCAGGGCACCACCACCGGCCCGCGAATGCGGCCATCGCCGAGACTGAATCCGGGCACCTGACTGCCCTCACCCAGCTTCAGCTCTTCAACCCAGACGTATTCCCGCTGGTTGCCACGGGTCACGGTATAAACCAGGGCCAGCCAGCCACTGCCCGCCTCATCCAGTACACCCGCCACCAGATAATCCTGGTTCTCGTCGCGGCCATACAGCGTCGACTGATTGAAAATCTGGTTTGCCCAGACGTTGCTACGCCCGCAATCGCGGCCTGTGCACTCGAACAGGAACTGGGCGCCGAGTTTTTCGAGTTGTCGACGATACCAGCTGCGGGCGTCGGCTCTTCCGGTATCAGGGCCGATCTGCAAAAGACGACCCTGACCCTCCACCGGCACCCGGGCCATGGATTCCGAACGGATTTCGTTACGGATTTCCCGGATCGGGCTCAGCATGACCCGGTGACCGGGCGAACGAATCGGTACTTCAGCCTCGACCCGGGCCTGCGGGAAATCGGCCATCAGTCCGGTGTCCGCCTGGAGCGGCTGCGCAGTCACCCCTGCCACTGCAGCGACGACCGCAAGCGCCGGGAGCTGTTTGACAAACCATTTATACATCATCAAGAAATGCCTTGATTGCACGGGAAACAGGGCCGGTATCACCATCCAGATGACAGTGGTGAGAACCGGAAATCACCACTTCTGTAAGCCCGGGCATAGCCCCCAGACGGGTTTCCCAGCGACTCCGGTCACCCAGCAGACCATCCGCAGCACGCAGCAGCAATGATCGGGTTTCGACCGCCTCGAGACAGGCCAGCGCCTGCTGTTCAGCAAACACCATCATGGACGGGTGCCGTAACCTCGGGTCTGTGCACCATTCGTAACCGTTCCCGGAGGTTTTCAGGTTTCTCGACACCAGCAGTCTGGCCACCTCCGGTGACAGGGGATTGCGACCACCGGTCCTGGCCGCAGCCGCATCGTCAATGGTGGGGTAGCCGGCACTTTTTCCGGAACCGGAAAGCCGCTTCAGAATACCCTTGCGCAATTGGCTGACAGTCTCTTCCGGGGATTTGGTGATAGGCCCCAGACTGTCTATCATCACCAGCCGCCGTACCTTTTCCGGGAAGGCCGCCGTGTAGAGCATCGCCACTATGCCACCCAGACTGTGACCGACCAGATCCACGGGGCTTTCGAAATGCGTGTCCAGAAGCTCGGCAAGATCGGCTACATAGTCTGCCAGCAGATAACTCTGGCCTTCCGGGCGATGGTCAGACAAACCGTGGCCCGCCATGTCCAGAGCCCACACATCGCCGAACGATGTCAGCTCCGGTGCCAGCCGGGCAAAGCTCAGGCTGTTATCCAGCCAGCCATGAAGCATGACCACCGGCACACCTTCGCGAGCATGGTCAGCAGCAGGCCAGTGCAAGCCAGCCAGCGTCATGTGCCTGAGCGGCCAACGCACTTCCTCCCAGGAGCGTTCAAATCCTGCGGAAACGTCCGCCTGTAACGGTTGATTCATGGATTCTCCGAACGAAAATGGATATCTGCCCGATGCCGACAGAATGATTGCAACGCGCCAGACAGGAAACCGAGCCGGCGCAACCGGACAGAACAAGACCTGTGACCGGCAGACCGGGCTGCGGTTCACCGGCCCAAGGGTTTACATGGTGTGAGTGGGTCGGTCCGAGTTCAGGGAACCGGCCAGATAGGATTCAATCTTGGTTCGGGCCGTTTCATCCTCACCGTTAAACTGAACCCCGATGCCCGATGCCCGGTTGCCCTGGGCGCCCCGCGGAGTAATCCACACCACCTTGCCGGCTACCGGAATCTTTTCCGGCTCGTCCATCAGGTTGAGCAGCAGAAACACCTCATCACCTAACTGGTACTGCTTCTGGGTTGGAATAAACAGGCCTCCCTGACGGATATAAGGCATGTAGGCGGCGTAAAGTACGGCCTTGTCCTTGATGGTCAGGGTAAGAATGCCACTGCGTGCGCCAAATCCCGGCCCCATTGGGTAGCCTCCAGAGAAATCAGAATGTTTTGTTGTCAGCGCCTGATCATAGCAGGCGCTGGTGTCCGGTGTCCGCCCGGGCCTGTCGCCGGGGCATCAGCGCTTGCCAGCACATGAGCAGGCGCGAGATTTCCAGGTCCAGACTCGCATTATTGACCATGGCGAGGCGGGATTCACGAATCTCTTCCGCAATTTCATGTGCCCGCCAGGGAGCATTGTTCTTCGCCAGGTAGCCAACCACTTCCGCCAGGTCATGGTCGCGGGCGGCACCACCCGAGGTCACTCGCGCCAGATCAGCGGCCCAATTCTCCATCAGCCAGAGTACGGCTTCGTGGCCGAGGCTGCGAAAGCTGCGCGTGGCTTCAGCCACGGTGACCGCACCCTTCATAAACTGGCGAAAGGCCTCGATCGCCGTCTTTCTCTGTTCCAGGAAACCGCTGTTCAGATAGGTCAACGCCAGCCCGGGAGCGCCACCGGCCAGGCGCAGCGCAACGGCCGCTTCACTGTGGTCGGGGCCGGGCGCGACGCTGTCGGCGGTGGCGGTTACCGTCTGCTGAGCGAGCCACGCCAGCGCTGCTGCCTCATTCGGGGTCGCAATGGGCAGCACCCGGCAGCGGGAACGTATGGTGGGCAACACCGGGCGCCCGGTTTCCTGCAGCGACAACAGCACCACGTCCGCCACCGGTTCCTCAAGGGTTTTCAGCAGCGCATTGGCGGCGTTGATATTGAGCTGGTCAGCACGATCAAGAATAATCACCTTCAGCGCGCCCACCTGGGGCGAGGCGACGGCAAAGGCCGACAGGGCGCGGATCTGGTCTATTTTGATCATTTTCGATTTTTCTGGCTGATACACCCGGATATCAGGATGCGACTCCCCTTCCACCAGCTGGCACTGTCGACACTGTCCGCAGGGTTGCCTGCTACCGGGGGTGCGTCGCTCACAGGCCAGCAGGGCCGCAAAGGCATTCGCCAGCCGACGCTTGCCAACACCCCGGTCGCCAGTCAGCAACACGGCGTGGGCCATACGGTTCTGGTCCAGGGCCTGAGCCAGGGTTTCCGCAGCGTCCGCCAGCCAGGGCATGGTGTGGGTAAGTTCCTGCAAGGTCGGGTATTCCTCTATCCGTTGCGGCGCCGGGCGATGGCCCGGCGCACACTGCCTAGCTGTTGTTTCAGTTCAGCCTGAGACAAGGCTGTGCGCCGGGCGCTGGCAGTGCTGGAAGGCCCATAGTAATGGCTGTTCAGGGCTGCCGCAAAGTTCCCTGCCGGTTTAGCGGCCCGGGGCTGATGTTCCCGGGTAAGTCTGGCAAGCTGATCAGGCGTTGCCCCTGCGGGCACCTGCACCCCCTGTTTTTCAAGCAACCTCATCCAGCTTGCGATCAGCCGTGCTGCCGGATCACGACGAGAACCGCCGTGGTGCCTGAACACCGCAACAACGCCGGCAATCAGCATGGCCAGGCCCAGCACACCAGCTGTGATATACCCCAGCTCCCTGAGTCCGATATTGCCAGGCAGCCGGCTCATCAGATCCATCTGGAACTGGCCCTGATAGCCCACCACCCAGCGCTGCCAGTTATAGTTGAGGCGGTCCATTTGCAGACTCATCCACTGAATCCCCGGAATATTACGGTAGCGCTCGGGGGAGGCCCAGGCATTCTCCAGGAACGAGCCCTCATCGGCCATGGCATCCTGGATGCCCAGCTCGATACGATCCGGCGCAATGGCTGCGGTAGGATCGACCCGCACCCAGCCAGCGCCATCAATCCAGGCTTCTACCCAGGCATGGGCGTCGTACTGGCGAACGATCAGATACTCGCCACCGGCACCGCTGACGCCGCCCTGATAACCAATCACCACCCGTGCCGGAATCCCCGCAGCCCGCAGTAAAAACGTGGTGGCACTGGCGTAGTGGGCACAGAAGCCACGTTTTTCATCAAATAACAGGGCGTCAACGGAGTTGTCCGGCATCTCCGGCGGGCGCAGGGTGTAATGATAGGCTTCGGTGTTAAAACGATTCATCAGGGTGCCAATCAGCGCCAATGGCGATTCACTGGATGCCCGCAGCTCTTCTGCCAGCGAACGCGCCCTTGGATTGGTACCGGAAGGCAGTTGCAGGTAACGACTGCGATTTTCCGCGACCAGCGGATCAACCCGGCTCAGGGCCCCGGTCTCGGACAACCCCATACGATAGCGCACCGCGGTGTCGGCCGGTCGCTGCAGCCGGAACAGGCCCGCCGGTGCCCGTCGCAGGTTATCGGAGTTGGCCACCGAGTTTTCAAGGGCATACACCCAGCGCTGGCCTGAGGCTTCCATCAGCACATCGTACTGCCCCGGCTGCAACTCGCCGACACCACCGTCCAGCGCCACCCGGCCCGGTCGCAGTTGCGGCTCGGTCTGCCACTGGCGCCAGGTTTCACCGTCAAAGCGGTCGAGGATCAGGCCCCGCCAGTAGCGCTCCCGATGGGCAGGAATATCCCCACCAAAGGTCACCCGGAATGCCCGTTCGCGACTCTGGGCCAGGCTTGAAATATCTCCGGGGGACATGGTGTCCGAGATGCCGGTACGGGCCTCGCTACTGACCAGTGGGACACTCCACAGCGGTGCCATTCGCGGAAAGAACACAAACAGCAACACCACGATCGGCAGGGTTTTCAGTGACATCACGGCCAGTCTGCGCAGGCTTTTCAGGGAAGCTCCGGTACCGCCACCCTGCAGTAACTGCAACGACACCAGCAGAATCACCACACCGGCCAGATTCACCAACGTCCAGAGAATACCCTGCTGAAACAGGAAATTGACCGAGGCCAGATAGGTCAGGATAAAAAACAGCACGAAAAAATCCCGGCTACTGCGGGTTTCCAGCCATTTCAGACCCACCGCCAGTACGAAGAAAGAAGCGGCGGTATCGACGGAAAACTGTCCCCGCACCGTCAACCCATAGGCCACGGTGAGTGCCACCATCACCGCAAGGCGGCTCCACCGGCCCGGAAGCCTTACCGTGCCCTGCTGAGCCAGCCAGCGCCAGAATGCCAGCAGCAGGCAGGCAACAATCAGCCACCAGGGCAAGCGGTCCCACTGGGGTGTCAGCAGTACCAGAAAGCCCGCCAGCAACCACAACAGGGCACGAGTTGGCAGCAGCGTGCCGGCCTCTGACTTTGCGGCGGCGCTACCACGATGGCGGCCCCGCAGCCAAGATCTTGCCCGGCTCATTGAACGGCTTCCCGGGCTGCGGTTACTGCGCTGCCGGTCTGACGCTCGAACCCGAACAGCCCCAGGGCTCGGAGACACCGGGCCCGGTGACTGGCCCCCAGGTCCGGCTCCAGCCGCAGACCCGGCAAACGCAGGCCATAGGGCTGTGCTGCTGTCTCCCTTGCCAGCACCAACGATGCCAGGTAACTCAGTCGTAGTTCCCGGTCAACACCGGGAAAGGCGTCATAGTCCAGCCATTGGGGACTGCCCTGCTCGCCCTGCCAGTCCGCAACGCTCATATCGCCGTTGCGGGCAAACCGCTTCCAGTCAATACGAGCACTCAGATCGCCCTCCCGCCAGGGCCTCAGCTCAACCTGATCCTGACCGGGGCTGATCCGGGTTGCTTCCAGTTCTTCTCCGTCCGCCACTGCCTCCATAGCGTGTACCGGCCTGATGGGCCGTGGATACACCACCGCCGGCGTCTCTGGCCGTAACCAGGACCAGGCCTTGAGCAACCCGAACGGAAATCGTGTTTCAATGCGAATCCGGTCCGGGGTAAAAAGCCCCCGTTGCCGGACCGGTATCGACAACACCCCGTCCGCCATTTCGGCACGGGACAGCGTCAGGGTCAGCGGTGACTGGTCCGGATAGCTCAGCTGGATACCCTGGGCTTCGTGGTCTGCTGCAATGCGCAGCGAGAACGGCAGGTCGTCACCGGCAAAGCCCTCACCAGGACGCAGCAGGGTCAGCTCCAGCCCGGACAGATTGTTATGGGTCTGATGCATGGCCGCCACAAAAACCGCACCCAGCATAAACGTGAGCAGGTAGATCAGACTGTTCTGGTAGTTGATGCCGGTGATCAGCATGACCAGCAGCAGCACGCCGAACAGCACTCCGGCGCCGGTTGGCAGAATGAAGATGCTGTGCCGGTCGAAACGACAGCGGTCTGACCTGGGGATTCTTCGGTTGATCCAGTACTGCCAGCGACGCTGAAGCGTCTTTTTCATAGTGCCCCCGGCTGCGGGAATAATCTCGGATTGCCTGAGTTACGTATCAGGCAGGCGAATAGGTTATCATGGCCACCCCATTTTTCTGCTTCGGTATCCGGATTCTGCGATGACAAGCCGCCAATCTGTGCCCTTGTTCCGACTTCCCCAGTTGCTCGGCCATCTGTCGGAACAGCCGGGCTTTGTCTGCCTGGCCAGTGAGCGCATTGGTGAGACCCGTTACAGCGCCTGGCCGGTGCGAAGCTGGTCTCTGCCTGCTGATCATGATGAATTCGAAGGTACCGTTCGCAGCATTCTGGCTAGCCACAAGGGCCTGGCCCGTGACAAGCTGTCAACCGGCTGCGGTGGCATCGCCGGCGTCCTGTTTTACGAGGCCGGGCGCTACACCGTCCCCGGATTTCACAGTGTCGAACCCGAGCCCCACAGTTCCGGCTGGGTCGGCCAGTATCTGTGGCAACTGACCGTTCGCCAGGCCACCGGCGCCAATCCGCAAACCGCTGATCTCGAATTTCACCCGACCTGCCCTGCCCCCCTGAAACTGCTGGTACAACAGGCGCTGGAAGACTGTCAGGGTTTTGCCGGCGGCGGCTTCAGCCTGACCGAACCGTTCATCCCGCAGCAAAGCGAAACCGAGTATCAGGACGGTGTCCGCCGTATTCTGGCCTACATTGAGGCTGGCGACTGTTACCAGGCCAATCTGTCCCAGACTTTCAGGGCCTGGTATACCGGTCGACCGTTTGCGGCCTGGCAGGCCTTGTCGGAGGCTATTCCGGTACCCCATGGCGGCTATCTGGATGCCGGCGACTGGCAGATGCTCAGCGTTTCACCGGAGCTGTTTCTGGAAATCCGTAACGGTGAGGTAACCAGCAAACCCATCAAGGGCACCCGCCCCCGCAGCGAAGATCCGGATCAGGACCGGGCCTATGCCCAGTCTCTGGTGAGCAGCCATAAGGATGGCGCTGAGAACCTGATGATTGTGGATCTGATCCGAAACGATCTGTCCCATTTCTGCCAGCCCCATACCGTTAAGGTTCCGGATCTGTTTGAGGTGGAGAGTTATCGCAACGTCCACCAGCTGGTCAGTACCGTCACCGGAACCCTGCAGCACTCGGTGACACCTTTTGAGGCCCTGCTGTCGGCGTTTCCCGGGGGTTCCATTACCGGAGCCCCGAAGCGGCGCGCCATGGAAATCATTGATGCCATGGAACCACACCGCCGCGGACCTTATTGTGGCAGCCTGTTCTGGTGGGGGTTCGATAACAATCTGGACAGCAACATCGGCATTCGCACCCTTCAGACCCGGGTGGATGGCAGCATTCAGGCCTGGGCCGGCTGTGGCATTGTGGCGGATTCGGACCCGGCGGAAGAGTATCAGGAGTCCCTGATCAAGATCGGACGGCTGCTGGAAACGCTGGAACAGAGCCTGCAGCCGTCCTCTTAATCCGGATCCAGGCCTGCCTGCTCCTGCCTGGACTTGCCGGATCGAGCGAATCAGGCTCAGTAGCGCTCGCTCAGCTCCAGGAAGGTGTTCCTGAGCTCGTCAAAGGTCTGCACCGCCGGAAACTGGGGGAATTCGCGGATCACGTTTTCCGGTGCGTGAAACAGAATGCCGGCCTCGGCCTGGGTCAGCATGGTGGTATCGTTGTAGGAATCTCCGGCCGCAATCACCCGGTAGTTGAGCAACTGGAACGCCCGCACTGACTGGCGCTTGGGATCCCGCTGACGCAACAGGTAGTTGGTGATCCGACCTTCGTCGTTGACTTCCAGCTTGTGGCAAAGCAGTGCCGGGTGCCCCAGTTTTTTCATCAGTGGCATGGCAAATTCGTAGAAGGTGTCAGACAGGATGACCACCTGAAACCGCTCCCGCAGCCAGTCAAGGAATTCGCGGGCGCCGGGCAGCGGGTCCAGCCCACCGATCACTTCCTGGATCTCCGGCAGACCATATCCGTGCTGGTCCAGCAATTTCAGACGCTGTTTCATCAACACGTCGTAGTCAGGAATATCCCGGGTAGTGGCCTTGAGCTCTTCAATACCGGTTTTTTCCGCAAACGCGATCCAGATTTCCGGGATCAGCACTCCCTCAAGGTCAAGGCACGCAAGTTCCACAATGATCTCCTGTTGAATACCGGCATCGGGCCGGCGAAATGTAATCAGGGTGCCTATGATAAAAAAAAGCGCCACCGAATGCACCGACCATCAACACCCTGCACTGCCATATCCTTTATAACCTTATGATTGCTGATTACTTCAGACCCGGCGTCAGCAGTGGTAGATTGTGTGGCTCTGTGACAAAGCGACTACCTTCGACAGGACATCAGCGAATCCATGAGTGATCTTCAGCAACTGAACGACGATCTGGCCGGGAAAAGCCCGCGGGCGATTCTCAAGGAGGCCTTCGCCCGCTACGACAACATTGCGATCTCCTTCAG
>NZ_CAXBDN010000065.1:0-16934 GCF_963974375.1 uncultured Marinobacter sp.
GGAATAGCGGGCAGTCACATCAAGAGCCTCAACTCACATGGCATCGTCGCGATCCGTGACCGGGAAGTGACCCAGGCGGATATTGACAGGGTGATTGACGCGGCCCAGGCCGTTGCAATACCGGCAGACCAGAAAATTCTGCACATCCTGCCCCAGGAGTTTGTGATTGATAACCAGGAGGGCATCAAGGAGCCCATGGGTATGTCGGGAGTACGGCTGGAGGCCAAGGTGCACCTGGTGACCTGTGCGGTGAACGCGGCCCAGAACATTGAAAAGTGTATACGGCGTTGTGGCCTGGAAGTGGACGACATCATTCTGGAGCAGCTGGCGTCCAGTTACGCGGTGCTGACCGAAGATGAAAAAGAGCTGGGCGTCTGCGTGGTCGACATCGGCGGAGGCACCACCGACATCGCCGTCTTTACCGGTGGCGCCATACGTCATACCTCGGTCATACCCATCGCCGGTGACCAGGTCACCAATGACATTGCCATGGCGCTGCGGACACCGACCCAGAATGCCGAAGAAATCAAGATCAAGTATGCCTGCGCCCTGACCCAGCTGGCCGGTGCAGATGAAACCATCAAAGTTCCCAGTGTGGGTGACCGGGCACCACGAAATCTGTCGAGACAGGCGCTGGCAGAGGTGGTTGAGCCCCGTTATGAAGAGCTGTTTACCCTGGTGCAATCCGAATTACGTCGCAGCGGATTTGAAGACCTGATCCCTGCTGGCATCGTGATCACCGGCGGTTCCTCCACCATGGAAGGTGTGGTGGAACTGGCGGAGGAAATCTTCCATATGCCGGTAAGACTCGCCTGTCCGCATGCGGTCTCCGGTATGACTGAAGTGGTCAATAACCCGATCTACGCCACCGGCGTCGGGTTATTGATTTATGGCTTTCGCCAGATGGATCTGGGTCAGGGGCCGGTGCTGAGGGGAGAGGATGCGCCTTCCCTCATCGAGCGCATGAAGAGCTGGTTTACTGGTCATTTCTGACCGCGCATCCCAAAACGAAGGTTTCTCGAAATAACAATCGGCCGGGAACAGGCTGACTACAGCACGAAGGAGAAGGGGAATGTTTGAACTAGTGGACAATATCCAGCAGAGCGCTGTGATCAAAGTCGTCGGTGTTGGTGGTGGTGGCGGTAATGCCGTACGTCACATGCTCAACAGCGACATCGAAGGCGTCGAGTTCTTCTGCGCCAACACCGATGCCCAGGCCCTGCGGGACCTGGACGCCAAGCAGGTGATCCAGCTTGGCGGTAACATCACCAAAGGGCTTGGTGCAGGAGCCAACCCGGAAGTCGGTCGTCAGGCCGCCATGGAAGACCGTGACCGCATTGCCGATGCGATCAAGGGCGCTGATATGGTCTTCATCACCGCGGGTATGGGTGGTGGCACCGGCACTGGTGCGGCACCCATCGTGGCCGAAGTGGCCCGCGAGATGGGTATTCTGACCGTGGCCGTGGTGACCAAGCCTTTCACCTTTGAGGGTGGAAAGCGGATGAGTGTGGCGGAATCCGGACTCAAGGATCTGGAAGAAAGCGTTGATTCGCTGATCACCATCCCGAACGAAAAGCTGTTGGCGGTTATGGGCAAGAAAACCAGCCTGCTGGACGCTTTTGCGTCAGCCAATGATGTGCTGCTCGGAGCGGTTCAGGGGATTGCTGATCTGATTACCCGCAACGGTATGATCAACGTCGACTTCGCTGACGTAAAAACCGTGATGTCAGAAATGGGCAACGCCATGATGGGTACTGCCCGGGCCACCGGTGAGAACCGTGCCCGCGAAGCAGCTGAAGCAGCCGTACGCAGTCCGCTGCTGGAAGACATCAACCTGCAGGGTGCCAAGGGTATTCTGGTCAATATCACCGCCGGTATGGACCTGAACCTGGGCGAATTTGCCGAGGTTGGCGACATTATCCGCGAATTTGCCTCGGATACTGCCACGGTAGTAGTGGGTACCGTCATTGATCCGGACATGACCGACGAACTGAAAGTGACGGTCGTAGCGACGGGTCTGGGCGGTGGCCGCGAAAAGCCGACCAAGGTGGTGGACAACACCCGCACCCTGGATGGAACCACCGATTATCATCAGCTGGATCGTCCTGCTGTCCTGCGTCGCCGTGCCGTATCTCATGGCAATGTGGCGGTGGACCAGAGCCGCGATTCGGAAGATCAGGATGTGGACTATCTCGATATTCCCGCATTCCTTCGACGCCAGGCTGACTGATAATCTGTTGCAAATGCAGTTGACAGGGTGCGGGCCTGCGGGGTCCGCCCTGTGACCTGACGCACAACGATGGCGAGACGCATGACGATACAGTCATGAAACCGTTGGTTAAATGGTATTCAGTCTCGTTTTTTGATATTGTTTGGGCGCATTTTTGCTGAATGATATCGTTATTTTGTGACGGATATATGAACCAATGATCAGACAACGGACGCTTAAAAATACCATTCGTGCCACCGGCGTTGGTCTTCACTCCGGGGAAAAGGTATACCTGACGCTGAGACCGGCACCTGTGGAAACGGGAATCGTTTTCCGACGCACCGACCTTGAACCGATGGTTGAAATCAAGGCATGCGCGGAAAACGTGGGCGAAACCATGCTGTCGACAACTCTGGTCAAGGATGGCGTCCGCGTTGCAACAGTAGAGCATCTTCTTTCCGCCATGGCGGGACTGGGTATCGACAATTGTTTCGTCGAGCTCAGTGCCTCTGAGGTGCCTATCATGGACGGCAGTGCCGGCCCCTTCGTGTTTCTGCTGCAGTCGGCAGGGATCGCGGAACAGGAATCGGCCAAACGCTTTATTCGTATCAAGCGGGAAGTAACCGTGGAAGACGGCGACAAGAAAGCGACTTTCCTGCCTTTCGAGGGCTTCAAGGTCAGCTTTGGCATCGACTTTGATCACCCTGTGTTCAAAGGACGTGCCCAGACCGCCACCGTGGATTTTTCCAGCACCTCGTTCGTGAAGGAAGTCAGTCGCGCACGCACGTTTGGTTTCATGCGTGACATCGAGAAGCTGCGGGCGATGAATCTCGCCCTCGGTGGCAGTGTCGATAACGCGATCGTGGTAGATGACTACAAGATTCTTAACGAAGACGGTCTTCGGTACGAAGATGAATTCGTCAAGCACAAGGTTCTGGACGCCATTGGTGATCTGTACCTGCTTGGCAACAGTCTGATAGGCGAATTCCGCGGTGAAAAGTCAGGTCACGACCTGAACAACAAACTGCTGCGTAAACTGCGGGCTGAAGTAGATGCGTGGGAAGTGGTGACGTTTGACGATGAAACCACAGCGCCCATCTCTTACATGAAGCCAGTTCTGGCAATACCGGCCTGAGGCGGGACGCCTAGTCCGATCGGCCACTGGCGTGGCTGGCGAGTTTTTCGAGAACCTCGCGTAGTGCTTGATCCTTCGTGTGCCCGGCTTCCTCCTTGAGGAGCCGGGCATTTTCTTTGCTGAGCACCATCGGTGCGGCAGGCTTGCGTGTTGAATGCCGGGCAGGCGAAACCTTGATCCGGACCTTCCAGACGTACTGAAACATCTCGTGTTCCCGCAGCCTGGCCATCAATTCCTGCTGGCGGAAGCGCAACTGGCTGGCCTGAATGGCGGTGCCGGTGGTGAGTACCAGTTCACCTTCCTGATAACTGACAAAGCGTAAACCAGACTTGAGGTTATCCGGTGCGGCATCCAGCACGTATTTTTCCGCTTGCTGGTGCAGGCGGGCCTTCGCCAGCAGATCCCGCAACTGGTTCGACTGGGCAAGGGCTGCCGGGGTAAGCTCAAGTGACGGTTTCAGTTTCATGTATGACATTGTAACTCGACGAAGATGTTTACCTTTGGTTACACTTCTGCACAGTTTGACCGGGCATAACGTAATAAACTCAAAAAATCCGGTCACCGGCACAGGTCGTAAGTGTAGCACTGTCCCGAATTTGTAGGCAGGTGTCGATTGTTGTTCCAGGAAGCGCAAGGCAGGTTTCCGGAGCGAAGCCAGGAGAGGTAGTTGCTTCTCCTGTCGTGGCGTTACTCTCCCGGTACCCCCGCCAGGCGCGGTTCCGGGTGTGACATTGAGTGATGTCAGCTAGTGCAGCAGGGATGTTCAAAAGCACGAATCAACGACAAAGAGTCATTATGAATATCATCCTTGTGAGCAAGAATCACGGCCGCTCCCGTGCTTTTGCTTTGAATCCCACTGCCATGCTGGTGGTGGCGCTATTGACTATCCTGGTTCTGGTTTCCTGTGTCTGGGCCGGGTATCGGTATGCTGCGGCGCAGGCGGCACAGCAACCGGTGGTGCCAGGTTTTATTCTTGCTGAATGGCAGGGTGCCCTCGATGCACAGCTGAATGAACTGGAAGTCATTGAGCGCAATGCCCGGGAACAGATAGATGCCATGACCTTGCGTCTGGGCGATATGCAGGGTCGCTTGCTCCGGCTCGACGCGCTGGGGCAAAGGTTTGTGGAAGCGGGCAAGGTGGCGGCTGAGGAATTCGATTTTGATCAGCCGGTCGCCATGGGTGGTCCGGAAGATGACCGCCCCGGTGAGTCGTTTGCTGCGCCGGAGCTCAACGCCATGATTGCGCAACTGGATCAGCGTATTCGCGACCGCGAGCAGCAACTGCGCTTGCTCGATACCCTGATGTCGTCAGAAAAGCTCGAGAACCAGAGTTTTGTTGCCGGTCGTCCGATTACCTGGGGCTGGCTGTCGTCCAAATACGGGTATCGTACCGATCCCTTCAACGGTCGTCGTACCTGGCATAATGGTGTGGATCTCGCCGGTAAGGAAGGTGGCGAGGTGATAGCGGTTGCGGCCGGTGTCGTCACCTTCTCCGGTGATCGTAGTGGTTACGGTAATTTCATCGAGATTGATCATGGCGATGGCCTGGTTACCCGCTATGCG
The DNA here is from genome assembly GCF_963974375.1 of uncultured Marinobacter sp. Taxonomy (GTDB): domain Bacteria; phylum Pseudomonadota; class Gammaproteobacteria; order Pseudomonadales; family Oleiphilaceae; genus Marinobacter. Next base: position 4,908 of record NZ_CAXBDN010000065.1, read on the forward strand.
CACGGCAAGGAAAACCTGGTCAGTACCGGTGATGTTGTCCAGCGCGGCGAACAGATTGCGGTAATGGGCAGTACCGGCCGTTCAACCGGCCCTCATGTGCATTTCGAGGTGCTGCGTAACGGCCGTGGTGAGGATCCGGTAAAGTACATCAGCCGCGCGTCCCGTTAAGCCGTTCCCGTTTTTTCAGATCCGCGCTGTTTGCGCGGTTGCTCCGGTACGCAGGACATGGACTAGTCTCGTGCCTCGGAGCGGAATAATAACCCGCTAATGTGATCTTTTGCCCCTTTCGGTCTCCCTGGTTTTGAATCGCCGGCTGCCCCTGCTTTTGTCCTCCTGCAAAATAGGGTTAGAATGCCGGCTTCTTCCGTTTAATCAAAGAAGCAGTGTTCTATGTTCACGAAGCTTGCAACCAAGATGTTCGGCAGTAAAAACGCCCGTGAGGTCAAACGCATGCGCAAGGCTGTCGAGCGCATCAATGAACTCGAGGAGGCTCTGACGGGATTGCCGGATGATCAGCTTCAGGCCCGGACACTTGAGTTCCGTACCCGCATCGAAAAGGGCGAATCGCTAGACCAGCTTCTTCCCGAAGCCTTTGCCACGGTCAGAGAGGCCAGTCGGCGAGTGATGGGCATGAGGCACTTTGATGTGCAGCTGATCGGTGCCATGACCCTGCACGAGGGGCATATTGCCGAAATGAAAACCGGCGAGGGCAAAACCCTGGTGGCCACGGCGGCGGTCTACCTCAACGCCCTGGCCGGACGTGGCGTTCATGTGGTAACGGTGAACGATTATCTGGCCCGACGTGACTCGGAGTGGATGGGTAAGCTCTACCGTTGGCTGGGCATGAGCGTTGGCGTTGTGGTTGCCGGCCAGTCCAATGAAGAAAAGCGGGCGGCCTATCAGGCGGACATCACTTACGGTACCAATAACGAATTCGGCTTTGATTATCTGCGCGATAACATGGCCTTCAGCATTGATGACAAGGTACAGCGTGGCCTCAACTACGCGATTGTGGATGAGGTGGATTCGATTCTTATCGATGAGGCCCGCACGCCGCTGATCATTTCCGGCGCTGCCGAAGACAGTTCAAAACTCTATCGTGAAATCAACGCTCTGATACCCTCCCTGAAAATGGGTGAAGTGGTCGAGGACGCTGAACCCACGGGCGATTTCACGATTGATGAAAAAACCAAGCAGGTTGAGCTTACAGAAGCCGGCCACGAAAGAGTGGAAGAGCTGTTGCTGGGTCGCGGTTTGCTCAAGGAAGGCGAGAATCTGTATTCAGCCACCAACCTGAGCCTTCTGCACCATGTTCATTCAGGGCTGCGTGCCCATCACCTGTTCCAGAAGGACGTAGACTACCTGGTGCAGGATGGTCAGGTGGTTATCGTTGACGAGCATACCGGCCGCACCATGCCCGGGCGTCGCTGGAGCGAAGGCCTGCACCAGGCCATCGAAGCCAAGGAAGGTGTGGATATCAAGGCCGAGAGTCAGACTCTGGCATCCACTACCTTCCAGAATTTCTTCCGGATGTACGACAAGCTTGCGGGCATGACCGGTACCGCAGACACCGAGGCCTTCGAGTTCCGCCAGATCTATGGCCTTGATGTGGTTGTCATTCCACCAAACCGGAACATCGCACGAATTGATTACAACGATCTGATCTACCTGACCCAGGAAGAGAAGTTCCACGCCATCATTGATGAAATCAAGGACATAACCGCTGTCGGCCGTCCGATTCTGGTGGGCACGGCGTCGGTTGAAGCGTCCGAAGTGTTGTCGATGCTGCTGAACAAGGCTGGCATCGAACACAAGATTCTGAACGCCAAACACCACGAGAGCGAGGCCCAGGTCATCGCACAGGCCGGCCGGCCGGGAGCGGTCACCATCGCCACCAACATGGCGGGTCGCGGCACCGATATCGTTCTGGGCGGTAACTGGGAGTATGAGGTTGCCGGCCTGGAAAATCCGGATGAGGCCCAGATCAACAAGATCAAGGAAGAGTGGAATCTGCGCCACCAGCAGGTACTGGACTCGGGTGGTCTGCATATTATTGGTACTGAGCGCCATGAATCCCGTCGTATCGATAACCAGCTACGGGGTCGTGCCGGACGTCAGGGGGATCCGGGCTCGTCCCGTTTCTTCCTGTCACTCGAAGACAATCTGATGCGCATCTTCGCCCCTGACCGCGTGAAAAATATCATGCAGGCCATGGGCATGAAGAATGGTGAGGCCATTGAGCATCGCATGGTCACCAATGCCATCGAAAAATCCCAGCGCAAGGTGGAAGGCCGCAACTTTGATATGCGGAAAACCCTGCTCGAGTACGACGACGTAGCCAACGATCAGCGCACGGTGGTTTACGAGCAGCGCAATGAGGTGATGGCCTCTGGGGATGTGTCAGAGATGATCGACAGCATCCGTGCGGATGTGGTCGAAGAGGTCGTCAGTGAGTTTATTCCGCCCCAGAGCATGCCCGAGCAATGGGATGTCGCTGGCCTGGAGGCCCAGCTTCAGTCAGAGCTGGGCGTTGATCTGCCGGTGCAGCAGTGGCTGGACCAGGACAGCAAGCTCTATGAAGAGAAGCTGCGGGAGAAAATCCTGGCGGAAGTGGTCGCTTCCTATAAGGCGAAAGAAGAGATCGCCGGCCCGGAAACCATGCGCAATTTCGAAAAGCAGGTGTTCCTGCAGGTGCTGGATACCCTGTGGAAAGAGCACCTGTCGAACATGGACCATCTGCGTCGCGGTATACATCTGCGCAGCTATGCCCAGAAAAACCCCAAACAGGAATACAAGCGTGAGGCGTTTAACCTGTTTGAGACCATGCTCGAGAACATGAAGCGGGATGTGAACCGGGTACTTTGCCACGTCAAGGTCCAGACCCGGGAAGAGATGGAAGCGCTGGAGCAACAGCGCAAGGCCGCCCTTGAGCGTGAACTGGCCACCGCCCGCATGCGTCATGAGCAGACCAACGCCACCCAGGGTGACAGCGGTGGACAGGGCGAGCAGTCGGGCCAGGGCGCCCAGGGGGCGGCGCTCCCTGAGACCTTTGTGCGTCAGGAACGCAAGGTTGGCCGCAACGAGCCCTGTCCCTGCGGGTCAGGCAAAAAGTACAAGCAGTGTTGCGGTAAGGTCGGCTGACGCCGGACGGCCGCCACCGGAATCCCTGCCCGCAGCCTGATCAGGTTGCGGGTTTTTTTATAATGACCGTCCCTCACCAGTGCTGATCGTGACGGTAAAGGAGTGAGTTATGGCCGTAGGTCCCGGAACGTTACCTCAGTTTGCTGCAATCGCCGGATTGCGCATCGGCATTGCCAGTGCCGGTATCAAGAAGCCGGGCCGTAAAGACCTGGTGGTGTTGGAGCTGGCCGAAGGCAGTCGGGTGGCGGGTATTTTTACCCGCAATCAGTTCTGTGCAGCGCCTGTGCACCTGGCGCGTCGTCACCTTGCTGAGGGTCAGCCCCGTTTTCTGCTGATCAACACCGGAAATGCCAACGCCGGTACCGGCGAACGTGGCATGGCGGATGCCGCTGAGTGTTGCCAGCGCCTTGCCGATGAAGCCGGTGTGCCGCTGTCCGCCGTGTTGCCTTTTTCAACGGGTGTGATCGGTGAGCCGCTGCCGGTGGCGAAAATCGTCAAGGCACTGCCGGACGCGCTGGCCGCCATGGACAGCAACGGCTGGGCCGCTGCAGCCAGCGGTATCATGACAACCGATACCAGGCCCAAGGGTGCCTCCCGTGAACTGATGATAGACGGTCAGCGGGTCGCTATCTCGGGAATCAGCAAGGGCGCGGGCATGATCCGGCCAAACATGGCGACCATGCTCGGGTTTATCGCCACGGATGTTGCGGTTGCACCCGAGGTACTGCAGCAACTGGCTTCCGAACTGGGCGACATGTCGTTCAATCGTATTACCATCGATGGCGACACCTCCACCAACGATGCCTGCATGCTGATAGCCACGGGCGCCTCAGGTGCCCCTGAAATCGGAGTCGGAAGTACCCATCTGCCGGCCTTGCGGGCGGCCCTGGCAGAGGTGTATCTGGAACTGGCGCATGCCATCGTCCGGGACGGCGAGGGTGCAACCAAGTTCGTGACCATCGAAGTGACCGGAGCCGCTGCTCAGCAGGAGGCCCTTGACGTGGCCTATACCGTTGCTCACTCGCCCCTGGTGAAGACCGCCCTGTTTGCCTCAGACCCCAACTGGGGCCGTATCCTGGCCGCCGTAGGGCGTGCCGGCGTGCCGGACCTGAACCTGTCAGCGCTGGAGATCTATCTTGGCGATGTCTGCCTGGTCCGTAACGGCGGCCGTGCCGAGGATTACACCGAGGCGCGGGGCCAGCAGGTCATGAGTCAGGAAGAAATCACGATTCACATCGACCTCAGGCGTGGCGACGTTAAAGAGACCGTCTGGACCTGTGATTTCTCCCATGACTACGTCACCATCAACGCCGAATACCGCACCTGATGACAGATGGCTTTGTTCATGTGGCTGTCGCTGTGGTTGAGCGGCAGGGCAGAATCCTCATAGCCCGCCGGCCGCCCCAGGCTCATCAGGGCGACCTGCTTGAGTTCCCCGGCGGCAAGGTTGAGCCAGGCGAATCGGTGCAGCAGGCGCTGGTACGGGAGCTTGCGGAGGAAACCGGACTAACGATAGCGCCGGCAGCGCTTTCACCGTTGATCGGTATCCGCCACAATTATGGCGACAAACAGGTGTTCCTGGATGTCTGGCGGGTCGGCGCGAGTTCCGGCGAGGCCCGTGGGATGGAAGGGCAGCCGTTGTTCTGGCTGCGTCCCGACGAGCTCAGGGATCAGGACTTCCCGGAGGCCAACCGGCCCATCATCCGGGCGCTCAGGCTGCCCGCAAGACTGTCCATCACCGGGGCCTTTGAGTCGCTGGCCTATGGCGTGGCCCAGCTGCAGGCGTCGTTGCAGCGGCAGCCGGAACTGGTTCTGCTGAGGGCTCCCTGGTTGTCCACGGTAGATTACCGTCGTTTTGTGGATGCGGCTGTGACCCTGGTTGATAACGCTGAATCCCGGTTACTGATTCATGACCGGCCAGAGCTGCTGGCAGAGTACCCGGTAGCGGGTGTTCATCTCAGTCAGGGGGGTGCCCGGGATCTCGCCGGGTCTGGGCTGGCATCAGTTCCGGGTACTGGTCGATTCTGCGGTCTTCCCCGTTTATGCTCTGGGCGGTCTTGGTGATGCTCATCTGGCTCAGGCGCAGGAGGCCGGTGGCCAGGGTGTTGCCGGAATTTCCAGCTGGTGGCGGGAGCCCGTCCAGCGCTCATGATCGAAACAAAGGTATGCCTAATATGTCGGAAAAATTGACGCATCTTGATGAGCAGGGCGCCGCACGCATGGTGGACGTTACGGCCAAAGGTATAACCGAGCGGGAAGCGGTCGCGGAGGGGCGCATTCTGATGGCGCAGGAGACCCTGGATATGATCGTTGACGGCGAGCATCCCAAGGGAGATGTGCTCGCTGTGGCCAGAGTCGCCGGCATCATGGCTGCAAAAAAGACCCACGATCTGATTCCGCTGTGTCACGCCATCAGCCTGACATCGGTAAAACTGATGCTGACACCGGAAACTTCGCCTCCGGCGGTGCGGGTTGAAGCCCGTTGCAAGCTCTCCGGTCAGACCGGTGTGGAAATGGAGGCGCTGACGGCGGTGAGCGTTGCTGCCCTGACACTTTACGATATGTGCAAGGCTGTTGATCGCGGCATGGAAATAACCGGAGTGCGCCTGCTGGAGAAGAAGGGTGGGCGCAGTGGTCACTGGCAGGCCCGGTAGCGGGTCGTTCATCCGCCCGGGAATTCCGCTCGTAGATGTATTGCGCGGTTAACTTGTAACCCTGCCCCACTTCGCCGGCCGGCCGCCATCTGCTATTATGGCCGGCTCATTGACATCGTTTGACGAGGAAACATTGTGGCTGTTCGCTACGTCCAGACCTGCCGTTTGCCGACGCCTTTTGGCGTATTTGACATGCACGGCTTCGAGGAGCCTGACACCGGCAAGGAGCATGTTGCCCTGACCCTGGGAAATCTGGATACGCCGGAGCCACTGCTGGCCCGTACCCATTCCGAGTGCCTCACCGGTGATGCCCTGTACAGCATGCGCTGTGATTGCGGATATCAGCTTGAAGAAGCCTTGCGCTGCATCGCCAAAGAGGGGCGCGGCATGCTGATGTATCTGCGTCAGGAAGGGCGTGGTATCGGTCTTCTCAACAAGATTCGCGCCTACAAGCTTCAGGATGAAGGCGCGGATACCGTGGAAGCCAACGAACGCCTCGGATTCGCCGCCGATCTGCGGGACTACACCATGTGTCGTGACATGCTGGAGCATCTCGGTGTGACCACCCTGAAGCTGATGACCAATAACCCGCGGAAGGTGGAGGCTCTGACCTCACTGGGCATCAATATTGCGGAGCGGGTGCCGCTGCACGTGGGCCGTAACCCCCACAACGAGCACTACCTGAATACCAAGCAGAGCAAGCTCGGCCACTGGCTGGAAACCCACCAGGATGACGACCCGGCCTGACAGGCGTTAGCCTGGTCTTTCTTTTTGCTGAAGGCAGCCCGCTGCTAGCGCGCTGCCTTCAGGACCGGCTGATGAATGCCCATCACTGTCAGCCGCTTCCGAATAGCCGCCTCAATACCCTCAGAATCCAGCCCGCACTCAGCCAGCAGCTCGTCATGCTTGCCATGCTCCACATAGCGATCCGGCAGGCCCAGCTGTAATACAGGCTTCAGCAAGCATTCCCGGTTAAGGAACTCGGTAACGGCACTGCCGGCGCCACCGGCAATGGTGTTCTCCTCTACCGTCACCAGCAGCTCATGGGTTTCGGCCAGCTCCCGGATCAGTGCCTCATCCAGCGGCTTCACAAAACGCATGTCCGCCACTGTGGCGTCAATGGCTTCGGCTGCCTCGGTCGCCGCCGCCAGCCTGGTGCCAAAGTTCAGGATCGCCACCCGGTCGCCCGTGCGGATCATCCGGCCCTTGCCGATCGGTAGCGGTTCGAGCGTCGGTTCGATAACCGTTCCGGGGCCAGTGCCCCGGGGGTAGCGCACGGCGGCCGGCCCGGAAAACTCCAGACCGGTCTGCAGCAGACGCCGGGTATCATTCTCATCGGCGGGGGTCATCACAATCATGTTGGGCACGCAGCGCAGGAAGCTCAGATCGAAAGCACCGGCGTGGGTCGGCCCGTCTTCGCCCACCAGGCCGGCCCGGTCGATGGCGAACAACACATCCAGATTCTGAATGGCCACGTCGTGAATCAACTGGTCGTAGGCCCGCTGCAGGAAGGTGGAATAAATGGCCACGACCGGCTTGGCGCCATCGCAGGCGAGGCCAGCGGCCAGGGTGACCGCATGCTGTTCAGCGATGGCGACATCGTGGTAGCGGTCCGGGAACTGCTGTGAGAATGCCAGCAGGTCTGAGCCCTCGCACATGGCGGGAGTTATCCCGACAACACGATCATCCTGTTCAGCCGCATCACACAGCCACTGTCCGAACACATTGGCGTACTTGGGGCTTGCGGGCTTTGGCGACAGCGGCTTTTGGGCAGCGACCGGATCAATCTTGTTGATGGCGTGATAGCCAATGGGATCCGCTTCCGCCGGCGCGAAACCTTTGCCCTTGCGGGTTACCACATGGAGAAACTGGGGCCCGTCCAGTTCACGGATATTCTCAAGGGTTTCCACCAGCAATGGCAGGTCATGGCCGTCGATGGGGCCGATATAGTTAAACCCCAGCTCCTCGAACAATGTGCCCGGGGCTATCATCCCCTTGACGTGCTCTTCGGTCTTGCGTGCCAGCGCCATCAAAGGCGGTGCTGCCTGCAATACTTTCTTGCTGCTGTCACGCATCTGGTTGTAGGTACGACTGGACAGCAGCCGGGCAAAGTAATTGGAAAGGCCACCGACATTCTTGGAAATGGACATGTCGTTGTCGTTAAGTACCACCAGCATATCGGCCCGCAGATGGCCGGCGTGATTGAGTGCCTCGAATGCCATACCAGCGGTCATGGCGCCGTCGCCGATCACTGCGATACTGCGACGCTTGCTACCCTCAAGCCTGGCCGCCAGTGCCATGCCCAGGGCTGCGCTCAGGGACGTGCTGGAGTGACCGACACCAAAGGTATCGTAGGGGCTTTCGGCGCGCTTCGGAAAGCCGGCCAGGCCGCCCTTCTGGCGGATACCTCCCATCTGCTCCCTGCGCCCGGTCAGTATCTTGTGGGGGTAGGCCTGATGGCCCACGTCCCAGACCAGGCGGTCGTCCGGTGTATTGAAGGCGTAGTGAAGGGCGATGGTGAGCTCAAGTACACCGAGGCCGGCGCCAAAATGGCCACCGGTCTGGCCGACCGTCCACAGCAGGAACGCCCGCAATTCATTGGCCAGCCCGGGCAGATCCTCGGGGGCCAGCAGACGCAGCTGATCGGGCGTTTCAATCCGGTCGAGCAGCGGCGTGTGGGGTCGCTGTGTCGGGATTTCCTTGAAAGTGTATGGTTCCTGCATGCATCCGGTCTTGTTTCGGTGACTTTAGTACTGCTGAGACAATGTATTATAGGAGAAGACGGCAGCCGGTTTCACATCAGTAGCGACGCGTCACCACAAATTCTGCCATGCCTCGTAACGGATCGGCTTCCGGCCCGAAGCCGGCAAGGTGCTGCTGGCAGGTAGCAAGCAGCTGATTCAGATAACGACGGGCCCCGTCCTTGCCCATCAGAACCGGGTAAGTGGGTTTGCTGCGGGCGCTGTCGGACCCCTGGGTTTTGCCCATAATGCTGGTGTCGCCTTCGATGTCCAGCAGGTCGTCCTGAACCTGGAACGCCAGTCCCAGGGCCGCTGCGTAGCTTGCCAGGGCCTGATGCCGCAGGTCTGGCTCAGGCACTGCGGTCAGCGCGCCGAGGCTGACACTGGCTTCAATAAGTGCCCCGGTCTTTTGGCGGTGCATCTGTTCGAGCTGGGCCAGGGTAACCTGCTGGCCGACCGCAGCCAGGTCAATAGCCTGGCCGCCTACCATGCCCTGGCTGCCACTTGCACGGGCCAGGGTCTGAACCATGGCCAGCCGTACCTCTGCCGAAAGATTACCCTGTTCCGCAAGCCACTCAAAGGCCATCGCCTGCAGGGCATCTCCGGCCAGAATGGCGGTGGCCTCATCGTAGGCAATATGGGTTGTGGGGCGGCCACGCCGCAGCTCGTCGTCGTCCATTGCCGGCAGATCATCGTGGATCAGTGAGTAGGCGTGGATCAGCTCGACGGCACATGCCGGTACCACGGCTACCGCCGGATCTCCGCCCAGGGCTTTGGTGGCGGCGAGGCAAAGGGCGGGCCGAAGCCGTTTGCCGCCGCCCAGCACCCCGTAGCGCATGGCGGCGTGGAGACGCTCTGGCAGGGCCGATGCCGCGGGCAGGCGCCGGGCCAGAGCCGCATCGGTGAGGGCGGCACAGTATTCCAGAAATTCTTCGGCGGAAAACAGGGCTGTCATCAGTCTGGCTCGGCCGGGCTGTCCGGGGTGATAAACGGTTGCTCTTCCAGCGAGCCGTCCTCCCGCTCGATCAGTTGCTGCACTCTTTGTTCGGCTTGTCGCAGTGCCTGCTGGCACTCCCGGGTCAGCCGCACGCCCCGCTCAAAGGCGCTGAGTGATTGCTCGAGGGAGAGCTCACCCTGTTCCAGTTCCCGGACCAGGCTTTCCAGTTCAGTCAGCGATTTCTCGAAATCCTCGATGGAGGCAGCTTCCGGGGTTGTGGCCATAACAGGCACTCCTCATGCGACGCCGGTCAATGTCGATATCTGGCCGCGAGTATACCAGAGCAAGTCCGGTCACCGAATGGTTCCGGCGGCAAAGAGGTTACCGGATTTCGCTGTGGCTTCCGTCGCCTGCCAGCAAAAGCGGGTTCGGGGGCCCGCCACGCCTTCCGGCTCCCAGGTCTGTTCGGTTACCTCGACAACGCCGGTACGGCTGACCGTGACTATGGTGCTGGCCCGGGTCCCGTAATAGTCGCTGGTAATGAATGGTGACGACAAAAACCGCTCAAACGCCTTGTCGATGCCGGTGTCCGGCAACAGATGGTCCGGTGCCGGCGTATTATCCTGCAGCAGGTTCAGCAACTGACTGTGGAGCGCGTTGGTTTGCTCAGCAGCGTGCTGTGCCAGCGTCAGTTTGAGTTGTTCCCGCAATCGCACCAGCTTTGGCCAGGGGCTTTGCAGAAGGTGGTTGCTGAGTCCGTAACAACCTCTGAACAGTCGCCGCCCCGGATGCGCATCGCGATTACTGTAGTACCATCCGGAGCTGGAGCCGGCGCCAGGCATCAGGCGGATCAGGTTGAAACCGGCATAGAGCTGGCTGTTATCAGCCAGGTAACTGTGCATTGCCGCGGGGGGCATGTCCTGGGCCATCAACGGCAGCTCGCCGCGACTGTGGCGGCCGGTTTCGCCGGAGCCTTCTCTGACATTGGTAACGGCGGTGACCATGCCGGATGGTGTTACCGACAGCCAGGTGCCGCCTGATTCCAGATCCTGCCCGGCCAGCACTTCCGGCTTGTCCCACCATTTCATGGCCGCCGTTGGCCGGCGATAGAATTCGTCGCGGTTGGCAGCCATCACCAGCGGAAAATCCGGGTGCTGGTCAAGGGCAAAAAGAATCAGGCACATACAGACATCCTGCAGGTTTCGGGTAGTGAGTGGCCGGCATAAGGTAGGGCTGACCGGGGCCTTTGTGTATGATACACGCTTTGTTTTGGTGCCGGATGAGTTGGCCATGTCATTGATGACCCTGTTTGCGTTGTATCTGATCTTGGGGGCCTTTGCCGGCACCCTTGCCGGTCTGTTTGGCATTGGTGGCGGACTTGTCATCGTGCCGGTACTGATTTTTACTTTCGGGCTGCAGGGCTTCAGCACTGAGATTGCCGCCCATCTTGCGGTCGGAACGTCCCTGGCAACCATTGTGTTCACCTCCATCAGCTCCGTGCGCTCCCACCATCAACGTGGTGCCGTGCGCTGGGATCTTTTCCGGCCCATGGTGGTCGGCATTGTGCTGGGTGCCGTGCTGGGTGCCTGGACAGCGTCTTTGCTCAGTGGTGCCGCACTGGAACTGATCATCGGGATCTTTGTCATGCTGGTGGGTCTGAAGATGTTACTGGACATCAACCCCTCAGAAGGGCGGGCGGTTCCGGGCAGGGCGGTGATGACGGTAGCGGGCGGCGGCATCGGTTGGGCCTCGGCGATATTCGGTATCGGTGGCGGCACTCTGACGGTACCTTTCCTGAGCTGGTGCAGCGTGCGCATGCAGCAGGCCGTTGCGACCTCGGCGGCCTGCGGTTTACCGATTGCCATCGCCGGCGCCGTTGCCAATCTGGTGACCGGCTGGGGGCACCACGCCCTGCCAGAGTATGCCGTCGGATTCATTTATTTGCCCGCACTGATCGGTATCGTGCTGACCAGTGTTCTGTTCGCCCGTTTCGGTGCGGTACTCGCACATCGTCTCAATGCCAGACTGCTGAAGCGGTTGTTCGCCTTGCTGCTGTTGGCGGTGGGCATGAGATTCCTGTTAGGAACCCTTGGAGGTAGCTGATGCTGCAGCATCCACAGATAGACCCGGTGGCCATCAGTCTGGGCCCCCTGAAAATTCATTGGTACGGCCTGACTTACCTGGCCGGATTTGCCATTGGCTGGTGGCTGGGCCGGTATCGCGCCCGCAAGCCCTGGACGCCGCTGAACGAGGAGCAGGTCTCGGATTTGCTGTTCTATGTGGCGCTGGGGGTAATTCTGGGTGGCCGCTTCGGGTATGTGCTGTTCTATAATTTCGATCAGTTCCTGGCGGATCCGGTGTGGCTGTTGCGGGTATGGGAAGGCGGGATGTCGTTCCATGGCGGCCTGATCGGGGTCATGCTGGCGCTGGGATGGTATGGGCGTAAACTCGGGTGCGGCTTTTTCCGGATCGCGGATTTTGTCGCCCCTCTGGTGCCTGTGGGGCTGGGCGCGGGCCGGATTGGCAACTTCATTAATGGCGAACTCTGGGGTAA
>NZ_CAXBDN010000066.1:0-16921 GCF_963974375.1 uncultured Marinobacter sp.
AACGCTGCAACTCTGCGGTGGTGGACTCGATGGGCAGATACACCACCCGGTCGATGATGGTGCCCTGGTCTTCCCGGTAATGAGGATTTCGGGACACCTCCAGCTTTTCCCCGATATTCCACAGGTCCAGCTGATAGGCGCCATTGGACACCATGTTGCCGGGCTTGGTCCAGTCACTGCCGTAACGCTCGACCACATGGCGGGGGGCAGGAAACATGGTGTAATGCACCGTCATATCTGGCAGGTAGCTGACCGGATCTTCCAGCGTCACCTCGAAGGTAAACTCGCTGCTGGCGAGAACCCCCAGCTTATCCGGCGCCAGGTCCCCCCGGATAATGGGCCCCGCGTTTTTCACGCCGGCGGTTTCAATATAGTAGGCGTAACTGGACCCCACCTCCGGATCCACCGCCCGCTGCCAGCCATAGACCACATCCTCGGCTGTCACTGGCGTGCCATCACTCCAGCGGCTGTCACCACGCAGCTGAAAGGTCCAGGTCAGACGGTCCTCTGAAACCGACCAGGATTCCGCCAGCGCCGGCTCGGTATCCCCCCGGGGACCGCTGCGGGTCAGCCCTTCAAACAGATCGATGACAATAGCGCCACCCACTGCATCCTGCACCAGATGAGGGTCCAGCGAGGCGGGTTCCGTGGAATTACCTCGCACCAGTACCTGGCGCCGTGCCAGCGGCTCACCGGTCACCGGGTGGATCTGCAGGCGCGCCTCCGGCACGTCGGTATCAACGGAGTCAGCCGCGCCCGCTCCGGCAGTGATCTCTGAGGTGTCGCCGCAACCTTTTAACAGCACCAGCATCATCACAAGGAATGCCAGCGGTATCCCGGAAAACCGATGCCGTACAGGTCCGAAGCTCCGCTTCGTCATGGCACTTACCCACTGAAAAAGGATGAATGAAATCAGTGCCAACGAAGCTAACGCGAATCCGCCACCACCACAAGCAGCGTTAGTGTCGATGCCACCTCCTTCACAGCGATCTATGCCATACTTGCGGTCGTTCAATGCCATACCGGGTGGTTCAAACCGGATACGCAACATCGAATAACAACACCATCAAAGCAAAAGGAGCAACACCCCATGAAACCCGAAACCCTCGCGCTGCACGCAGGCTTCAGTGGCGACCCCACTACCCACGCTGCCACCACGCCCATTTACCAGACCACGTCCTACACCTTTGACGACACCCAGCACGGCGCTGACCTGTTCAATCTCAAGGTTCCGGGCAATATCTATACCCGAATCATGAATCCCACCAACGCCGTACTGGAAGAGCGGATGGCTCAGCTGGAAGGTGGTATTGGCGCACTCGCGGTGGCCTCCGGCATGGCCGCCATCACCTACGCACTGCAAACCATCTGCAGCGTGGGCACCAACATTGTCAGTACCAGCCAGCTATATGGCGGCACCTATAACCTGTTCGCTCATTCGCTGCCGAATCAGGGCATCCAGTGCCGGTTCGTGGAACACGATGACTACGACAACGTCATTGCCGCCATTGATGAAAACACCCGTGCCCTGTTCTGTGAATCCATCGGCAACCCCGCCGGCAATGTGGTGGATCTGCAGGCCTGGTCCCGCATTGCCAAGGATCACGGTATACCGCTGATTGTCGATAACACCGTAGCAACACCCTTCCTGTGTCGCCCCTTCGAACACGGTGCCGACATCGTGGTGCACTCGCTGACCAAATACATCGGCGGCCACGGCACCACCGTGGCGGGCATAGTGGTGGATTCCGGCAAATTTGACTGGAAAGCCAACGCCAAGCGCTTCCCGATGATGAATGAACCAGACCCCTCCTACCACGGCGTGGTCTACACCGATGCCCTCGGCCCGGCCGCCTTTATTGGCCGCTGTCGTGTGGTTCCCCTGCGCCAGACCGGCGCGGCGCTGTCTCCGTTCAATGCCTTCCTGATCATGCAGGGCATGGAAACCCTGGCCCTGCGAATGGAACGGCACTGTGAGAACGCAGAAAAAGTGGCGGAATATCTGTCGAATCACCCCAAGGTAACCTGGGTCAAATACGCCGCCCTGCCGGACAGCCCCTACAACCACAGCTGCAAGAAAATCTGTGGCGGTAAGGCCTCTGGCATTCTCAGCTTCGGTATCGAAGGTGGCCTGGAATCCGGCGCAAAGTTCATTGACGCACTGCAGATGATCTATCGCCTGGTTAACATTGGCGACGCCAAGTCCCTGGCCTGCCACCCGGCCACCACCACTCACCGCCAGCTCAATCCTGAGGAGCTGAAAAGCGCCGGTGTGAGCGAGGACATGGTGCGCCTGTCTATCGGTATTGAGCATGTAGACGACATCATTGCCGACATTGAACAGGCTCTGAACTCCGCCGCCTGAGCGCACAAGCTGACCACGCAAAAGGGGAGGCCTTAGCCTCCCCTTTTGCGTTTACCGATCACCATTCAGCTTTCGCGCTGGTCCTGCCAGGTTTTCAGCAGTTCATCATAGGGCACGGTTTCGCCCTGGGGCTTTTCATTGTCGAGCCTGGGCTTGGGTGCACCTGGCTGATCCAGCCAATACTGGGCATCCCGGGGTTCGTTCATCTTCGGCCCGCAGGTTTCCATCACATTGGCCCGCTCCAGGCGCATCATGATGCTGTCCTGGGCTTCCGCCAGACCATCCAGCGCTTTCTGGGGTGTGGCCTCGCCACTGGCGGCCTGGGAGATATACTGCCACCACAGCTGAGCCAGCTTCGGGTAGTCCGGCACGTTGGTACCGGTGGGCGTCCACTGCACCCGGGCCGGGCTGCGGTAGAACTCCACCAGACCACCGAGACGTGGTGCGGCTTCGGTCATGGCGTCGGAGTTAATATCAGACTCACGGATCGGCGTCAGGCCGGCCAGGGTCTTCTCCAGGGAGACGGTTTTGGCCACAGTAAACTGGGCATAAAGCCAGGCCGCCAGGCGTCGCTCCTCAGGAGTGGACTCGAAGAAGGTCCAGGAGCCCACATCCTGATAACCCAGCTTCATGCCCTCTTCCCAGTAGGGCCCGCGCGGGGATGGAGCCATGCGCCATTTCGGCGTGCCATCCTCGTTCACCACCGGCAGCCCTTCCTCCACCATGCTGGCGGTAAAGGCGGTATACCAGAAGATCTGCTGGGCGATGCTACCCTGGGCCGGAACCGGGCCAGCCTCTGAAAAGGTCATGCCCTGAGCTTCCGGCGGTGCGTATTTTTTCATCCAGTCCAGGTATTTGGTGGTCGCATAGACCGCCGCCGGACCGTTGACCGCGCCGCCACGGGTTACGCTGGACCCCACCGGGTGGCAGTCCTCCACCCGTATACCCCACTCATCCACCGGCAGGCCGTTGGGCAGGCCCTTGTCGCCAGCACCGGCCATGGAGAACCAGGCATCAGTAAAGCGCCAGCCAAGGGACGGATCCTTTTTGCCGTAATCCATGTGGCCATACACCCGCTTGCCATCGATTTCCTTCACATGCTCGGAGAAAAACTCGGCAATATCCTCATAAGCAGACCAGTTCACCGGCACCCCCAGCTCATAGCCGTAGATCTCCTCGAACTGTTCCTTGAGGTCCTCCCGCTCGAACCAGTCGGCGCGGAACCAGTACAGGTTGGCAAACTGCTGGGTGGGCAGCTGGTAGAGCTTGCCATCCGGCGCGGTGGTGAAGTCCAGACCAATGAAATCATCCAGGTCCAGTGTCGGCAGAGTCAGATCCTTGGCCTCGTTCTCCATCATGTCGGAGACCGGCACCACCTTGCCGTAACGCCAGTGGGTGCCGATCAGATCAGAGTCGTTGATATAGCCATCGTAGATATTGCGGCCCGACTGCATCTGGGTCTGCAGTTTTTCGATCACGTCCCCTTCCTGGATCAGGGTGTGGGTCAGGTTGATGCCAGTAATTTCTTTGAAAGCTGTCGCCAGGGTGCTGGCTTCGTATTCGTGGGTGGCGATGGTTTCCGACACCACGTTGATGTCCATGCCCCGGTAAGGCTCCGCCGACCTGGCGAACCACAACAGTTCCTCAAGCCGCTGCTCCTCATCAAGTGTGGATGTCGAAAATTCCTTGGCCCATTTGCGGGCGGCGTCTTCATATTGATCTGCGTATGCCAGGGTCGCTGACCCGAGGCCAAGTGCCGCCAGTGCGGCCCCCAGCAACAGGAGCCCTGGCCGGTTGTTGTTATTGAACATATCCAACCTCGTCTGTTCGTGTAAGAGTCGAGTCAAAAACTGCAGACTGACAGTGGTTATTGCTCGCGACGTGGCCGTGGCCCGCCGGTCTGGTGCTCTTACATCACGGGGCAGTTGTCCGTCCGCCCCCGTCACTGCGGTAACGCGATCATCCCGATAGGCATACCCTCCCGGTCCGGTTGTCGATGTCTGAGGCTGACGAGCTCAGCCCCACCTCAGCAAAATCAATCCCCATACCACTGATATCCCCAGAGCAAGCCACAGCGACAGCTCACTGAGGCCCAGCCACATCAGGTGGATATAGGCTGCCGACAGTAACCCGATAAACAGCCGGTCACCCCGTGTGGTTGCGATGGGCAGAAACCCCTTGCGCTCGGAACAGGGCAGCACGACTTCCCAGACACTCATCACCACCAGCAACAGGGCAATCACACTGAAAAAAATGGCAACAGGTCGGGTCCAGTTCATCCAGTCCAGCATGTCCATCCTGTCCGGCTCCTATACCCGGCCCAGGGCAAAGCCCCGGGCCACATGGTTGCGCACAAACCAGACCACCAGCACGCCAGGCAGAATGGTGAGCACGCCGGCCGCCGCCAGCACGCCCCAGTCAATGCCACTGGCGCCGATGGTTCGCGTCATAATGGCAGCGATGGGCTGGGCATTGACCGAGGTAAGAGTCCGGGCCAGCAACAGCTCCACCCAGGAAAACATGAAAATAAAGAACGCGGTCACGCCGATGCCGGAGCGGATCATGGGCATGAATATCTTCACGAAGAAACGGGGGAACGAGTAGCCGTCAACATAGGCAGTCTCGTCGTATTCCCGGGGTACGCCGGACATGAACCCCTCCAGGATCCAGACCGCCAGCGGCACATTGAACAGACAGTGGGCCAGGGCCACGGCAATGTGGGTGTCAAAAAGGCCGATAGAGGAATACAGCTGGAAGAAGGGCAGCAGAAACACCGCCGGCGGCGCCATGCGATTGCTCAACAACCAGAAGAACAGGTGCTTGTCACCGATGAACCGGTAGCGGCTGAAGGCATAGGCCGCCGGCAGTGCCACCGCCAGGGTGATGGCCATATTCATCAGCACATAGATCATGGAGTTGATATACCCGGAGTACCAGCTGGAGTCGGTAAAAATCACCACGTAGTTGTCGAAAGTAAAATCCTGTGGCCACAATGTCAGCCCGCTGAGGATCTCGCGGTTGGTCTTGAACGACATGTTCACCAGCCAGTAGATGGGGGTGAGCAGCAGGATGATAAATACGGTGATGCCAACACCACCGGAACGGGACCTTTGTCGCAGGGCCATGTTCTAACGCTCCTTGTCCATGTGGGTGATGGCGGTGAAGAACAGCCAGGACACCAGCAACACAATCAGGAAGTACACCAGCGAAAAGGCTGCAGCCCGCCCGAGGTCGAACTGCCCCACCGCCATGGTGGTCAGGGTCTGGCTCAGGAAGGTGGTGGAGCTGCCAGGTCCGCCGCCGGTTAGCACAAAGGGTTCGGTGTAGATCATGAAGCTGTCCATGAACCGCAGCAGTACCGCAATGACCAGTACATTCCGCAGCCGCGGCAACTGGATATGGCGAAACACCGCCCACCGTGAGGCCCGGTCGATTTCCGCCGCCTGGTAAAACGCATCCGGTATCGCCCGCAGGCCGGAGTAACACAGCAGCGCCACCAGCGGCGTCCAGTGCCAGACATCCATCAACAACACGGTAAACCAGGCATCCACCGGGTCATTGGTGTAGTTGTAGCTGAAACCCAGCTGGTTGAGCCCCCAGCCGAACAGGCCAATGTCGCCGCGGGCGAAGATCTGCCAGATGGTGCCGACCACGTTCCAGGGAATCAGCAGGGGAATGGCCAGCAGAATCAGGCAAAGGGAGGCCCTTATCCCTCCCCTGGGCATCATCAGCGCGATGCCGATGCCCAGGGGTATCTGGATGGCCAGAACCGCTCCCGAAAAACCGAATTGCCGTACCAGTGAGGCCTGCAATCTTTCATCCCGCAGCACATCCTGAAACCACTCGGTACCCACCCAGTAGGCACTGCCGGGGCCGAATATATCCTGCAGGGAATAATTAACCACCGTCATCAGCGGCACCAGGGCCGAGAAGGCCACCAGCAGCAGGACCGGCAGCACCAGCCACCAGGCCCGGTTGTCCGGAATCTTTCTCATACCGCTGCCTCCACCGGGTCTTCATGCACCAGATACTCATCCACATACAGCTTCAGCCAGCGGGACGGGAAATTCAGATGCACGGTTTGGCCACGCTCTACCCGGGTATCTTCCGGCAGCCGGGCCTTCAGGGCCTGCCCTTCCAGACGGGCGGTCAGGATCTGGTAAGTGCCCAGGTCCTCCACATCTTCCACAATGGCGGGGCAGGTGTCCGGGCCGGCCTCCCCCAGCCCGATGAACTCCGGGCGGATACCCAGCCTGAGATTGTCAGAGCGGCTTTCGGTCAGCCTCTTCATCAGTGCAGAGGAGAGCGGAAAACAGGTATCGCCAAACAGGACCCCACCCTCACATCGGGACACCGGTATGAGGTTCATGCCAGGGCTGCCGATGAAAAAGCCCACAAAGGTATGATTCGGGTTCTCGAACAGTTCTGTGGGGGTACCGAACTGGACAATCCGCCCTTCGTACATCACTGCAATCCGGTCAGCGAAGGTGGAAGCCTCCAGCTGATCGTGGGTCACATAGATCATGGTAATGTCGAATTCTTCATGGATCTGCTTGAGCTTGCGGCGCAGCTTCCATTTCAGTTGCGGGTCGATCACCGTGAGTGGCTCGTCAAACAGGATGGCGGAGACATCCTCCCGTACCAGTCCGCGGCCCATGGACACTTTCTGTTTTTCATCCGCAGTCAGATTGCGTGCCTTGTGTGGCAACAGAGAGGTCAGCTCCAGCACCTCCGCTACCGTCTCTACCCGGGTACCGATGCGGTCCCTTGCCATGCCACTGTTGCGCAGCGGAAACGCCAGGTTGTCGAACACCGTCATGGAGTCGTAAACCACCGGGAACTGGAATACCTGGGCAATATTGCGCTCCCGCGGTGACAGATGATTGACCGGTTTGCCGTCGAACAGCACCTGCCCCTCTGACGGCTCCAGCAGGCCCGAAATGATGTTGAGCATGGTGCTCTTGCCGCAGCCGGAAGGGCCCAGCAATGCATAGGCTCCGCCCCGCTCCCAGACATGGTCAAGCTGGCGGATGGCGTAATCCTCCGGTCCCGCCGGATGCTTTGCATAGCTGTGGGCCATGGCGCTCAGTCTGATTTCAGCCATGGATACCTCCCATGTCCGCCGGGGTGTGCACCAGCAACTGTTGCTGATCAAACACGAACAGCCGGTTCATGGGCAGATAGACCTGCACACGATTGCCGGGATCAAGGACATGTATACCCAGCTCCTGCACCACCATATCCAGGGTCTGGTGGCGGACGTGCAGAAAGGTCTCGGAACCACTGATTTCAGCCAGGGTGACATCCATATCCAGCGCCAGGTCATCGTCGCCGGATCGGACCAGACTGGCATGACTCGGGCGTACCCCGAACAGGTACTCCCCCTCGGCAAGACCTTCCAGGTCACGGGTCAGGTCGTGATGTACCCCCTGCCCGAAGCTGACTCTGCGCTCCTGTACCCGACCCGGCAGCAGGTTCATGGGAGGTTCGCTGAACAGTTCGGCCGCCAGTGTGTTCACCGGGCGCCGGTAGACTTCCGCCACCGGTCCGGTCTGCACCACCCGAGCTTCGTGCAACAGGGTGGTCGTTCCACCCAGGGCCAGGGCTTCATTGGCTTCGGTGGTGGCGTAGACGGCTATGCACTGGCGTTCACGGAACAGCTGGCGCAGCTCCGAACGCAGCTCCTCCCGCAGTTTGTAATCCAGATTCACCAGCGGTTCGTCAAACAGGATCAGGGTGGCATCCTTGACCAGTGCCCGGGCCATGGCGGTGCGCTGTTGCTGGCCACCGGAGAGCTCAAGTGGATAGCGGGACAACAGGTTGTCGATGTGCAGCATGGCGGCGGTTTCCCGGACTCGCCGATCGAGCTCTGCCCCTTTCATCCGGGCCAGCCGCAGGGGTGAGGCGATGTTCTCGTAGACCGTCAGATTGGGGTAGTTGATAAACTGCTGGTAGACCATGGAGACGTTGCGCTTGCGCACGCCCTGCCCTGTCACATCCGTGCCGTTGTAGAGAATGCGGCCACAATCCGGCTGGTCCAGACCGGCCATCAGACGCATCAGGGAGGTTTTTCCTGCCAGGGTGCGGCCCAGCAGAACATTGAACGAGCCCGCCTCGAAGGTCAGGCTCGCATCACGAATATAGTCCACGCCGTCCACGGCACGGGAGAGCTTCTCCAGTTGCAGCGACATCCGGTTTCCTTCTTGTTCTTATGCAGCTGGCACCGGGCCACCTGCAGTCCCTGTTGAGTCTTGCAGACTGATCTGATCCTTGCCGGCGCCATTTGCCTGGGCGCCGAAAATCCGGAAACAGGGTCCTGCATGTCCCTGACAACATCACGGATGCCTGTGAAGGCTTCTTATGTTTCTAGTACAGGGCCGGGATGTTCGCAAACAATCATGGCCACTTTGGCGATTTGTTCACTAAACAGGCAGGCCTGCCGCATCTTTCTGACCGCAACAGGCTGAATATCAGCGACCTGAATTGCGCTGCGTTATACTGCACCGGCCAATTCTCTTTTCGTTGACGAACCTATGGAGCAGCCATGCCTCAGTCCCGCCGGCAGGACCAGATTCTGGAACTGATTCGACAACAGGGGTTTGCCACCACCGAACAGCTGGTGGATCACTTCCGCGTTACCCCCCAGACCATACGGCGGGACCTGAACGAACTGGCCAGCCAGAACCGGGTAAGGCGTCACCATGGCGGTGCCGGCATTGATTCCAGCACCGTCAACACTGCCTATCAGGCCCGCAAGATCAGGGAACTGGAAGCCAAGGAACGTATCGCCGCCGCTCTCGTGGAGATGATTCCGGACAACGCCTCGCTGTTTATCAATATCGGCACCACCACCGAAACCATTGCCCGGGCACTGCTGGTCAGGAACAATCTGCAGGTGGTTACCAACAACCTGCATGTGGCCTCCATTCTCTCCGCCCGGGAGGATTTCACCATCATCATTGCCGGCGGCGAGGTCCGTAACCGGGATGGTGGCATCGTGGGTGAGGCAACCCGCGACTTCATCAATCAGTTCCGTATGGATTTCGGCATCATCGGTATCAGCGGCATTCACAGCGATGGCTCGCTGCTGGATTTCGACTATCGCGAAGTGCGGGTCGCCCAGGCCATTATCGGTAATTCAAATCAGGTCTTGCTGGCAGCGGACCATACCAAGTTCGGCCGCAACGCCATGGTGCGCCTGGGCAATATTACCCAGGCCAATCACGTTTTTACCGACCGGACGCCACCGGAGGAAATCCGCCACTTGCTGACGGAGCACCAGGTCAGCCTGCACGTGGTCTGAACTGGTTTCGTCTCACAAACTCATTTTCGTTTATTTTCGCTATTTTCCTTTACGCGTAGCTGCCACTTTTCCATACTGACCTCCTACCCATCCCGGAAAAGAGGTACAGGTCTGATGAACGGCGAACCAGGGAACTATGACGTGGTCGTGGTGGGCGGCGGCGTGAACGGCACGGGGATCGCCATGGATGCCGCCGGCCGGGGCCTGAACGTATTGCTGTGTGAGATGAACGATCTCGCCTCGGCCACCTCCAGCCGCAGCAGCAAACTGATTCATGGAGGCCTGCGCTACCTTGAACATTATGAATTTCGTCTGGTGCGGCAGGCACTGGCGGAACGGGAAGCCTTGCTGGCCAACGCCCCCCACATCATGTGGCCAATGCGGTTTCGACTGCCTCATCAGCCCCACCTGAGACCGGCCTGGATGATCCGCACCGGGCTGTTCCTCTATGATCACCTTGCCAAACGGGAGTTGCTGCCCGGCTCCCGGTCCATCACCTTTACGCCGCAGGATCCCCTGAAGCCGGAAATCACCCGGGGGTTCGAATACTCCGACGGCTGGGTGGACGACGCCCGGCTGGTGGTCCTGACCGCAAGGGCTGCGCAAGAACGGGGCGCGACGGTGCTCACCCGCACCCGTTGCGTGCGGGCTGAGCGCGGTACTGACCACTGGCAGATTACCCTGCTGGACACCCGCACCGGCGACTCCCGGGTGGTTCGCAGCAAGGCCCTGGTCAATGCCGCCGGACCCTGGGTCAGCAGCCTGTTTGACAGTACCCTGGGGCAGAAAGCGCCCAGAATGATCCGTATGGTGAAGGGCAGTCACATCGTGGTACCCCGTCTGAACAGGGACGATGAAGCCTATATCCTGCAGAACGAAGACGAGCGGATTGTGTTTGTCATCCCTTATGAGGACCAGTTCTCGCTGGTGGGCACGACCGACGTGGACTACCAGGGCAACCCTTCCGAAGCCCGTATTTCCGACGAAGAAACCCACTATCTGCTGGACATCGTCAATCACTACTTCCGTCACCAGCTGACACCGGCGGACGTGGTCTGGTCCTATTCCGGGGTCAGGCCGCTGATGGATGACGAGGAAGGAAGCGCCCAGAAAGCCTCCAGGGATTATTCCTTTGAGGTGGATGCACCCGATGGTAAGACACCGCTACTGTCGGTGTTCGGCGGCAAGCTCACCACCTTTCGCAAATTGGCGGAGGCGGCCACTGACCGGCTGTGCCAGTATTTCCCCCAGCCCCGGGGGCACTGGACACGAAAAGCGGTATTGCCAGGTGGCGACTTCAGCAGTCAGCCCCGCCTGCAGGCCGATCTGCTTCAGCGCTACCCGTGGCTGCCGGAGCTGCTGGCCTCGCGGCTGGTTCGCTGCTATGGCACCGACAGCTACCGGATTCTGGGGTCCGCCAGCAGCCTCAGGGAGTTGGGCAGGCATTTTCTGGGCACACTCTATGAACGGGAGGTGCAGTATCTGGTGCGCCACGAATGGGCCATGACTGCGGAGGATATCCTCTGGCGCCGGACCAAACAGGGGCTTTATGCCAGCCTGCAGGAAATCGAGGCGCTGGACCGCTGGCTGGAAAGCCGGGAAGACCTGACCGCGCGACAGCAATACGTTCCCGGCTGACCCCGACCTGCAACGGGACAGCCGCCGGCACCGGGATTTCCCCTATGGCGCTTGTATCCGCAAGTCCGGGGCCTTACTCTTTACAGGTCCGCATTCACCTTTTCCAGAGAGACCCCGGTTGCCATGAGCGACAACGCCAAACCCCGCGTAGTCAGCGGCTCCAAGTTCCGCAATGAACATGGATTTTCCGCCATCAAGGACGGCGTCAAGAAATCCGCCAGCGCTGACACACCGGTGGAGCGCAAACCCCGCTGGCTTCGTGCCCGTATGCCCGGGGGCGAGCGATTTGAGGCGGTAAAGCGCAATGTGAAGGACCACCGGCTGAGCACGGTGTGCCAGGAGTCTCATTGCCCCAATATCGGGGAATGCTGGAATAACGGTACCGCCACCATTATGGTGATGGGTTCCGTGTGTACCCGCGCCTGCAAGTTCTGCGCAGTGGATACCGGCAATCCCAAAGGCTGGCTTGATCAGGACGAACCGGAGAATACCGCCAAATCCGTAGAGCTGATGGGGCTGCGCTACATCGTATTGACCTCGGTGGATCGGGACGATCTGCCGGATGGCGGCGCCGCCCATTACGCGGCCTGTGTCGCCGCCATCAAGACCCGCACCCCGGAAGTGGCCGTTGAGGCCCTGACCCCGGATTTTGACGCAGTAATGCCTCACGTTGAGCGGGTGGTGGATTCCGGGCTGGACGTCTTTGCCCAGAATGTGGAAACCGTGAAACGCCTGACGCACCGGGTACGGGATCCCCGGGCCGGTTATGAGAAAACCCTCAGCGTGCTGGCCCACGCCAAACGCTATCGCCCGGACGTCCTGACCAAAACCAGCCTGATGCTGGGTCTTGGTGAAACCGAGGAAGAAATCCTCGAAACCATGGACGACCTGCTCGCCGCCGGGGTCGATATTCTCACTCTGGGCCAGTACCTGCGCCCTACCCCGAATCACCTGCCGGTTGAACGCTATGTGACCCCGGAAGAGTTCAATCGCTTCCGCGACATCGGCCTTGAAAAAGGCTTTATGGAAGTGCCCTCGGGCCCCATGGTGCGATCCAGCTATCGTGCTGACCGGGTGTTCGAAAAGAACAATCTTGGTCTCGCCGTACCGGCGGTTCCGAAGCAGCCCGACGCCAGCATGATTCCGGTACAGCAGGTGGATTGATACCCTGATGGTGTTGCGGGTAACCGCTTGTGGGTATTTCGTAAGACTTTGTCAAATCGCTGCAATTAACTGATCCGGGGCAAGGATTCCCAGCCCCGGGACTGCTATCTTCAGACTTCGTAAGGTCAGTCTGGTGCGGGCACCATCTTTGCCCGCCCGTGTGGTTACGATCCCTAACAACAGGTTTCCCATGCTGAGTCTGCTCAAAAACGCACGTCTTAAATTCAAGTTCTGGCTGCTGAACATTCTGGTATTTGTGGTGATGTGCCTGCTGGTGCTGTTCGCCATGCATTACACCGCCGATCTGACCGGCCAGTCTTTCCGGGACGTGTTTTTCCAGACCGCACCCGCCTATGCCGGCATGGTGGCGGTGCTGATGGCGCTGGAAATGGCCGGCTCCCAGTTGCTGATCTCGTTTATTGAACGCCATGTCAATCGACTCAAGAAAACCATGGTATCGGTCCAGCAGTCAGGCAATCTCAGCGAACGCGCCCTGGTGAACTCCACCGACGAAATCGGTGAAATGGCGGCAGCCTTCAATGCCATGCAAACCCGCACCGGCGACGTGGTCAAAGGCATGCTGGAAGCCATTGCCCGACTCCACGAAGAAGTCAGAGAGCTCAGCGCAGCCGCCGCATCCCGCCGGGATGAGCTGCAACGCCAGCAAGCGGGTGCCGATCGCTCGGCGGAAACCGTCGAAGCCATGCTGCAGAGTTTCATCGGTATTGCGGAACAGGCCGGTATTGCCAAGACCCTGTCACACGAAGCCAACCGTGCGGCTGCCGACGGCAGTGACCGCGTCGCCCGCAGTGCCGAGTCCATTCAGAGCCTGGCCGGCGCCATTGAAACCTCAGCGGATTCGGTCCGCGCCCTGTCGGACAACAGCCAGGAAATCCGCCAGGCGGTAACCGAGATCAAGGGCATTGCCGAGCAGACCAACCTGCTGGCGCTGAATGCCGCCATTGAGGCCGCCCGGGCCGGTGACCAGGGCCGCGGCTTTGCCGTGGTGGCCGATGAGGTTCGCAAGCTCGCCCAGCGGGTTCAGGATTCCACTGACCAGATCCAGAGCACCATTGACCGGCTGTTGCAGGCCATGGAGGCAGCCGTCAGACAGATGACCGGCAGCTCCGAAAGCGCCACCCGATGCGTCTCCGAAGCGCTGGAGGGGCGCCAGGCCCTGGACGACATCAAGGGCATGGTGTCGCGCATAGACACCACCAATGAGGAAATTGCCAACGTGTCTGCAGATCAGACCCGGTCCACTGACCAGGTGCTGGCAGACGTTCAGGGTATCCGCGAAACCACCCAGAACATGGTGACTGAGCTGGTCGCCAGTGCAGAGATGAGTGAGCGCCTGAAGAAGCTGATCGATTCCCTGGAAGAGGTCTCCCGGCGGGTCAGCGTGCGCTGAAAAGCCAGCCTGGCTCACAAAATCCGTGAAAATATGGCAGACTTCGGGCTCATTTATGCGCCTGGAGTGCTGACTCGTCATGTCCCCCCTGTTCCGGTTATACGATCGGCTGATTCTCCGTAACCCCTGGCTGACACTCGCCGTTTTTGCCCTGGTTCTGGTGCTGGTCAGCATCAGGCTGGACCAGTTCCGGCTGGATGCCTCGGCCGAAACCCTGGTGCTGGAAAACGATAGCGCGCTGGCCGACTACCGCACCATCAACCAGCGATTTGTGACATCTGACGACTTTCTGATTGTCACCTTCACCCCGAACCAGCCGCTGTTTGATAAAGCCAGCATCGATACCCTGAGGCAGCTGCGGGATGAGCTGGAACAGCTCGACCGGGTTGGTTCCACTAACAGCATTCTCAACGTACCGCTGCTGCATAGCCCGGATCTGACCCTGGACACGGTGGATTCGGAGATACGGACGCTCGACGGCGACGAGGTTACACTGGCCGATGCCCGCGACGCCTTGCTGGACAATCCGCTCTACCCCAACCTGCTGATCAGTGAGGATGGCGAGACCACCGCCATTCAGCTGAACCTGCCGACCCCGGAGCGGTATTTCGAGTTGCTGTTCAGCCGTAACGAGCTTCGGGACAAAGCCCGGGACAGCAGTCTTTCGGAGGAAGAACGCCGCACACTGGCCCAGGTGTCAGACGAGTTTCAGGCTCTGGTCAGTGAGCAGACCGGAATTCAGGAACAGACCATCGCCGAGGTTCGCGCGATTCTTGAGCGCTACCGGGACCGCGCTGAAATTCATCTGGGTGGCGTACCGATGATCGCCTCCGACATGATCCGGTTTGTGGCCAGTGACCTGACCACCTTTGGCACCGGCGTTCTGATTTTTCTGCTGCTGACCCTGGCCGTGATTTTCCGGCAGTGGCGCTGGGTAGTGGTGCCGCTTCTATGCTGCGGATTTACGGTGTGGCTGACCATGGGTTTTCTGGGCTGGATGCAGTGGCCGGTGACCGTGATTTCCTCAAACGTTATCTCGTTGCTGCTGATCATGACCCTGTCGCTGACCATTCACCTGATCGTGCGATACCGGGAATACCAGCACGATGACCCCGAAGCCGCTCCGGCCGACACCTTGCGCCAGACCCTGCAGGCCATGGTCAGACCCTGCTTCTTTATGGCCATCACCACCATGGTGGCGTTCGGGTCACTGACCCTCAGCGACATCCGCCCGGTGATTGATTTCGGCTGGATGATGACCATGGGACTGGCTACCGCCTTTGTGATCAGTTTCCTGGTGTTTCCGGTGCTGCTGACACTGCTGCCACCGCCGGTGGACACCCGGGTCCGCTCGAACCGAACCCCGCTCACCGATACCTGGGCGAGACTGACCGAAAACCACGGCAGTGGCGTGCTGGTTGGCGCCGGTGTACTGGCGGTGCTGTGTGTGGTGGGTCTGACCCGGCTGTCGGTGGAAAACAGCTTTATCGACTATTTCAAATCCAGCACGGAAATTCACCAGGGTATGCTGGTGATTGACCAGCGTCTGGGCGGAACCACGCCCCTGGATGTTGTGATTACCGACAAGGACCGGCCAGAGCCGGGAGGGGGCGATCCCTTTGCCAGCGACTGTGACCCGTTCATGGACGACGACTGCGGCGACGAAGATGTCAGGGACACCTGGTTTACCTGGCAGAAGATGAACCGGCTCGAGCAGGTTCACAACTACCTGGACAGCCTGCCGGAAACCGGTAAGGTCATGTCGGTCACCACCACATTGCGGCTGCTGGCCAGGGTCAACGGTGGCGAGCCTTTGAATGCCCTGGAAATGGCGTTTGTGCCCGCGTTCGTACCCGATGATCTGCAGGAACTTCTGCTCACCCCCTATATTTCAGAGGAGCACCAGCAGGCCCGCTTCAGCATTCGACTGCTGGATTCGCTGCCGGATCTGCGCCGCCAGCAACTGCTGGATGAGATTCACCGGCACCTGACCGAAGAGCTGGGCTTCGACGATGATCAGGTTCTGCTGGCCGGCATGACCGTGATGTACAGCAACATGCTGCAAAGCCTGTTCGACTCCCAGATTCGCAGCCTGGGTGTCGTTTTTCTGGCCATTGCCCTGATGTTCCTGTTGCTGTTCCGTTCCCTCAAGCTGGCACTTGTAGGACTGGCACCGAACCTGTTGGCCGCGGGCTCAGTACTGGGCCTGATGGGCTGGCTGGGCATTCCACTGGACATGATGACCATCACCGTGGCGGCCATTACGGTGGGTATCGCGGTGGACGACACCATCCATTACATCCACCGGTTCAAGGTGGAGTTCCGGAAGGACCGGGATTACGTAGCCACCATGCATCGCTGCCACAGCAGCATCGGCCGCGCCATGTCCTACACCACACTGACTATCATCATCGGATTCTCGATTCTGGTGCTGTCGAACTTCATTCCCACCATCTACTTCGGTCTGTTCACCGGCTTTGCCATGTTTATGGCACTGCTGGGCGCGCTGACGCTGCTGCCCAAACTGATTCTGCTGACACAGCCTTTCGGCAAACCCGAAGGACAGTAGCGCCGGTTTCGCAACATCACGGACACTGAAAATGCCTCGAAAAAAAAACGGCGCAGGCTCTGGTCGCCTGCGCCGGTTTTTCCAGTCAACGCGCCATAGTCAACGCTTGACCGCTATCAGCAGGGCTCAACTCTTGCCGGCTTCGCCCTTGCCCGCCTCATAGCCTTCCACCGGCGCCAGCATCTCATCGTGCTCCGCCATATCCCAGGGCAATTTGCCCGGTGAGATATGCAGGAAGTGCAGGTAGTTCTCGAACTGATCGATAATGTCCTTGATGATGTCATGCTCATCGTAGCCGTAAATATCGTAGGAACGACCACCCCGGCGCAGGAACACCTCCGCACGGTAGAGCACTTCCGGTTTGTCCGGATCGCGTTTGAGTTCAGCGTAAACAAATCCGGGCATGGTGTTTTCAGTCAGGCGGATATCGTACATGAAGTCCACATGGCCTTCCCGCGTGACCTGCAAATA
>NZ_CAXBDN010000067.1:0-16871 GCF_963974375.1 uncultured Marinobacter sp.
CCTGGACGGTCACCTGTAATGGGATGGGCAGTTACACAGATTTATTTACAGGCTCACGAAATGCATTCAGAAAATGTTCCATGTTATTTAACTCTCCTCAATAGTTTGGGTATATTTGATCTCTGAAACATTGTCAGCAGGCACAGACCTGCGACACTACCAATACTGGATAATATAATTCCCGCCAGTGCCATCCCCCTTTCCTTTGCGTTGATATTGTTATAATGGTCACTCTTTGATCTAACCTGCACTGGTCCTTGCTTGACTCCATTGTATGAATTTTCGGTAACATACAATGAGTACTCTATCGTTTTAAAGGAACAGACTCTCACTGCCATGAAAAATCATGTAAAACGAATAGATTTTTAAAATTTATTCATTATTTATCAGCAGCCTGCAAATTTGTAATGAAAAGTAACCAGAGGTGTTTTATCGGCGCTTTGACTGAAGAAAACCAGTATTCAAAATGTCAGCAGGAAAAAATCCCAAACTGAGAATCTATGCTTTCGCCAGATTGGCTGCGGTAATCTCCACAATCCGCTGTCGCGCCTCACGACTGGCCCAGGCGGAGTGGGGCGTCAGAATCAGGTTGGGGATATCCTCCGCCAGCAGAGGATTGCCGTTGCGGGGAGGCTCTTCAGTCAGTACGTCAAACCCGGCGCCGGCGATCGTTCCTGCCCTGAGAGCGTCAGCAAGAGCCATCTCATCCACCAGGCCGCCCCGACTGGTGTTGATCAGCAAGGCCGTGGCTTTCATCTGTCGCAGCTGGTCTGCGCCGATCATATTGCGGGTTTCGTCCGTCAGCAGACAATGCAGCGACAACACATCGGCCCGCGGCAACAACTCCTCCAGCGGAATCCGCGGATAGCCGTCAACATTACCCGTCGGCTGCCCGGGCCGGCAACCCAGCACCACATTCATGCCGAAAGCCTTCGCCCGCTCGGTAACACCCTGGCCAAGATCACCGTAGCCGATGATGCCCAGGGTTTTTCCTTCCAGCTCCATGATGGGGTGATCCATCAGGCAGAACGTGGAACTCTCGCTCCAGCGCCCGTTGCGGGCATCCCTGTTGTAATCAATGAGCCGGGTCGCCAGTGAGAGAATCAGCGCCATGGTGTGCTGAGCAACGGTTGAACGGCCATAGTGAGTGACATTCAGCACCCGGATGCCCTGCTCCCGGGCGGCCACCAGGTCAATGTTATTGAGGCCGGTGGCCACCACCGCGATGGTTTTCAGTTGCGGGCAGGCTTCGAAGTGAGTCCGCCCAAGTACCACCTTGTTTACCAGCACGGTATCAAATCCGGACAGCCGCTCTGTCACCTGCTCCGGCGTGGTGCTCTCGTACTTGCGCAAGCCACCGGTTGCCGCTTCAATCGAACTCAGATCGACATCGTCGCCCAGGGTACTGGCATCCAGGAAAACCGCTTTCATCGTCAACTCCTGCCATGAGGTGCATTAGAACTCGGAAACCGGAAAGAGTAAGTTAGACTGAACAAATCCGCCAACGCCATTACATCCGGGAGATCTTATAACCATGGAACATCAATTCTGGCACGAACGCTGGGCCAAGAAGGAAATCGGCTTCCACGAAGGCACGGTCAACCAGTATCTCCACGACCACTGGCCGGAATTTGCGGGCAAGAGCACCGACACTGTTTTCGTACCCCTCTGTGGCAAGGCCCACGATATGTGGTGGCTTCACGACCGCGGTCACCCGATTATCGGCGTTGAACTCAGCGATGTGGCCTGCAAGGATTTTTTCGAGGAAGCCGGCGAAAAAGCCATGGTACACCCGGGCGAACCCTTTACCCGGTTTCGACACGACGATCTGGAAGTCTGGTGCGGCGACTTTTTCCAGCTGGTTCCGGCTGACCTGCACAACACCCGGCTGATCTATGATCGGGCGGCGCTGATTGCTCTTCCGGCGGACATGCGCCCCCGCTACATCGATCATCTGACCACCATTATTCCCGATGACAGCCGCATTCTCCTGATTACCCTGGATTACGACAGCGAGGAGATGAAAGGTCCCCCGTTCAATGTCAGTGATGAGGAAGTGCATCGCCTGTATGGCGAGGACTACCGGATCGAGCAGCTGCTGAAACAGGACATGGCCCGGGACAACCCCTTCGCCAAACGCCGCGGACTTCGCAATGGCGCTACCGAGAGCGTGTTCGTGCTGACCAAACGACCGGATGCCTGAGTCGGTCACTGGCCTGAGCTGACATTTGTACAAATTCTGTACGCCCACATTATCCTGAACTAATCTTGGAGAATAACAACAAGGAGTCAGGCAGGCCACGGCGGGCATCCAGCGCCACCGGGCCGGTGTGCCTGTTTGTGCCGTGGCCGAAAAATCTTTTCTCTACGAAAGTGTCAGTGAACAGCTGAGGCATCACATCTACCAGGGCAGTTATCACGCCGGCGAAAAACTCCCCTCTGTCAGGGAGTTGAGCCGCCTGTTCCGGGTCAGTGTAAACACCATCCTGCAGTGCTTCCGCCAGCTGGAGGCCGACGGTTTGATCTACCGCCACCCCAGAACCGGTGTTTATGTCTCACACCGGTTGCCGGGTGGAAGCTCCGCCGGTTCCGTCGTCACGCCACTTTTTTCAATGTTGCCCGTCGAGGTTTCCCTGAGCGAGGAAATTCTCAGGTACATGGAGCCTCACGTCACCCAGCCCATGGTGAGGCTGGGCATAGCGATGCCAGACCCCGTAATCATGCCGATTGAACGGATTATGCAGACCTACCGGGATATTACCCGCTCCCAGGCAGAGAATGTCTGGCAGTACATCCACCCCCGGGGCGAGGAACGCTTTATCCAGCAGCTCACTCGCCGCAGCCTCAATTATCCGGTGCCCATGGCGGAAGGTGACATGCTGGTCACCAATGGCTGCATGGAGGCCATAGAACTGGCATTGCGGGCCGTAACACGCCCCGGGGACACCATTGCCATCGAAACACCCACCTATTATGGCTCGTTGCTGGCCCTGGAGGTTATGGGACGGCGTGCACTGCCTATTCCGACCGACGCAACCACCGGCATAGACCTGAATGGCCTGGAGCGGGCGTTGCGGCAGGGTCGGATAGCCGCCTGTCTGGTTTCAGCCAATGCCCAGAATCCACTGGGTTCGCTGATGCCAGCGGAAGCCAGGGAAAAACTCGCGTGGCTGGCGGCACGTTACAACGTGCCGGTCATCGAGAATGATATCTGGGGGGATACCGTGTTCGGTGAGCCGCCACCTCCGGTAAAGGCCTATGACAGGGATGGCATGGTGATCTACTGCAATTCGTTTTCCAAAACACTGATGCCGGGGATGCGCCTGGGCTGGATTTCTCCCGGGCGTTTTCTTCACCGGGTACTGGAACTTAAACAGGTGAGCAGCATTACAACTGCCTCGCTGCCGCAGCTGGTCATGGCACGACTGATGGAAACCGGGTTTTACTACCAGCACCTGCGGCATTTGCGGGCACTACTTGAGCAACAGGTAAGTGAAATAGCAGACCTCGCCAAGCAGTACTTCCCTGCGGGAACCCGCATCACCTCACCCGCCGGAGGCTGCGTGCTCTGGCTGGAACTGCCGGATACTATCGATTGCAGCCGGCTTTATCTTGAGGCACTGGCCAACGGTATTCATGTTTTCCCGGGCCAGGTGTTCTCGCCGGGACCTCAGCACAGTAACTGTCTGCGACTGAATGCCGGAAGCCCCGCATCGCAGGATATGGAGGCCGCCATCCGCAGGCTGGGTGTCTTGTGCCACCAACAGCTCTCGTGAAACCGCCCGCTGTTTGAGTGTTTTCTGCCCAATCTGTATCTGGTTTGCCTGCCACGCCCATCTATTCTGAACAAGGAACTCTCAGCAACAACAACAGAAAAAGGGAATTCACCATGCTTACCAACAGCAAAACCGGGGCGGTGCTCACCATCGCCCTGTCGACCCTGGCGCTGAACGGCTGTTTCGGAGGATCAAGCAGCTCGTCATCTTCAGAACCTCCTGAGATCTCATTGCGCTCCCTCTCCAGTGCACCGGACATGGTCAGTGGTGATGATGTATTACTGACCCTGGATGGCGATGCTGACACCATCAGCAGCCACCTGGACGATCTTGAACTCTGGCTCAACGATGCCGAAGTGGAGCCGGTGATCCGGCAGGGACGAAATGGCATCGAGATTCTGATCAGCGGCCTGGTGCCGGATGATAACCGGATTGAACTTCACCACGCCGAACACGGACCACTGGCTGAACTGGATCTGACTGCCTACCCCATCACAGGGCCCATGTTCTCAGGGCCACAACAATATCCCTTTGTCTGTTCGGTGCAGGCCGAGCTGGGTGTCCAGCCGCTGGTGGACGAGGGTACAACCGTTGGTTTTCCGGTGTTTGATGGCGACAACAACCAGATCGGCCTGAGCAAGGATTGCTCCATCGAAAGCTACGTCGAGTTCGTCTACCGCACCGAAGCCGGCGCCTGGGCTCCGTTGCCGGAAGACCGGGTGCGTCCGGATGACATTGCCACCACGACGCTTACTGACGGTCGTGAGGTAGACTTTATCGTGCGTCGCGAACTGGGCACCATCAACCGCTTCATCTACAGCTTTGCCACCCTGGCCGGCATCGACGATACCGCGGATGACGCTGCAACGGATAACTGGAACGGTCGGGTTCTGTTCCACTTTGAGGGCGGCGTTGCCATCGGCCATACCCAGGGCCGGATCAGTGGCCGCGCCCTGGAGCCCCGGGCTCTGGAGCAGGGCTATGCGGTGATCTACTCCACCGGTACCCGCACCAGCACCCATTACAACCTGCAGGTTGGCGGAGAAACGGCGTTGATGGTGAAGGAGCACTTCGTCAAACGCTTTGGTGAGCCGGAATACACGGTGGCCATTGGCGGGTCCGGTGGCGGCATACAGCAGTATGTCTATGCCCAGAATCATCCCGGCCTGCTGGACGGTGGCGTGCCACAGTATTCCTACCCGGATATGGTCACCCAGACCATCCACATTGGCGACTGTGAACTGCTTGAGCACTACATGGATGTCACTGACAGCGCCAATGCCAAATGGCAGACCACCAGCAATCGCAGCTGGCTGGTGGGCCTGAACTCTACGGACGACTATCCGGATCCTCTGGCCGGCTTCAAGCAGATGTTTGGCTACAGTACCGCACCGGGCATGACCGAATGCGTGCCGGCATGGCGTGGCCTGACACCCCTGGTCATGAATCCGCTTTATGGCCAGGCCCGTCACCAGCAACAGATGCAGCCAGCAGATGCCATGGCCGACGTTCGCTGGACTCACTACGACGACCTGAAAAATATCTATGGCGTGAATGAGCAGGGCGAGCCGCGCACGCTCTTTGATAATGTGGGCGTGCAGTACGGCCTGCAGGCATTGCAGGACCAGAACATCAGTGTAGCGGAATTCCTGCACCTGAACGCCTACGTGGGTGGCTGGAAACAGCCTTCGGAAATGGTTCAGGAAGGGGCACCTTTCCTGCCACCGGAAACCCAGGAAAACTTTGACCCCTGGAGCAGCCGCAACATGAACCTCTCCCCGGGCGAAGATGTGCCTGCCCCCCGCACCGAGGGCGACCTGATGGCGATTCAGGCGGCCTACAGCTCAGGGATGGTGTTCGACGGCGAACTGAACATACCGGTTATCGACTGGCGCCATTACCTGGAGGAAGTACTGGACATGCACAACAGTCATCAGTCCTTCTCGGCCAGACAGCGTATTCGCAACCGGATGGGGCACTCCGATAACCAGTTGATCTGGTTCACCGACGCTCGCCCCACGGACACGTCCGATCCGCAGGAGCCGGAACCGAATGACGTGTATGACCAGACCTGGATGGCCCTAGAGGTGCTCCACGACTGGATCATGAACATCAAGGAAAATCCTGACCAGAGTATTGCCGAAAACAAACCGGAAACCGCAGTGGACGCCTGCTTCAACAGCGACGGCACCCTGATGGACACCGGCAGTGATGTGTGGAACGGCATTCTCGATGATGAGCCTGCCGGCGCCTGTACCGCTGCCTTCCAGACCTACACTACCTCACGGATGGTTGCCGGTGGCTCGATTGAAGGTGGTGTTTTCAAGTGCGCCCTGAAACCAGTAGCCGAAGCGCTGAGCGACGGCACTTACGGAACCATTGAGTTCTCCGGGCCAGAACTTGACCGGCTCAACGAGATCTTCCCGGATGGCGTCTGTGACTACAGTCAACCCGACCAGGGCCGGCCCGCCGGCTGATTCCGACAGGCGGACCACGTGAGATCAACAAGGGGATGCCACACCGGTATCCCCTTTTTCGTTACCCATTTTATTAATTTGTCGAAATTGTGACGAACAAAGATCAACCAGTGTTGTCCAACCTCCGAACCGTGGACTAAGCTGAGAATACCGGAAACCGGAACCAGCTCACCGACGTATATCCGGTCAACGGCAGTCACCACTTCCATCCAATAATAACCAGATCCGCCCACCCGCGGCGCCAACAACGGGGAATTTTGCGTGTAGCAGAGCTGAATCCATAGCAAGCGAGGGTCACCTATGAGCATATTGCAGCACTTCAAAGATCGTTACGATAAGTCCCAGGAAGAAGAATATTCCCTGGAAGAATATCTGGAGATCTGCAAGAAGGATCCGTCGGCCTATGCCTCCGCAGCAGAGCGGATGTTGCTGGCCATTGGCAAGCCGGAGCTTGTCGAAACCTCCAGGGACCCGCGTCTGTCGCGCATCTTTTCCAACAAGGTTATCAAGCGTTACCCGGAATTTGCCGAGTTCTATGGCATGGAAGAGGCCGTGGAAAACATCGTTTCCTTCTTCCGCCACGCGGCTCAGGGCCTGGAAGAGAAGAAACAGATCCTTTACCTGCTTGGCCCTGTGGGGGGTGGTAAATCCTCGCTGGCGGAAAAGCTCAAGTTCCTGATGCAGAAGGTCCCCTTCTACGCCATCAAGGATTCACCGGTAAACGAATCCCCGCTGGGTCTGTTTGATCCGGCCGAAGATGCCCAGATTCTGGAAGAAGAGTACGGCATTCCGGCCCGTTATCTGAAGTCCATCATGTCACCATGGGCGGTCAAGCGCCTGCACGAATTCGGCGGCGACGTCAGTCAGTTCCGGGTGGTCAAGAAGTATCCTTCGGTGCTGGACCAGATCGGCGTATCCAAGACCGAGCCCGGCGATGACAATAACCAGGATATCTCCGCCCTGGTGGGCAAGGTCAACATCCGCATGCTGGAGGACTATTCCCAGGACGACCCGGATGCCTACAGCTTCAGCGGTGGCCTGTGCAAGGCCAACCAGGGGCTGATGGAATTCGTGGAAATGTTCAAGGCCCCCATCAAGGTACTGCATCCGTTGCTGACCGCCACGCAGGAAGGCAACTACAACACCACCGAGGGCATGGGGTCCGTGCCCTTCGACGGTATCATTCTGGCCCACTCCAACGAGTCGGAATGGCAGACCTTTCGCAATAACAAGCACAACGAGGCCTTCCTGGACCGGGTTTACATCGTCAAGGTGCCCTACTGTGTGCGGGTAACCGAAGAAATCAATATTTACCGGAAACTATTGAAGCACAGCTCCCTGTCCGGCGCTCCCTGCGCGCCAGACACCCTCGACATGCTGGCCCAGTTCTCGGTGCTGTCGCGGATCAAGGAGCCTGAAAACTCCAGTGTGTTCTCGAAAATGCGGGTTTACGACGGGCAGAACATCAAGGACACCGATCCCAAGGCGAAATCCATTCAGGAGTACCGGGATGCCGCTGGTGTGAATGAAGGTATGGACGGGCTATCTACCCGCTTCGCGTTCAAGATCCTGTCCAAGGTATTCAACTTCGACACCACCGAAGTGGCCGCCAACCCGGTGCACCTGCTGTATGTACTGGAGAAGCAGATCGAACAGGAACAGTTCCAGAACGAAACACAGGAACGGTATCTGCGCTATATCAAGGAGTTCCTCGCGCCTCACTATGTGGAATTCATTGGCAAGGAAATCCAGACGGCTTATCTGGAAAGCTACAGCGAATACGGCCAGAACCTGTTTGACCGGTATGTGACCTACGCTGACCTGTGGATTCAGGACCAGGAGTTCCGGGACCCCGAAACCGGGGAGATTCTCGACCGCCCAGCCATCAACGACGAACTGGAAAAAATCGAGAAACCGGCTGGCATCAGCAATCCGAAGGACTTCCGCAACGAGGTGGTCAACTTCGTGCTGCGGGCGAGAGCGAATAATCAGGGCGAGAATCCGTCCTGGCTCAGCTACGAGAAACTGCGCAGCGTGATCGAGAAGAAGATGTTCTCAAATACCGAGGACCTGCTGCCGGTCATCTCCTTCAATCCCAAAGCGAGTCAGGAAGACCAGAAGAAACACAAACAGTTCGTTGAACGCATGGTCGATCGTGGTTACACCGAGAAACAGGTCCGCCTGCTGGCAGAATGGTATCTGCGGGTTCGCAAATCCCACTGATTCTGTTCTGACCTGACTGGAGTAGCACTATGGGTATGACCCACATTGTGGACCGTCGGCTGAACGGCAAGAACAAGAGCGCAGTGAACCGGGAACGGTTTCTGCGCCGCTATCGCCAACATATCAAAAAGGCGGTGGCGGAGGCCGTTCAGCGCAGATCGATCACTGATATAGAGCGGGGTGAGAACGTCAGCATTCCCTCCCGGGACATTGAGGAGCCGACGTTTCACCATGGCCGTGGCGGCAAGCGTGAGATGGTGCATCCGGGCAATCAGGAGTTTGTGACCGGAGACACCCTGCCCAAGCCTGAAGGAGGTGGCGGCGGAGGCGCCGGTGCCGGCCAGGCCAGCGCAGATGCCGAGGGCATGGATGAGTTTGCCTTCCAGATCACTCAGGAGGAATTTCTTGAATTCCTGTTTGATGATCTGGAGTTGCCCAATCTTGCCCGTAAAAAACTCAAGGATACCGAAGCCTTTACTTACACCCGGGCGGGATATTCCACCCAGGGAGTGCCCGCCAAGCTGGATGTCATCCGTTCACTACGGGGCGCCCATGCCCGGAGGCTTGGCCTGAGTGGCGCCCGTCGTAAAAAAATCCGTGAGCTGGAAGCCGATCTGGCGGCTCTCAAGGCAGCCCCGGACGATCTGGACCCGGCCTTCAGCCATGTGGACCAGATCGAGGTGCTGGAGGCAGAAATTGCCCGTCTGAAAGCCAATATCAGACGCATTCCCTTTATCGATGAAATCGACCTGCGTTACCGCCAGCACCTGAAAAAACCCAAGCCGGCCACCAGTGCCGTGATGTTCTGCCTGATGGATGTCTCGGGGTCCATGACCCAGGGCCACAAGGACATTGCCAAGCGCTTTTTTATCCTGCTGTACCTGTTTCTCAAGAAGAACTACAAGAAAATCGACGTGGTGTTCATTCGCCACCACACCAGCGCCAAGGAAGTGGACGAGGAAGAGTTCTTCTACAGCCGCGAAACCGGGGGCACCATCGTATCCAGCGCACTGAAAATGATGCACAAGATCATTGAAGAGCGTTACTCCCCGGATGAGTGGAATATCTACGCTGCCCAGGCCTCAGACGGCGACAACTGGAACGACGACTCCCCGGTCTGCGGCAAGATGCTGGCCGAAAAAATCATCCCGCTGGTGCAGTATTACGCCTATGTAGAGATTACGCCCCAGGACCACCAGATGCTCTGGTACGAGTATGAGAGGATCATGGAACGATTCCCGCAGAGCTTTGCAATGCAGCAGATAGCCGACCCGGGAGAGATCTACCCGGTCTTCCGCCAGCTGTTTGAGAGGAAAGCCGCATGACCAGCCTCATCGACCGCCCCAACGACCCGGTCAAACGGGAACCGATTTCGACAACCTCGGAATGGACCTTTGAGCTGGTCCAGCGTTATGACGATGAAATCGCCAGATGCGCTGCCGAGTATGGCCTCGACACCTACCCCAATCAGATCGAGGTGATCAGTGCCGAGCAGATGATGGACGCCTACAGCTCCGTGGGCATGCCCGTTGGCTATCACCACTGGTCTTTCGGCAAACAGTTCCTGAATACATCAAAAGGCTACCAACGGGGCCAGATGGGCCTGGCGTACGAAATCGTTATCAATTCGAACCCGTGCATTGCCTACCTGATGGAGGAGAACACCCTGCCCATGCAGGCGCTGGTGATTGCCCACGCCTCCTACGGCCACAACTCCTTCTTCAAGGGCAATTACCTGTTCCGCACCTGGACCGATGCCAGCGCCATTATCGACTACCTGGTGTTCGCCCGTAACTACGTGGCGGAGTGCGAAGAACGACACGGTGTCGATGCGGTGGAACAGATCCTCGACTCCTGCCATGCCCTGATGAACTACGGCGTTGATCGTTACAAGCGCCCTGCCCCGATCTCGGCGGCAGAGGAGCAGCGCCGGCAAGCTGAACGGGAGGAGTACCTGCAGCGGCAACTCAATGACCTGTGGCGCACCATTCCCAGAGCCGGCGAGGACGAGGACAAGGTTCGCCGCAAGAAACGCTACCCGGAGGAGCCCCAGGAAAACCTGCTGTACTTTATCGAGAAGAACGCACCACTGCTGGAAACCTGGCAACGGGAAATCATCCGTATTGTGCGCAAGCTGGCCCAGTATTTTTACCCCCAGCGCCAGACC
Source organism: uncultured Marinobacter sp. (assembly GCF_963974375.1). Lineage (GTDB taxonomy): Bacteria > Pseudomonadota > Gammaproteobacteria > Pseudomonadales > Oleiphilaceae > Marinobacter. The sequence goes on from NZ_CAXBDN010000067.1 coordinate 10,644, forward strand.
CAGGTAATGAATGAGGGCTGGGCCACTTTCTGGCATTACACCCTGCTGCACCGGATGTATGAAAAAGGTCTGGTCACCGATGGCTTCATGCTGGAATTCCTGCAGAGCCATACCGCCGTGGTGTATCAGCCTCCGTTCAACAGCCCCTGGTATTCCGGCATCAATCCCTACACCCTGGGCTTCAATATCTTTACCGATCTGCGCCGGATCTGTGAGCACCCCACTGCCGAAGATCGTGAGTGGTTCCCGGACCTGGTGGACACCAACTGGGTGGAATCCCTGCATTTTGCCATGAAGAACTTCAAGGATGAGAGCTTTATCCAGCAGTTCCTCTCCCCCAAGGTCATGAGGGATATGAAACTGTTCGCGATCCAGGACGATGACCAGGACGACGTTTACCGAATCACGGCCATTCATGATGACCCGGGCTACCGTGTGCTCAGGGAGAAACTGGCCCGCCAGTACAACCTGAGTAACCGGGAGCCCAACATCCAGGTATGGAATGTGGATGTGAGAGGCGACCGCTCACTGACACTGCGCCATATTCCGGTAGACCGGGTACCGCTTGGCAATGATGCCGATGAAGTGCTGCGTCACGTCCACCGCCTCTGGGGTTTTGATGTACACCTGGAAAGTGTGGATGACGGCACGGTGACCGCGGAACACCATTGCCCGCCCATGAATCTTGATCTTATGGATTGAAAGCGGCCGCAACACACGGGACAGAGCCCCCGGACCTCAGAGCTCCGGGTCGAATAACGCCCAGGTGTTCTTGCCCTGCTCCTTGGCCCGGTACATGGCCGTGTCTGCTGCCCTCATCAGCGCCCGCTGGTCCAGGCCATGGTGCGGAAACAGGCTGACACCGATACTGGCGCTGACCTGGCACTGAACCCCGAACACCGTGACCGGGGCCTGGGCCGACTCCAGCAGCTTGCCGGCAACCCTGGCGGCATTTTCCGTCGTTGCCAGCTCATGCACCAGGAGCACAAACTCGTCACCCCCGAGGCGAGCCAGCACATCGCTGCCACGGAGCGTCGATTTCAGGCGCTGGGCCAGCGTTTCCAGTACCGCATCTCCGGCTGCATGGCCGTGGGTATCGTTGATCTCCTTGAAATTGTCCAGATCAACAAACATCACTCCGACACCACCGCGGGTACGCCGGGCCCCCTGTATCGCCTGTTCCAGCAGCTCGCCAAACAGGGACCGGTTGGGGAGCCCGGTCAGGGAATCGTGACTCGCCAGATATTTTGCCCGGGCCTCAGCCCGCTGACGCTCATTTTCATGCTCGAATGCCTGTAACGCGTAGGCAATATTCTTCGACATACGGGTCAGCAGACCGAGTATCTCCTCATCAAAGGCACGGCGTTCACGGGCGCTCAGGTACAACAGACAAATGGTTCTGCCATTGCGGACGATGGGCACGGATGCCGCGGATTTCATGAGTGTCGGACGAATCAGTGAATGCCAGGCCGTCGTACGACTGTCGCCCAGAAAATCATCCGTTACCGAGACGGTGCCACTGCGAAAGGCCGTGCCGTTCAGCCCCTGGCCTTCCGGATGATCCGGATTCGTGGAGACGACCGCCGCAAACATCTGTTCCTTGCCGACCCCGGAGAAAGCGGCCACCTCCAGCAGATCAGAGTCTTTTGCCGGAACCAGCACCGAGGCCGTCGTCATACCCCCGCTGGCAATGGCGGCATCGCACACCCGCTGATAAAGATCCTCCGGGGTGCCGGACCTGAATATTGCCTCATTGGCATCGCTGAGGGCCGCGTAGATGCGCTTTGCCCGCTCCAGCGACCGCTCTGCCAGCACCCGGCGAGACACATCGCGGGATACCGTAATGGTAATCCAGCGCCCGCCCAGCTCCATGCAGCGGTGATGGGCTTCCCACCAGCCTTTGCGGGTACCATCCTTGCTCAGGGTCATATGAGGCGCCTGGGTAAAGCCCTTTTCTCCGGATTCTTTTGCCAGTCTGAAAATATCGCGGATGTCTCCCGGTGACTGACCGGTCAGATCCGCGAACGTCATGGCATAACACTCTTCCCGGGAATAACCGGCCATCCGGCACACGGTTTCGTTGACATACAGATGTTGCAGGGACTCATAGTCGTTGACCAGCAAACAATCCGGGGAGGCATCCATGACCAACTCAAAGCGTTTTGCCAACTGCTCTTTAAAGGCGTCGGGGATCATTTCGGGAGCTGCCTGCTGGGCTGATTATTGTTATCGACATGTAGCAATACTGAGATTACTACGATTCGCCAACTAATCAATCACAGCCGGACGCCTTTGACAGGTTTTTACACCCTCATAACCAACACCACACCTGAAACAGAGGCTGCCGACTCAACTGGCCAGAGCCCCACCCTCAAGCTCGACCGAATAGACCACCCAGGTATTCTTGCCCCGGGCCTTGGCCTGGTACATGGCCACGTCGGCGTACTTCATCAGAATCTGGCGATCTTCATTGTGATCCGGGAACAGACTGATACCGATACTGGCGCTGACACTGCAGTCCTCGTCGAGCACATGAAGGGAAGCCACGGCAGCGTCGAGGAGCTTGCTCGCCACCCGGGTGGCGTCATCGACGCCCCTCACGTTCGGTAATAACACCACGAACTCGTCTCCGCCCATCCGGGCCAGTACGTCACTGGAGCGCAGGACCGACCTGAGCTGACGCGCCACTTCCTGCAGCAACAGATCTCCGGCAGCGTGACCGAGATTATCATTGACGTCCTTGAAGTGATCGAGATCGATGAACATCACGGCAAGCTTGTGGTGGTAGCGCAGGGACGTCGCCAGGGCCTGATCAAGCAGGTCAGAAAACAGGGCACGGTTGGGCAGGCCGGTCAGGCTGTCGTGCGTAGCCAGGTAATGGGCCTGCTCTTCAGCACGTTTGCGGTCTTCTTCATGTTCGAGGTTTTGCAGGGCATAGGCGAGATTTTCGGTAATACGCCGGAGCAATGTCAGCGCCTCGTCATCAAACGCCCGTCGCTCTGTAGCGCCCAGGTAAAGCGTACCAACCGATTTACCCTCACGCACAATAGGCATCGCAGCAGCCGCCCGCAGCCGGGTGCGCTTGACCACCCCATGCCAGGGCCTGGTTCGCGGATCGTTGAGAAAATCTTCACTGATGCAGGGCTTGCCCGTGCGAAAGGCGGTGCCATTGATGCCGTGACCTTCAGGTTTGGAAGGGTCCGTTGAAATGACCACCTCGCGCATTTCCTGCTCACCCAGACCGGCCAGGGCGGCGACTTTCAGGTCACCGGTTGCCGGATCCGGCAACAACAGGCAGGCAATGGCCAGGCCACCAGACTCGATGGCAGCCTCGCAGACCTGCTGATACAGCTGCTGAGGAGTCTCGGCGCGCATGATCGCCTCATTGGTGGCGCTGAGCGCCGCGTAGACACGACGCGCACGCTGCTCCGCCTGCTCTGCCAGCACCCGGCCAGTAATTTCTCTCGACACGGTCACCACCACCCGACGTCCGTCCATCATCACGCAGCGATGATGGGCTTCCCACCAGCCACGGCGGTCGCCGTTCTTGCTCATGGCAAGATGTGGTGGTTCGGTGTAACCCCCAATACCCCCGGCTTCCGCCCGGGCAAACACATCAGCCATGTATTCATGGGACTTGGCGATCAGCTGATACCCGAACAGGGCCAGCAGTTCATCCCGCTGGAAGCCCGCCAGCTCACAAATCGTGTCGTTCACATAGAGCAGTTTCTGGGTTTCAAAGTCGGTCACCAGAACGCAGTCCGGTGACGCGTCCATGGTGGTCTGAAAGCGCTGCGCCATATGCAACTGCATCTGTTGGCTGGTCACGTCTTCGCCAAAGCCCCGGTAACCGCTCCACTGCCCGTTCTTGTCAAAACTGGCAGCGCCACTGACACGGATAAACCGGATATCGCCATCACCCAGATCACGCCGAAGGATAACGCCCCGAAAGGGCCGTAACTCACGCAGGCGGTGCTGCAGGGAGGCCCAGCTGACCTCCGCGTCGGCCGGCACCAGAGACAGGTCCCATCGGGTTCGTCCGACCAGCTCGAATGCGCTGGCAGCCGGGTCACCCTCCAGAGTACGGCCTTCCAGCCGGCTGAACCGGAATTCCGTATCCTGTTCCCAGATCCAGTCAGCCGCAATGCCCAGAATCGCCCGCAGGCTGTCCCACTCCGGCACCAGGCCTGCAAACTGAGCTGTTTTATGCACTGCCATCCAGTTGCCTCGCAGGCTGCAATGTTGGTCCGGGATAGGCGGAATTACGGCACAATCAGATACATAAACCGACTTCGGTTATTCCCTGAAGTTTGATGCCATTTACATGCAGATTAGATCAGATTTACCGACGCAACCATGACCTGTCGCTAGAAATGACAATTTAAACAGGCTTTGACTATCTGCTTACCCGAAAAACCAACAAGCTATATGAAAAGCCTCCGGCGGGAACGCAACCGGAGGCGAAATTGCTATCAATGACGGTATCGTCAGTCAGCAGGCATCAGACTGAAGGCAATCCGGACAACGCCATGGCCAGTTCGTTGTCGTCGTATTCGTAATCACCCAGCTCACCGGCAAAATAAGCCGTGTAGGCGGCCATATCAAAGTGGCCGTGGCCACACAGATTGAAAAGAATAACCTCCGAAGTGCCCTCTCTCTTGCATCGCAAGGCTTCCTCGATAGCGCCTTTCACCGCATGGTTGGCCTCCGGCGCCGGCACAATGCCCTCGGCCCTGGCGAACAGCACTCCGGCTTCAAAACATTCCCGCTGAGTGTAGGCGGTAGCCTCAAACAGTCCCAGTTCCTTTGCGTGCGACACCATCGGTGCCATGCCGTGGTAGCGTAAGCCGCCGGCGTGGAAGCCTGGCGGCGTGAAGCTGGAGCCCAGAGTGTGCATTTTGGTAAGCGGCGTCATGTGCGCGGTGTCGCCGTAGTCATAGGCAAACTTGCCCCGGGTCAGGGTCGGACAGGCTGAGGGTTCGACCGCGACAATCCGTGGGCTTTCACCGCCACGCAGCGCGTGTCCCATGAACGGAAAGGCAATACCCGCAAAGTTGGAGCCACCGCCGGTACAGCCAACGATCACATCCGGCCACACATCGGCCATTTCCATCTGTTGCATGGATTCCAGACCGATAATGGACTGATGAATCAGCACATGATTGAGCACCGAGCCCAGAGCGTATTTGGTATCGGGATCCTGCACCGCCAGTTCCACCGCTTCTGAAATGGCGATACCCAGACTGCCGGTATGATCCGGATTCTCCGCCAGCACCTTGCGGCCAAACTCCGTCAGTTGTGACGGCGAGGCCACGCATTTGGCGCCGTAGGTTTCCATCACCGCACGACGATAGGGCTTCTGGTCGTAGGACACCCGCACCTGAAACACGTTCACATCCAGGTCAAACAGCGAACCGGCGAACGACAGGGAGGTTCCCCACTGGCCGGCGCCGGTTTCTGTGGTCAGTCTTTTGACCCCAGCTTCCTTGTTATAGAAGGCCTGGGGAATGGCCGTGTTGGGCTTGTGACTGCCCGCCGGGCTGACACCTTCATACTTGTAGAAAATTTTGGCAGTTGTTCCCAGTGCTTTCTCAAGACCATGAGCACGGTACAACGGTGCCGGCCGCCACAGCTTGTAGATTTCCCTCACTGGTTCCGGGATTTCAATTTCCCGCTCGGTGGACACCTCCTGCTCGATCAACGCCATCGGGAACAGGGGTTCAAGATCTGCTGGGCCAACCGGCTGTTTGGTGCCCGGATGCAGAACCGGTGCCATTGGCTCCGGAAAATCCGCCTGAATGTTGTACCAGGTTTTTGGCATCCGGGTTTCATCGAGAAGGTATTTGGTGGTCATGGACTGCTCCGCTCAAAGGTTTGTTATCGGCGTTTTTATTTTTCAGACATTAGCACAGGATCTTGAAATCGGGTGGACGCAGGTCAATGTGGCAACTCCATTACAAAGCATTGTGTAGGTTTTGTCGTTGTATTTTGGTACAAAGGCGCCCGGGTGAGCCTGTCTTAGCAGCCGGTTACCGGAGACGCCCCCCCAGAACAACCATTTTTTTCAACAGATATCAGGTGATTTATGAAAAAAGGATTTCAAGGGCTGATTGCAGCCGCCGTTCTTCTGCCTTCCGCTGCCATGGCAGAGAGCCTCAGTTACGACTACCTTGAGGCAGGTCTGGCGCTGTACCCAAGTGCCGACAATGACCAGACGCTGATTGGTCT
>NZ_CAXBDN010000068.1:0-16742 GCF_963974375.1 uncultured Marinobacter sp.
TCGAACACGTGCAGCAGGTTAAGGTCCAGCCGGTTTGAAGCCATGGTGCAGGTTCCGTCTCAGAAGTTCGCAGCAAAAAAGAGGATAAGTGAATGTTATGGTAAACGATAAGTATAATTCAGTCGCGTAATAGACCCCCGGGTTTTACACTGACCCGTTACATCCATCGCTACAGACGCAGCTTCCCGAAGGTCGAAGGTACCCTGGCTGCTCTGATCAATCCGTTCTGGAACAGACATCATGACACAGCGAATTTTTATTACTGGCGGCGCCAGTGGCCTCGGTCGCGCGCTTGCCTTGCGGTATGCCCGCGAGGGTGCCCGGGTTTGCATCGGTGACATCAATCCGGAGCAGGGTGCTGCGGTGGCGGAGGAAATCAACCAGGCCGGTGGTGAAGGTCTGTTCCTGGCCTGCGACGTGCGCCGGATCTCTGACCTGGAAAAGGTCCGGGCAGAGCTGGAAAGCCGCTGGGACGGGGTCGATGTGGTTGTGAACAATGCAGGCGTGGCCACCGCCGGTTCCATCGAGGATTCCACGCTGGCGGACTGGGAGTGGATTCTGGACATCAACGTACTGGGGGTGGTGCGGGGTTGTAAGGTGTTCACACCCCTGTTCAAGCAACAGGGCAGTGGTGTCTTCGTCAACGTTGCCTCCATGGCCGGGCTGATGCTGGCGCCAATGATGGACAGCTATAATGTGTCCAAGGCCGGTGTCATCGCGTTGTCTGAAACCCTCAGCATGGAACTCCGTGATTTCGGAATCCAGGTGTGTTGTGTCTGTCCCTCGTTCTTTCAGACCAACCTGACCGCGAGCATGCGCTCGGATTTGCCGGGTATTCAGCAGAACATCAGCAAGTTGATGAAGCGCTCAACCGTTACCGCAGAAGACGTTGCTGAGCAGATAGTGACTGCCGTCAGGAGCGGCGAGTTCTGGGTGTTACCCCACAAGCGCGAGCGGAAGTTGTGGAAGCTCAAGCGCCATGCACCCTGGGCGTTTGATTACCTGATGCATAAAAACAGCAAACTCTGGACAAAAAAAATGAAGGGGGGCTGACCTTGGCCACGATTTATCTGATTCGCCACGGACAGGCCAGTTTTGGGGAAGAAAATTACGACCAGCTTTCTGCTACCGGCTGGCAGCAGGCGAAAGTCCTGGGGCAGTGGATGGCAGACCGGGTCCGGCCCGACGTGGTCATTGGCGGCAATATGAAGCGTCACCGGGAAACCGTGGAAGCACTGGCCAGCGGCTATCGCCGGTCATCGTTCCCTGACATGCAGGTTGCCGAGGGTTTTAACGAGTTTGATCACGTTGCCGTAATGCACAATTACCGTCCGCAGTGGCGGGACCACGCCGTGATGAAAGCCGAGCTGGATGCCAGTGGCAACCCTGCGAAGGCCTTTCAGGAAACCTTTGTGAAAGCCGTTCAGCGCTGGGTCAGTGGTGATCATGATGTGGACTATCCGGAAACCTGGAGCGGATTCAAGCATCGCGTGCAGAGGTCGTTCGATGATCTGGTGAGCTGGGCCGACGGTGGCGAGGTGTTTGTGTCCACCTCAGGTGGCCCCATTGCCGTGATGGTACAGAGCCTGTTGGGCATCAGTGACAGCCACGCCCTGGGGCTGAATAACGTTATTGCCAATACCAGCGTGACCCGTGTGCTTTACTCCGGGCAGCGTCGCAGTCTGGCAGTGTTCAACAACTACAGTCATCTTGAAGCGGAAGATCCGGCGCTGGTGACCTTCCGCTAAGTGGGCTTCATGCTCGCAAAACATCAACTCAAGGAGAGACAACATGAGTAATAAAGACCTGTTCGATCTGAGCGGCAAGACAGCACTGATTACCGGCGCCAGCCGTGGTATCGGCGAGAGCGTTGCCCGGCTGCTGGCCGACAAGGGGGCTCACGTTATCGTCAGCAGCCGCAAGATTGATGGTTGTGAAGCTGTGGCTGCCAGCATCCGTGAGAATGGCGGCAGTGCGGAAGCTGTGGCCTGTCATATCGGTGATATGGCGCAGATCGATGGCATCTGGGACTACATTCGCGAGAAGCATGGCAAGCTCGACATTCTGGTGAACAATGCCGCCACCAACCCCTATTTCGGCAAGATCGAGGACACCGACATCGGTGCCTTCCAGAAGACCGTTGATGTGAACATCCGGGGTTACTTTTTCATGAGTACCCAGGCCGCCAAGCTGATGCAGAAAAGCGGGAATGGCGGCGCCATTGTCAATGTGGCCTCGGTCAACGGCGTTACCCCGGGCTTCATGCAGGGTATTTACTCCATCACCAAGTCTGCGGTTATTGCCATGACCCGGGCTTTCGCCCGTGAGCTGGGGCCGGACAAGATCCGCGTCAATGCGCTTCTGCCGGGGCTTACCGATACCAAATTCGCCAGTGCGCTGACTACCAACGATGCCATTCGCGACCGTGCCATGGAGCATATTCCCATGCACCGTATGGCCCACCCGGATGAAATGGCCGGCACCGTGCTGTATCTGGTGTCGGAGGCCTCCAGCTACACCACGGGCACCTGTGTCAACGTGGATGGTGGTTATCTGACGGTCTGACCGGTCCCATAATGAAAAGCCCGCGACAGACGCTGTCGCGGGCTTTTTTGTCTGGCGAGGGGTGCCCCTCTCGATTGCCCGGGCGCGAGTGTCAGTCCGCCTGAGACAGCGCAGTACCCAGAGGTGGTGTGTAATGCAGCGAGTGCAGTACCTTGTCGAGCACCGCCTGTCCGTTCCAGGCCGGGTCATGATTGACGATGCCGACCACCGCCCAAGTGGTGTTCTGGTTGTCACGACTGAAGCCGGCCACTGAACGAACGTCTTGCAGGTAGCCGGTTTTGATGCGGCCGAGGCCGTCCATGCCGGTATTGCGCAGGCGTCGGGTCATGGTACCGTCCATGGCAATCAAGGGCATGGAAGTGACCAGATCGGATCCATAGGGGCTGTTCCAGGCATGTTGCAGGATCTGCGACATTTGCCGGGCGGACATACGCTCATGTCGGGAAAGACCGCTGCCGTTATCAATCACCATGCCGGCGGTAGTGATCCCTTTTTGCTCCAGCCAGTGATAGATGGCCTGAATTCCGGAAACCCGGTCGTCGTTATCATCGTCTTTGCGTTTTTCGGCGCCTATGGCCAGCAACAGCTGACGGGCCATGACGTTGCTGCTCCATTTGTTGATGTCCCGCACCATGGTGACCAGATCGGGAGAGCTGGTGGATGCCAGCAGACGAGCATCGTCGGGAGTAATGGCCTTGCGCCAGTTGCCGGTAAAGGTGCCGCCGGTCTCTTTCCACAGTGAGCGGATCAGTTCTGCGCTGTACTGTTCGTGGGGGATCAGCGACAGGTAGGTGGTGCTGCGGCAGCCAGCGGGCAGCTCACCGGTCACCTTGACCGTTACCCGGCCATCATCATGGAACGCGGGCGTCCAGGTGAAGTCACTGCGGGCAGGACAGGGGCCTTCAGCGGCCGCGGTAACCCGGTTATCAATAGCCACGGACTCAATTGCCGGGGTGCTCCAGGCCTGGGTGCCGCGCTCATCGGACCGCACCTGCAGATGCAGCAGGTTCAGGTTGGTGAGGACGGCGGAAGGCTCTACCAGGAACGGGGCGTAGCGATTGGAGCCATTGTCATCAAAGCCGGGAATGCCATCAGGCAGGATAAAGACACTGGCATCCAGAATCAGGTCGCCTTCGATGTGGCGGATGCCCATGCCCCGCAGCTCCCGCACCACGGCCCAGGTCCGCTCGATAGTAAGTTTGGGATCGCCGCTGAAGCGAACGTAAAGATTGCCCTTCAGCCGATCACCCTCAAGCACACCGTCTGTCAGGAACCGGGTTTCCCAACGATAGTTGGGGCCGAGCAGTTCAAGGGCGGCATAGGTGGTGAGAACCTTCATGATGGAGCCGGGGCTCATCAGCTGGTCTGCGTTCACATACTGCTCTATTCCCGGACCGTTGAGGGGGATGGCAACCACGCTGAGGGCTTCCTGATCCTGCAGTGAGTCCAGGGCAAAGCCGCGCACCTGATTGCTCCAGAGCCTCGGTTCCGGGGCCGCAGCCAGCGAGGTGGCCGTCACGGCAGTCATCAATGTCAGCGTGATGGCTGCCACCGTGCGCCGTAGCAATGGGGAGTATCCGGGGCTGGTATCCCGGAAGCGGGAAAACGGGACCATAGCGTGCGCCCTGAAAGTAAGGTGAGGTGGCATTAAAGATAGCTCATTTTCCCGCTGGCTACTATGTGCTCAAGCTCTACACAACATTAAATAATGTCAGCACAGTCAAGAAATACCACAATTTTTGTGAGTGAAGGTAACTGAACGGTAGCGGATGCTGAGTTGCGTTTCCGCTGGTAAACTTGGAGCCAGTTTTTGCGACAGTGTTGTCAATCAGCACGATTACCCGTTTCGGCCATGGGTCGACCTTCTGAAAACCCGATGTTAACGAGGAAGTTCCAATGCTGACCGGCCATTGCCTGTGCGGAGATGTGCAGTTCGAATACCAGGGTCCGCTGGGGCCCATCGCGCTGTGTCATTGCAGTCAGTGCCGCCGTGCCCATGGCAGCGCTTTCTCCGCCAGTGCCCCGATTCAGAAAGTGCGGTTCCGCTATCTGGCGGGCGAAGACCAGGTGACCGAGTACGAGTCCCGCCCCGGTAAATACCGTGGTTTCTGCAAGCGCTGTGGCAGCCAGCTTTACAGCCGGCTGGATGCGATTCCGGCGATTCTGCGATTGCGGATCGGCGCCATTAACGAGCCCCTGGGCAAGGGCCCCTCGTCTCATGTCTATGTCGGATCAAAATCGGACTGGTTCACCATTACCGACCAGATTCCCCAGTACGACAAAACCGAGCGAACCAGCGATCCCAACTGATGCCTGGCTTATTCGGCAGGTACCAGCTGCACCACCTTGCCATTGGCTGAATCCGTGAGCAACCAGAGCACGCCATCCGGGCCCATGCGGACGTCTCGCAGGCGTTCGCCGTAGCCTGTCAGCAGGTCTTCCTCCCCCTGAACTTCCTCGTCATCAATGGTCAGCCGGACCAGCTTCTGTGAGCGCAGGGCGCCAACGAACAGATCTCCCTGCCATTGCGGGAAGGCATCGCCGGTGTAGAAGGCCATACCGGATGGCGCAATGGAAGGGTCCCAGTAATGAAGCGGCTGGGCCATGCCTTCCATTTCGGTTTTGTCGGTGATCCGGGCACCGCTGTAATCAATACCGTAGGTGATTTTCGGCCAGCCGTAGTTGACCCCGGCTTCGATGATGTTGATCTCGTCGCCGCCCCGGGGCCCGTGCTCGTGACTCCAGACTGCACCGGTGTCCGGATGCAGGGTCATGCCCTGAATGTTGCGGTTGCCCTTGGTAAACAGGGTTGGGCGGGCGTCGTCCCGGTCCACAAACGGGTTGGAGTCAGGTACCTTGCCGTCGATCGTGATGCGGTGAACCGCTGCAGCGTCGTCGCCGAAATCCTGGGCCCGGTCCATGTCTCCCCGGTCGCCAACCGCCACGTACAGGTAGCCATCCCCGGGTATCACCATGCGGCCGGCAAAGTGGCGGCCATTGCTGGAGCGGGGTTCCGCCTCGAAGATGGTTTTCCGGTCGTGCAGGGCACCGTCGCGGTACTGGGCGCGATCCACCCGGGTTGTCAGCCCCTCACGGTTGCGGTGGGCGTAACTGACAAACAGGATGTTGTTCTGCCCGAATTCCGGGTGCAGCAGGATATCCAGCATGCCACCCTGGCCCTGGGCGGCTGCTTCAGGGGCGTTGGCGACAGGGCTGGCCGCCAGTTCGCCGTCCGTGATCAGGCGGATGCGACCGCTGCGCTCGGTGACCAGCTGGCTGCCGTCGGGAAGAAAGGCAATGCTCCAGGGGTGCTCAAGACCTTCGGCCACGGTGACCAGCCGGAAGTCGGCCTTGGCAGACTGGTAGACCTCCGCCGACGCAGGCCCTGCCAGTAATATCGCCGAAATCGCAGTCAGGGTTGCGGGAAGTGAGGTGTGCCGGTTTGACCTGTAGGCACTGGTTCTGATGTATCGCATTCCGGGTTCTCCTTTAACTAGTCAGGATAGCAGCCGGGGCTCCGGCATTTCTTACGGGTTTGCCATCTGTAGTCATCCTGTATACGGTCGTATTTCTGGCTAAGGTCAGTTGACAGGGCGCGGTTCGGCAGGCGCCGAGCGAACCGGCAGATGACCATCCGGTCATTGGGGGTGCCTCCGGAATTCCGTGTGCCATACTGGGATTGAGAGGGCTGCGGCCTGAACCGAAAAATCAGACCCATGGAGAAGTGTATGTCAGACGATCATGTTTACAAGAAGGTTGAGGTGGTGGGTTCTTCGACCAAAAGTATTGAAAACGCCATCGAAAATGCTCTTGCGGAGTGCCGTAACAGCATTCGTCATATGGAGTGGTTCGAAGTCACGGAAACCCGGGGCCACATTGTGGACGGCAAGGTGGGGCACTATCAGGTCTCACTGAAAGTGGGCTTTCGGATTGAAAACAGCTGATGGCCACAACGGTGTTATCTGAGATTACGTTGTAGCCAGCGGTCCAGCTGGTCAGCAAACTCCTTGCGATCGGTTTGTGAGAAAGCCGCTGGCCCGCCAGTGATCTGACCGGTGTTGCGCAGTTCTTCCATGAAATTGCGCATGGCCAGGCGCTGGCGAATATTCTCCCGGGTAAAGGCCTGACCTCTCGGGTTGAAGACATCGGCGCCGTGCTCAATGGCTTCCGCGGCCAGGGGGATATCCTGGGTGATCACCAGATCGCCTGAAGTCAGCTGGTCAACAATCTCGTTGTCCGCAACGTCGAATCCCTGGGGTACCTGCCGGGTCTGGATGAAGGGGCTGGGAGTCACCTTGATGACGTGGTTGGCAATGAAGGTGGTCTGCACTTTCCAGCGGTCGGCTGCGCGGCAGAGAATTTCCCGGATGGGCACGGGGCAGGCATCGGCATCGACCCAGATTGGCATGGTGTTTTCCTTGCGGCTTCATTCTGGTGGAGTTTACCCTCTCTGCCCGCTTGCGGGATAGTGGTGGTCCGGCTGAGGCGAGGCGTGCGTATAGAGATTCATTGCCGATGCCATCTGCGCGAAAGGCCTGCTGACCAGGGAGCTCGCCGAGCCATGACCATAGCTGCTTGTAGCCGTTGTCTGATCCTCGTTATGTTATTTTCAGTGACAACCCAGGGCCATGCCCAAGGCAATAACCAGGCTTGGCAAGCTTTGCGTGAGGGGCGGGCACTGCTGATGCTTCGGCACGCCCTGGCGCCCGGCACTGGTGATCCCAGCCATTTTGTTCTGGATGATTGCAGCAGCCAGCGCAATCTCAGCGCACAGGGCAGGGCCCAGGCGCGGGCCTGGCAGGCACTGCTGGCCCGCCATGACATCACCGAGGCGCGGGTGTTTACCAGTCAGTGGTGCCGGTCCCGGGATACCGCCACCGGCATGGCGGTGGGCGAGGTTATCGAATGGCCGGCGCTGAATTCGTTTTTTCGGAATCGCAACGCCGGCCCGGGGCAGACCCGGGACACCATCCGCCTGGTGAATGACCTGGGTCCGGGGCTGCCGGTCATTCTGGTGTCTCACCAAGTCAACATCACGGCCCTTACCGGCGTCTTTCCCGCTTCCAACGAGGGCATTGTCCTTGCCCTGCCGTTGTCTGAATCACCCACCGTACTGGGCCGGGTGAGTCCTTCGTCGCGGTAACCCCCGCAGAGGGCTTCGGGCACCCCGACCGGGCAGGTTTCTGATATCATGCGGGGCCTGTTAACTGACTTCAGGTACTCTCATGTCGAACCTCCCGGCCTGCCCACAGTGCGCCTCTGAATATACCTACGAAGATGGTGCCAATTACGTCTGTCCCGAATGCGGTCATGAATGGTCTGAAGCCGATGTGCTGGCCGCGGCCGCCGGCAAGGTGGTACAGGATGCCAACGGCAACGAGCTTCAGGACGGCGACACCATTACGGTGATCAAGGACCTCAAGGTGAAGGGCTCCAGCCTGGTGGTGAAGGTGGGAACCAAGGTCAGGAATATCCGCCTGGTGGATGGTGATCACGATATCGATTGCAAAATTGATGGCATCGGTGCCATGAAGCTGAAGTCTGAATTCGTCAAAAAAGCCTGAGGGCTGTCAGCCCGGCTCCAGCAGCCGGGCTAGCGAACCTTTCACCGTTCATTCCTGGTTGATGTTGCCGAAAGTGGCAGAGTCGGCTAGAACTTAATCAGTTGTTGTGCAAAAGCAGGATGTCCCGGAAGCGTGTGATCCACGCAATCCGTCCGCTCACAGTTGTCAGGCCACAAGCCGGCGCAGCTGCGATGAAAGCAGGAGGAAGGGATGGACACTGATAAAGACCTTTACGAATTTCACGTCGACCGGCTCCGCTATCTTGATGATCAGGGCAAGGCCCTGGGCCCTTTGCCGGATCTGGCGGCCGATACCGGCCGCGCCCTCGCAGCCTACCGCAATATGGTGCTGACCCGCGCTTTCGATACCAAAACCATTGCATTGCAGCGTACCGGCAAGTGCGGCACCTATCCGTCGGTGCTCGGCCATGAGGTCATCGGCACGGCCATAGGCCAGTGCATGAAGCCCTCAGATGTCTTCGTACCCTACTATCGCGATCAGGCGGCACATCTGCTGCGTGGCGTTACCCTGACGGAACTTTTGCTGTACTGGGGAGGCGACGAACGGGGCAGTGCCTGGCAGGCCTGTCCGGAAGATCTGCCCATTGCTGTGCCTATCGCAACCCAGTGCTGTCATGCAGTCGGTGTTGCCTCCGCCATGCGGATCCGGGGAGAGCACCGGGCCGTGGTCTGCTCCCTGGGCGATGGCGCCACTTCGAAGGGGGATTTTCTGGAGAGCGTCAATCTGGCGGGGGCCTGGCATCTGCCGGTGGTGTTTGTGGTCAGTAACAACCAATGGGCCATTTCAACACCGCGGGCGATCCAGACCGGTTGTGAAACCATTGCCCAGAAAGCCGTCAGCGGTGGCTTGCCGGGCCACATCGTTGACGGCAACGACTATTTTGCCGTGAGTGACGCACTGGAACGGGCGCTGGATCGTGCCCGGGCGGGCAAGGGGGCGGCCGTGATCGAAGCGGTGACCTACCGCCTCGGAGACCATACCACGGCGGATGATGCCACCCGCTACCGGGATGCCGATCAGTTAAAAACGGCCTGGG
Organism: uncultured Marinobacter sp.; assembly: GCF_963974375.1. Taxonomy (GTDB): domain Bacteria; phylum Pseudomonadota; class Gammaproteobacteria; order Pseudomonadales; family Oleiphilaceae; genus Marinobacter. The sequence continues at coordinate 9,187 of NZ_CAXBDN010000068.1, forward strand.
AAAAGGACGGCGTCAAACGCCTCCAGAACTACCTGCACCGTTGCCAGTTGTGGGACGCTGATCAGGAAAAAACCCTGCAAAGTGACTGTCGGAAAACGGTAGAAAAAGCGGTGGAAGACTATCTGGCCACCGCCCCTGAGCCAGCCACGGCGATGCTGGACTATCTGTTCGAAACCCTGCCTGTGGCGCTCCAGGCCCAGCGGGAACAGCTGGTCCGCAGACAGTCGGTAAGCGGAGGTGAAGCATGAACGCCGCCGCTGACAAAAACCTGCAAACCGGGCAAGGTGACCGACAGGACCAGAACGTGACTCTGGTGGAAGCGGTCAATATGGCGCTGGCCCGGGAAATGGCCCGCGACGACCGGGTGGTTCTGCTGGGGGAGGACATCGCCACTAACGGCGGGGTGTTCCGGGCGACTGCAGGGCTGAAGGAGCGTTTCGGTTTCAAGCGGGTCATGGACACGCCGCTGGCGGAAACCCTGATTGCCGGCACGGCGGTGGGCATGGCAACCCAAGGCTTGCGGCCGGTGGCGGAGTTCCAGTTCATGGGGTTTATCTACGCCGGCATGGAGCAGATTGTGGCCCACGCCGCCCGAATGCGAAACCGCACCCGGGGGCGTCTGAGTTGCCCATTGGTGTTCCGGGCCCCGTTCGGTGGCGGCATTCATGCCCCGGAGCCCCACTCCGAAAGCACGGAGGCGCTGTTTGCCCACATACCCGGCTTGCGAGTGGTTATTCCCAGCTCGCCGCAACGGGCCTACGGTCTGCTGCTGGCCGCTATCCGCAATCCGGATCCGGTCATATTCCTTGAGCCGAAACGTATCTACCGGGCTGTCACCCAGAAGGTTACGGACAATGGCGATGCCCTGCCGCTGGATACCTGCTTTACGCTTCGGGAAGGGGACGACGTCACCCTGATCAGCTGGGGTGCCTCCATTCTGGAAACTCTGCAGGCTGCCGACCAACTGGCCGATCAGGGCATATCCGCCGAGGTGATCGATGTTGCCTCGGTGAGCCCCCTGGATCGGGAAACCCTGTTGTGTTCGGTGGCCAAAACCGGCCGCGCAGTCATCGTTCACGAAGCCTGTCGCAATGGCGGTGTGGGTGCCGAGATCGCGGCGTCCATTGCCGAAGCGGGCTTTCTGGACCTGCAGGCACCGGTGGTCAGGGTCACCGGTTACGATACGGTGATGCCTTACTTCCGGAACGAACACCATTACCTGCCCCGGGTCTCGGATATCCTGGAGGCGGTGGAGCAGGTTATTGCCCTTTAGGGCGACTGGAGACACTTATGAAGCACTTCAGACTGCCGGATCTGGGCGAAGGCTTGCCAGAGGCGGAGATCGTCCAGTGGCATGTCCGGGTTGGCGATAGCGTTGAGGCGGATCAGGTTCTGGTCAGTGTCGAAACGGCCAAAGCCATCGTGGAAGTGCCTTCGCCAGAGGACGGAGTGATCGCAAAGCTGTTCGGTGAATCCGGAGACATTATCCACACCGGTGAGCCCCTGCTGGCGTTTGAAGGTGATGGGGCAGACAGTGGCACCGTCGTCGGTGAACTGAAATCCGCCGTTGCCGACAGTAACAGTGAGGACCAGGTGCACAGGGATGCCTTCATTGTCGGAGCAGCGCCCTCCAGCAAACGGGCACGGCATAATAGGGCCACGCCCGGGGTGAGAGCCCTGGCGGAGCGCCTTGGGGTCAGCCTTGAAGCCGTCAGGGGCAGTGGCCCCGGCGGGCTGATCACCAGCGATGATGTTCATCAGCAAGCCAGTCATCAGAAACAGCTGGGTGAGGCGGAAGCCCTTCGTGGGCCCCGTCGCACCATGGCAAAGAACATGGCGCTGTCCCACGCCCAGGTGGTGCCGGTGTCGATTTTCGAGGACGCGGACATCCACGACTGGCGAGCCGGGACCGACATCACCATGCGCCTGGTACAGGCCATTGCTGTGGCCTGCGGGGCGGCGCCTGTCCTCAACTGCTGGTTCGATGGCGATAACCTGAGCCGTCGTCTGCTGACCGAAGTGCACGTGGGTATTGCAGTGGATACACCGGAAGGCCTGTTTGTGCCGGTACTCAGAGACGTAAATCATCGCTCCCTTGAGGATCTGCGTAAAGGCCTTGAAAACCTGCGGCAGGCTGTTGCTTCCCGCAAGATTCCGCCGCGGGAGATGCAGGGGGCAACCATTACCCTGTCCAACTTCGGTACCTTGTGTGGCCAATACGCCAATCCCGTTGTCAGCCCGCCGCAGGTGGCCATTGTGGGGGCCGGACGGGCGCGGGAAAAGGTGATCCCCTGGCAGGGGAAGCCGGCAGTGCGCCGGGTATTGCCACTGTCTGTGACCTTTGACCATCGGGCTGTAACGGGCGGCGAGGCAGCCCGTTTCATGGCGGTTCTGATCGGCACTCTGGAGGCTGGCTGACGATCCTTTGCAAGGCAGGATGCTGGCCTCTCGGTTACGCCATGGTAATTAGGGTTCTTTGATTGGCACTGCTAATTTGAAAATGCGCACTGGATCACATTGTGCGTAAAAAGGAAATCCGAACAGGCCAGGAGGTTGTTATGAAAAGTGCAAATCGCGACAAGGCTGAAGGTACTCTTGATAAGGCCAAGGGCAAGATAAAGGAAGCCGTTGGCAAGATCACCGGAGATGAAGAGCAGGAAGCTGAGGGTAATCTCGATCAGGCGAAAGGCAGCGCCAAGAAGGTCAAAGGCGATATCAAGGATACGGTGAACTCCGCCAGGAAGTAGTCCCGTTATCCACCGTCAGGCAGCGGCAGTGTTCAGACTGCTGCCTGACGTGTTTCCGCTGGACACTGGTGTCCCGTCCCCGATACCCTCTCCTTACGCCGGCTGCTTGCTGGTTCCTTGAGATTCCTTGGGGTTCCCTGAAAGGGCTCCGCGAAGTCAGTACATTCTTGCAGCATATTCCGTACTGTCCACAGCCTGTTGAGGCGTCGGACCGCGAGTCGGCCAGGGACTCCAGCTCATGTTCAGAAACCTTCTGCTGCTTTTGCTTGTGCCAGTCCTGACCGCCTGCGCAACCCGGGTGACTGCCCCCGATCTGGTAACAGAGCCTCGTACGGTGGCCGTGCTGGAGCATGGCTGGCACACCTCCCTGATGCTGACGAAAGTTGATCACACCCGGGTGAGATACGCCTTTGGTGACTGGCGCTGGTACGCCGAGGAAAAAGAGGGGTTCTGGTCTGGCGTACGCGCGTTGGCGTTGCCCAGCCGTTCGGCATTCGGGCGCCAGGCACTTCCACCTGAGCAGCCAGGTGAGCGGCTGGATCATGTCATTGGCACAGGCATCGCAAAGATGCATGTATTTGCCGTGGAGGCAGGGCAGGTGGATGCACTGGTGAACAGGCTCGAGAGGTTGCACCGATCCGGTCAGGCATCAGCCTTTGACAATCGTACCTACAACCTGGTGTTTGTGCCGCATCCGCAGTCATATCACTTCTTTGTCAATTCAAACCACATGGTGGCCCAGTGGTTGCGGGACCTGGGGGTGGATGTGCGGTACACGTCTGCCATTGGTGGCTGGCGGTTAAAACCCTGAATTGCGCCCATTAAAAAAGGCAGCCGAAGCTGCCTTTTCATGCTACGTCTGTTATTTACAGAGCGTTAACATTTTCCGCCTGAGGACCTTTCTGGCCCTGAGTTACGGTGAACTCGACCTGCTGGCCTTCAGCCAGAGTTTTGAATCCGCCGCCTTGAATAGCGCTGTAGTGAACGAAAACGTCCGGGCCGCCTTCACGAGTGATAAAGCCGAAGCCTTTGGATTCGTTGAAGAATTTGACAGTGCCGGTTACAGTAGACATATAAAATAATCCTGATATTAATCTTTAATGTGCTGCCACTTCACCGAAATGATGATGGGTCAGCTTTATTGTGGAAACACTAAGTTCGCGGAATCAAAAACAGGACGATGCACTACTGGTAACAACAGATACGCGTCATATTCATGAAAAGCTATTCAAAATCTTTCCTACGACCGCCACTCTACGCGCCCTTGCCGGGAATGCCAAGCAAATTATTGTAAGCAATAACACCGACGGGTTTTGCTTATGGATCGAACGGGCCGGCAAGGCCCAGCCTGATCCGCCTATTGCTGATAGACCAGCCAGTCTCTCAGCAGGGCCGTGGCGGCCTGAGGTTGTTCCATGGTGGCCATGTGGCCGCAGTCCTCTATGATCGCCAGCCGTCCATTGCGAACACCCGCTGCCATTTCAGCCATTCGATCCAGAGGCGCAATGACGTCATCGCGGCCACCGATCACAACGGTAGGGCAGTAGATGTCGGCCAACGATTCCCGGTAATCACGACGATGCATGATGGCCTGTTGCTGGCGGACAAAAGCCTGAGGCCCTACCCGGGCCGCCATGGCCTGCAGTTCGTTGACGAGCACGCTGTCGTCCAGGCGCGCGGGGTGGATCATGCGGGGCAGGAGCAACGGCATGACATTGTCCAGGCCTTCATCCTGCGCCAGAGCGATCAGCTTCTCCCGCTGGGCTGACTGCTCCGGGCTATCGGCGCGGGCGTGGGTGTCCAGCAAGGCCAGTTTCAGTACTCGCTCCGGAGCTTGCCTGAGGATATCGAGGGCGACATACCCGCCCATGGAAAGTCCCGCCAGGGCAAATTGTTCCGGAGCACTGGCCAGAATATCGGCCGCCATATCCTCAATACGGTCGCGGCCGGTGACGTCCACGATCTGGCAGTCGGCAATATCCGTCAGGTGAGCGCTCTGGTGACGCCAGAGTGCCGGGTCACACAGCAGACCTGGAACCAGTATGAGTGGTGTAGTGCGTTGGCTCATGATCTTGTGTCCTTCAATGATTGTTTTTATTGGTGAGTCGCGGCCGGACAGTCGCCTCCAGCACGCCCTCCCGTGTGAGACGGTAGTGATCGAAGTCCTTCGCGAGGAAGAGCTGGCCCCGGTAAAGGGTTTGCGCCTCATCGGCCAGCTCGGTGATAACCGGGCCTTTGCTCTGACCGTCCGGCGACGGAAACTGGTAACGGGAACTGAAATGGGTCAGAACCAGATTGGGCACCCCCGCACGTTCGGCAAAGCCGGCGACTTGTGCAGCGGAGCTGTGCTGTGGCCAGGGCCCGACCCGGTCCGAGACTTCCTGGGTATAGGTGGCTTCGTGAACCAGTACCTGGGCCTGCTCGCAGGCGGCGGCCAGCAGCTCGGGGTTGTCGTTATCGCCGGCTACGACCAGGCGGCGGGGCAGGCGGTCCACCAGTGTGTAATCGTCGCATCGCAGGGTGCGTCCGTCTTCAAGGACCACGTCCTCACCTCTCTGCAGCTGACCCCAGGCAGGCCCGGCGACTATGCCGTCCCTCAGCAGTCGGTCTTTGAGCAACTGTCGTTCCAGGGACCGCTCGGTAAAGATAAAGGCATGGCAGGGCACGCGGTGTGAAAGGGCGGCGGTGGTGACCTGAATACCGTGGTCCTGCCAGAAGAAGTGCTCTGCTTGTGAATTGAAAAACTGCAATTCAAATCCGAGGCTGGAGTCGGTGCACGCCAGCGTGGTTTCGATGAACGACTTCAGTTCTGGCGGGCCGATCACCGGCAATGGCTCGGTGCGACCGGACATGGATGCGCTGGCCAGCAATCCCGGCAGTCCGAAGGTGTGGTCACCGTGAACATGGGTAATGAAGATGGCCTGCAGCTGCATCACCGAATGGCGGGTGTGGAGTAACCGGTGCTGGGTGCCTTCGCCGCAATCTATCAGGTACCACTGCCGGGGACCTCCGTGTTGCAGAGCCAGGCCGGTGACGTTGCGGGCCTTGGTGGGGGTTCCTGCCGAAGTGCCGAGAAAGGTAAGTTCCATGGATTTTCGTTTTTTCTGGGTCGGGGTTTTGCCGGGCCCGGGCCTGTCAGCCAGATCCCGGTGCGACTGTGCTAAGGTTGGCATTGTCAGCTACGGCAACTGCCGTTGCGGGTCACTGCGCTGACCAGAACCAGGACCCGATACTACCCCAGAAGCCCACGGGAGAGAATATTCATGGCAACGCTGGTTACCATACTGGTTGTGCTGTTTCTGGTACTGATCGTACTGGTGCCTTTGCTGGAAAAATACGCGAAGACGGGCGAGCGCGGAGGACGCATACCAGCCAATATCACCCGGTTCATCTTCCCGCTACTGATACTCATGGTGGTCCTGCAGCTTATCTACTACTACTTTGGCTGAGCTTCGGCAATCGGTCAGTTGTCACCGGGCAAGCGAAAGGTTCCGGAGCATAAACGTCCAGTACCGGCCAGAAAAGGGTTCAGGAAGGGGCCCGGAGAGGGAACACAGGAGAATAACCATGAAGTTTATCTTTGAAGTACGTATCCATGAAGGCCATACCGCTGAGGAGTATGCCGATGCCTGGGTCCGTGCCAGTGAAATCATTCAGCAGGCTCCTGGCGCCAGAGGCACCGAACTGCACCGCAAGATCGGGGATCCGGACACGCTGATTGCCATTGCCAGCTGGGACAGCAAGGCTCAGCGGGATGCCATGGAGTCGACCCACAACCAGGAGGTGGCGGAAATTATCCGCAGCGTGGCGCCATTCGTGGATATTCGCCCCCTGGGTGAGTTTGAAGACCCGGAATGGGTGGTCAACCCAGGCTGATTGCTGCGTGCCGGCCTGAATGTCCGGAATTCGCTGGCATGGTTGCTGCAGGTTCCTCGGTAACCATAAGTCAGCCGGGGATCTGCCATGGGCACCTTTAGCCTGCTCAAACCCATTCGCTCCATACTCTGGAGTGTTGCATTGCTGTTGCTGGGCAATGGCCTGATTAACACCCTGCTGACCCTGAGGGGTAGCAGCGAAGGTTTTTCCAGTGCGGTTCTGGGCGTGATCATGTCGGCCTACTTTGTGGGCTTTGTCTGTGGCACCTGGGTCAGCGGACGTCTGATCCGGCGTATGGGCCACATCCGCACCTTCGGGTTCTGTGCGGCCATCTGTGCCTCTGCCGCGCTGCTCCATGTGATTCTGATCGACCCCTGGGCCTGGATGGGACTGCGGTTTGTATTCGGTCTGTCCTACATCACCCTGATTACGGTTATCGAAAGCTGGCTGAACAGCCAGTCGGCCAGTCATGAACGAGGTCGGGTATTCGCCATTTATATGGTAGTGAACCTGGGGGCGCTGGCGCTGGCCCAGCAGATTCTGCGTCTCGATAGCGCCGATGGCTTCGTGCTGTTCGCCATTGTCTCCATTCTGATGTGCTGGGCCCTGTTGCCAATCACTCTTTCCCGACGGCCGCAGCCGGTCATCGCGGACCGACCTGAAAGTAGCTTGCGCGCCTTGCTGGGTTTTGCGCCACTGCCGGTGATCTGTGCGGCCCTGTCCGGACTCGCCATGGGTGCATTCTGGGCCATGACGCCGGTGTACGTTTCCGGTCTCGGGCTGGATAACGCCGGGGTAGGGCTGGTGATGAGCCTGGCCATCGTTGGCGGTGCTCTGCTGCAGATTCCGGTTGGCCGGTTTTCTGACCGGTATGACCGCAGCCGGGTGCTGATGGGGGTGGTACTGCTGGCAGCAGCCATTGCCGCCTTGTTG
>NZ_CAXBDN010000069.1:0-16594 GCF_963974375.1 uncultured Marinobacter sp.
GGCGGCTGGCTGCACACCGGTGACGTGGCCAGCATTGATCCGGACTCTACCATTCAGATCAAGGACCGCATCAAGGACGTGATCAAGACCGGCGGCGAGTGGTTGTCGTCACTGGATCTGGAAAACATGATCAGCGGCCACCCGGCTGTCGCTGCGGCAGCAGTAGTAGGCATCCCCGACGAGAAGTGGGGTGAGCGTCCCCATGCCATGGTGGTGCTGGTACCGGGTCAGGAAGCAACCATTGCTGACATTCAGGATCATCTGAAGCAGTACGTGGATTCCGGCGAAATCAACAAGTGGGCGATTCCATCACAGATTGATTTTGTGGACGACATTCCGAAAACCAGCGTCGGCAAGATCAACAAGAAGCTGATCCGCGATCAGCTGGGTTCCTGATCGACTGATATCTGGAACTAAGAAAAAGCCCGCTCGGCGTGCCGTAGCGGGCTTTTTTTATGCGTTCATGCACAGTGCTCGAAGGACATCGGGGTGGGTGTACTTTCGTCGCAGCGCCATGGATGGCGCGGAGCAAGGCCGGTCCATGGATGGACCGTGAATTGCGGCAGAGAAAGTGCACCCACCCCGGTGGCCCTGCTCCCATCCAGCAGCCCCGGAAGGAGAGACGAAGCACGCCCACCCCGGACTCCGTCAGATTTTGTGCTCAGGCTCTTTAGAACCGGGACAGAGTCAAACGCCGCAGAACTTGAAATCCACTTCAGGTTTCTTGCCGGAGATAATATCTGCCATGGCGGCGGCTGAGCCGCAGGAGTGGGTCCAGCCGAGGGTGCCGTGGCCGGTATTGAGATACAGATTGCTGATCTTGCTGCGCCCGATATAGGGCACATTGGAAGGCGTTGCCGGTCTTAGCCCTGCCCAGAACTCGGATTTGTCCCAGTAAGCGCCCTCCGGCATGATCTCTGCCGCCCGGCGCACAATGGCATGGCAGCGGACCAGGTTGAGGTCCCGGTCGTAGCCGTTCAGTTCTGCAGTGCCCGCGACCCGTAGCCGATCCCCCAGGCGGGAGTAGACCAGCTTGTACTGGTCATCAGTCAGACTCGTGGTGAACGCCGCCTCCGGATTTTTCACCGGCGCCGTAATGGAATAGCCCTTGGCCGGATAGATGTTCAGGAAAATGCCCACCTTCCGCGCCATGTGAGCACTGAAGCTGCCCATACTGAGGACGTAACTGTCTGCCCGCAGGGTTTCATGACGGCCATCCTCAGCGATGGTGGCCACCCCCAGAATGCGGTCACGGGTGTTTTCGAAACCCACCACTTCGGTGTTGTAACGGAACACCACCCCGGCCTTTTCCGCCTTGTCCGCCAGCCCCTGGGTAAACTTGCGGGCATCGCCGGATTCATCCTCGCTGGTATAGGTGGCACCGGCGATCCGGTGGCGGATCGGCATCAGCGCCGGCTCCAGCTCCACCGCCCTGGCGGCATCGATCACCTGACGATCGCAGCCCAGCTCCTGCATTTGCCGGGTGGGCTCCAGCGCCGAGTCAAATTCCTTTTGGTCGGTGTAGAAATGCAGGATGCCCTTTTCCAGCTGGTCGTAGTTCAACCCCTGCTCCTTGCGCAGAGTCTGCAGGGTGGTTCGGCTGTAGGTGCCCAGATTCACCATCTGGCGGATATTCCAGGCGGCACGCTTCGAGGTGCACTGCATCAGAAAGCTCAGGCCCCAGCGCCACTGCGCCATGTCGAGACGCAATTTGAACAGCAATGGTGCGTCTGGCTGGCTAAGCCATTTCAGAACCTTGAATGGCGCCGAAGGGTTCGCCCAGGGTTCGGCGTGGGACACCGATATCTGGCCGCCGTTGGCGTAACTGGTTTCGGTACCGGCCCTGGCCTGGCGATCAACCACAGTGACCTCATGGCCCGCCTGACGCAGGAACCAGGCGGTTGTTACACCAACCACACCCGCACCCATCACCAGTATGTGCATGCTTCCCCCTTCACAGATTAAGAATACTGGAGCCGACGACTGCAGGTATTAACCTCCGGCTTTTTTAACGGTCCAGCCTTTTTCTTGCAGAATCGGGACCAGAATATCACGCTGGTCACCCTGAATTTCGATGATATTGTCCTTGACGGTACCACCGGTGCCGCAGCGAGCCTTGAGCTGTTTGGCAAAGGCCTTCAGCTCATTACCCGCCATTGGAATCCCGGACACCAGGGTGACACCCTTACCCTTGCGGCCCTTGGTCTCGCGACTGACCCTGACGACGCCGTCCCCAGCCGGTGCTGTGGCCTCGCCACAACGGCACCGGGCGGCCGGTTCACGGCAGTCAGGACACATCCGGCCCTGCTCGGTTGAGAAGACTAATCCACCCTCGCCACGTTTTTTCACAACCACTCCTGAGTTCTGTCTGCTTCAGAGGCCGGGAGGATACTTGCTGAACATTTCTGTGACCACCTCATCAATCAACGTCCGACGACGCTCCGGAGACTGATTCTCGTTAAGGTAACGTTGGCTCGCGCCGCGCCAGACCACACGACCGGTGCTGCGATCCACCAGTTCAACAATCAGTTTTCCCTCGGTGATTTCCCGCACTGGTGGCGGAACCGACAGGCCCCAGGCAAAACTGCGGCGGCCGAAACCCAGACCGTAGGAAAAACCGGTGGAATCCAGCCGCTCCACATCCTCTACCCGGTAGCTTACCAGCAGGTCTGCCTCATCCGGATCCAGCCGGCGCATGGCCTTGCGGTTGAGTTCCCGCTCGATGGCGCTCTCCGCCCGGGAAGCGTCGAGGGACACAAAACCGGTGCCTTTTTCCGGGGCAAATGCCCAGGACGAATAGTTACCGAAGACAGTACTGGAGTCGTAGTCGGTAACCACGTTGGAAGCGCAACCGGTCAGCAACAGCAGCAATGCCATCAGCGAAACCGGGCGCCAGACTCTGGACCACGTCATACACATTCCTCCACTCACTGTTTGAAATGACCCGTGCCTACTCAGGATTTTCACGGCCATTATTAACACCAGTATACGCCAGTGACCCGACAGCAATTCAGCTCAGCCTGCCAGGCTGTCACTACTGTAATGATACTGACCCGCCTCGCAGAAGGATTGCAGCGCGGTCAGATCCTCCAGGCTGACTTCCAGCGTGAGGCTCACGGTTTCACTGTAATCCACGCCGACAATGGTAGCTTCGTGCTGACTGCACCAGTGTCTGACCGGCTGTTCAGCCGCAAAAGGCACCGCCAGCGTCACTTCAGCCTTGGGTTTGAGCTCTACCCGCTCCACCTCTGACAGCACGCTTTCCGCAGCCCCGGCATAGGCCCGCACCAGACCGCCGGCGCCCAGTTTGACGCCACCGAAATAGCGGATGACGACCACCGCCACATCCCCCATGTCCTTATGCTGAATGACACTGAGTATCGGCTTGCCGGCCGTGCCGGACGGTTCGCCGTCATCGTTCATGGCGGCCTCGGCGGCGGACCCCGGCCGACCAATCTGATAGGCCCAGCACACATGCCGTGCATCCGGATGATCCCGCCAGGCCTGCGCCACCAGCTCGCGCACCTGGTCCCGGCCGGTGACCGGTGCCACCCGTGCGATGAAACGGCTTTTTTTGATTTCCTGTTCCCGCTCCAGCGGCCCGGCCGGAACCCGGTAGCCTTCACTGATGCCGTCGTTCATGGCCGCACCTCAGGGTCCATCCGGCGTGGTAAACACCGGCAGGTACAGCGTCACCTGCAAGCCACCCTGCGCAGCGTTCATCACCTCGATACGACCATCGTGGGAGACCACAATATTTTTTGCGATGGCCAGCCCCAGTCCCCAGCCTTTGCCGCTGCGAGACTGGTCGCCCCGGTAAAAAGGCTCGAACAGGTGCGGCAGCATGGCGTCCGGAACACCGGGACCCTGGTCGGTGATGTCACAACGGAGCTCACCGTTTATCCGGCTGAGATGTACGGATACCGATTTGCCCGGAGGCGTATAGTCCAGTGCGTTCTGCAGAACATTGTCGAAGGCCCGGTGCAGCAGCGGGGCATTGCCAAGAACGGTGACCTGCCGGCAGCCATCGTCGGCCACAAAATGGCAATCAACGTTGCGTTGCCCGGCGTAGTCCGCGGCATCACTGAGCACGTCATTGATGGTGCGCAGCAGCTGGACCGGCTCCCGTTCAAGGCCGTCGGTGCTGCCGGATCAGCGACACAGGGTGAGAATCTGACTGGTCATGGTTTCAAGACGTTCATTCTGGCGCAGAATGCTGTTCATCAGCTCCGGGTCGGCACCGCCATCTGCGGCCAGCTCAATGGCAATACGCTGGCGTGCCAGCGGTGTGCGCAGATCATGGGAGATATCCCGCATCAGCTGATCCTGTCGCTCCAGCAGATTACACAGGCGCTCTGTCATGGCGTTGAACGCGGCGGCGGTCAGCCCTACCTCATCCCGTCGGTGGGCGATCTTGTCACTCACCCGCAGGCTCAGATCACCGCCGGCGATGGCCTGGGCAGTACTTTCCATGTGCCGCAGCGGGCGCGAAATCAGGCGGGCGATCCACCAGCACGCCAGGGTCAGCAGCACGAACCCGACACTGAGTTCCAGAATTCTGAGGAACCTGGGGTGCAACCAGCCCTCACGCCCGGCCCGTGGCCAGGCCACCATACGAGCCCCTTCTTTGATCTGAATGACCGCGGGGCGCTGGTGATGCCAGCCTCCCATCCGCTCCCGTACCGAATCCGGCAACTGCTGGCCGCGGCCATCGTCCTCTACCAGCAACAGGTGCAGGTTCAGCCGCTCACCCTGCTCACGAAGATAACGCCAACCTGCGCCCCGGTCCTCCATGCGGATACTGAAGGCCTCTTCCGCAACATCTCTCAGACCCTCGAGCCGCTCGATGGTCAGGCGCTCCCGCTCCACCAGCTCCCGGGTGACCAGAGTGCTGACCACCAGGGTCACCAGCAGGGCGAGCCAGATCAGCAAGAAAATGCGCCAGAACAGCGGAAATATAAATCGCCTGGTCAAGGTTTACTCCCGGCAGCCTGACGCGGCAGCTGCGCAGCTGCGACATCGGTGATCCGGAAACTGTAGCCGAGCCCGCGCACGGTTTCGATTCGCGAAGGCTCCTCAGCACCCAGCTTGCGGCGCAGATTACTGATGTGCATATCCAGAGTCCGGTCATAGGCCGCCAGCCTGCGCCCCAGGGCCCACTGCATCAGATCGGTTTTGCGGACGACACTGCCTGCATGGGCCAGCAGCACCTGAAGCACTTCGTACTCGGTAGCGGTCAGGTCCAGCACCTCACCCCGGAGAATGACCCGCCGCTGTTCCGGCTCAACCTTCAGATCCCCGAAAACCCGGGCGCTGTCCACATCGGCCTGATGATCCCAGGCCACCCGGCGCAACACCGCCTGCAGCCGGGCCACCAGTTCACGGGGATTGCAGGGTTTGGGAATATAGTCATCGGCACCCACTTCAAAGCCGACAATACGATCGGTTTCGTCACCGCGGGCAGTCAGCAGAATAACCGGCAAATGGGTTCTTGCCCGCAATTCCCGCAAGACGTCGAGACCGGAAATATCCGGCAGCATGATATCCAGCACCACAACATCGGCGAAGCCTTCTGCTGCCAGCGAGAGGCCGTCAGTGCCATTGGCGGCTTCACGGACATCAAAACCCTGACCGGTCAGATAGCGCGCCAGCAATTGTCTCAGCTCGTCGTCATCTTCAACCAGCAACACCCGGTTCTGCATGCAAGCCTCCAGTTCAGTGGAACAAATCAGTGACGCAGACTGGTATCTGTCTTGTGAATCACCCACATAAGTTACCAGCCCCGGCGCCAAACCGCTCGTAACCCATAGCCCGATTTACATTTTATTTACTCTGCCCTGACGTCCGCTGACACCCGTTTTCCTATGATACTTCACACCTGCCGGCCACTCTCTGATACAGGGTGGATCCGGAGATTACCCTGCGAGCACAATCCGTAACGCATCCAGGCAAACCCCAAGGAGCCACATATCATGAAAACCATCAAAACCCTGAACCGGACCGGACTCCTCGCGTCGGCCCTGATCTCTGCGGCGCTACTGACCAGCCCCCTGGCTCTGGCGGATCATCACGGCGGCAAAGGCCATCACGGCGACCGCGACGGCAAGCGTGACTACTCCGCCATGTGCGACCAACTGGAAGACGGCAAGGGCCGCTATAACAGCGAGCGCCATCAGCAGCGCAGGGAGCAACGGCACGAAGAGATGGCCGAGCGCCTGCAACTGACCGAAGAACAGCGCACCATCTGGCAGGAGATTCACAACGAACGCCAGCAGATGCACCAACAACGCATGCAACAAATGCAGGAACGTTGCGCCAACGCTGACGAGGACGAGTAACAGCAACGGCACTGGCCGTCTGACTCAGGGTGTCCGATGCCCCTTTCGGTTCCCTTTCATCCCCCAGACAGTGATCAGTTGCCGGGTTTTATCGTAAAGTAAGGTCTGTACCTGCAAAGCCTCCGGTCCGTTTACCGGGGGCTTTGTAGTTTATCCATTCAGGCCAGAACCCTATGACCGCAACCGGTGACCTGCCCCAGACCCAGCTTCGCCTCGAGACCGTAACCAGTATCGAGGCCATTGCCGCCAGCGACTGGAACCGCTTCGCCGGAGACCAGACACCGCTGGTCAGCCACGAATTCCTGTACGCCCTGGAAGCCAGCGGTTGCACCAGCGCCAGCACTGGCTGGCAGCCCTGTCATCTCAGGATCTATCTCGATGAGGTCTGGGTTGGCGTCGCGCCAGGCTATCTGAAAAGCCATTCCAGAGGCGAGTATGTCTTCGACTGGGCCTGGGCCGATGCCTGGAATCGTTACGGCCAACCCTACTACCCCAAGCTACTGATTGCGGTCCCTTTTACGCCCTGCCAGGGCCCCCGGCTGCTGCTGACCGATGAAGCTCGCGCACAGTTGACCCCGGGCCTGATCAATCAGGCCCTTGACCAGTTGATCGGAGACCTGGGTGCCCATTCCTGGCACCTGCTGTTTCCGGATGACAATGATCAGAAGCTGCTGACATGGGATCCTGCCCTGCATCGGATTGGCTGCCAGTTCCACTGGTATAACCGGGATTACCAGAATTTCGAGGATTTTCTGGCCACCCTCACATCCCGCAAGCGCAAATCACTGCGCAAGGAACGTCAGCGGGTGGCGGAACAGGGAATTGATTTCCAGTGGCATCAGGGTGACCAGCTTGATGACGAAGTTCTCGACCATTTTTTCCTGTTCTATCAGGCCACCTATCTGAAACGTGGCCAGAGCCCCTACCTGAACCGTGGCTTTTTCGAGCGGCTGGCCCGGATTCTGGGTTCACGCCTGCGCATTATCACCGCACATCTGACTACCCCGGACAGCACCGGCGATATCCCGGAGCCAGGCGCCACCATAGCGGCCGCACTCTTTCTGGTGGGTGCCGACACGCTATACGGGCGCTACTGGGGCTGCCTGGAAGACTATAACCACCTGCATTTCGAAACCTGTTATTACCAGGGCATCGAACTGGCCATCGAGCTTGGCCTGGATCGCTTTGACGCTGGCGCCCAGGGCGAGCACAAGCTGGTACGGGGATTCGAACCGGTACTGACCCATTCCTGGCATGGCATCGATAACCCGGGTTTTCAGGAGGCGGTCCGGAATTTCTGTGAGGAGGAAGCGGTAGATGTGGAAGGCTACCAGGCCGCTGCCCTGAAGGCTTTGCCGTACCGTCAGGACGATATCCCGTCGTCCACCGGCCCGAAACTTACGAAGCTGTAAGCTTTATCCTACACGATGCGACTACAAAGGCTGATTCTCTGAAAATTGCCTTCCAGTAAACTGGTTTCAGTGCAGGGAAGCCTGCCAAGGAAGGAAAAGGGATTGACCGACGTATGGACAGCGTAGTCAGGGATTGAGGGCTACAGCAGGGAATGTTGCAGCGGAGTCAACGAAGGATGCAATGACCCGTGGAACGGATTTTCCACCGGTTCAGGGATGCCAATTCAAGGATGATCGGCAAGGATGTCGCCTACGGAGTGGGCAGAACGCCGAGGGACAGGCATCAGGGTTGGTCGCGGAACAGGGGCGCAGGGACAGTTAACCTTCCGCTGACCAACACTATTTTTCTTTATCCGCCCGCTTTGCCCCGCAGTTGCAGTTCCCGTTTGCAGTACCCGTTGTGTGTCTGAGTGTCTGCAGTGTGAGCTTGACCGTTGATACCGGCAGCCTGCCCTTTGCCTGAACTCTCAACCATATTCCGGGAATTACCTGATGAAAACTCACGCATCAATCTTTGCCGTCATTGCCTTGCTGTTCAGTCTGTCTGCTTTCTCTGGCCACGCTTTTGCAGAGCAGCCCCAGCAAGCCGTTGAATCCGCCGCCACGATCAACATCAACACGGCGTCAGCCAACGAACTCGCCCAGCTCGATGGCATCGGCGAAACCAAAGCCCTGGCCATTGTCGCAGACCGCCAGGCCAACGGACCCTTTGAGTCCACCGCAGACCTCGCCCGGGTTCGTGGTATCGGTGAGGCTACGGTTGCCAAAAACTCGGAACGCATCACCACAAACTAAACCTCTTGCCCCGCCTTGTGCGGGGCTTTTTTCGCCCCCCCCGTTTCAGCCCTGTTGCCCGTACCGCCGCGCCATCCGCTTCTGACTGACGACCAGAAGACAGTCTCAAACCAAGGTCGGCTGGACACAGCCGCTTTGCCTGCCTATCGTTGTGCCAAACCGACCTGATGATGGCTGATCATGGCAGACTCCCTGAAGCTCTACCCCGCCAAACCGGAAAAAGTCTATTTTTACGGCACATGCCTGATTGATCTGTTCTATCCCGATGCCGGCATGGCGGGAATACAGTTGCTTGAGCGTGAGGGTATCGAGGTGATTTACCCTCAGGACCAGACCTGCTGCGGCCAGCCGGCCTGGACCTCTGGCTATCATGATGAAGCCCGGGCAGTCGCTGCCACCCAGCTGGGACTGTTTCCGGAGGACTGGCCCATCGTGGTGCCTTCCGGCTCCTGCGGCGGCATGATGCGCAAGCACTACCCCGACCTGTTCAGGGATACGCCCCGGGCCACTGACGCTGAGTACATCGCAGGACGGGTGTGGGAGCTGTCCGATTTTCTGCTGCGGGTGTGTCATATCCGGCTGGAGGATCTGGGCGAGCCGGTGACCGTGGCCATGCACACGTCCTGCTCCGCGCGACGGGAAATGGGCGTCGCCGAAGCAGGTCCGGCCCTGCTGGGGAAGCTCAGCAAGGTCACCCTGGTGGAGCAGGCCCGGGCAGCGGAATGTTGCGGCTTCGGCGGCACCTTTGCGGTTCGCCACCCGGACATTTCCGGCGCCATGGTCAGTGAGAAAGTGGATACCCTGGAGGAAACCGGTGCCAGCCGTTTTGTGACCACCGACTGCGGCTGCCTGATGAACATTGCCGGCTACGCCGGCAAGAACCAGCGCCCCATCACCGGCCAGCACATTCTCAGTTTCCTGTGGGAGCGCACGAGCCCGAACTCCGGGGGCAAATCATGACCCAGTCGCAGGAACCGACCCAGGTCAGGCACTTCCACAGTCGCGCCCAGGCGGCCATAGCGGACCCCAAAATCCGCCGCAATTTCCGCCGGGCCATGGACGGTCTGATGGACAAGCGCCAGGTGGCCTTTGAGGGCTGGGATCTGGAAGCCCTCAGGACGCTGGGCGCCAGTGTCCGCCAGCAGGCCCTGGCCAATCTGCCCGAGTTGCTGGAGCAGCTGGAAGCAAAGCTCGTGGCCAACGGCATCCGGGTTCACTGGGCTCTGGATGGTGACGAAGCCTGCCGCATTGTGCGGGATATCTGTAATGCCCGTGGCGCCAGGCGGGTGATCAAGGGCAAATCCATGGTATCCGAAGAAATGGAGCTGAACCATTTCCTGCAGCAAGACGGCATCGAGGCCCTGGAGTCCGATCTTGGTGAGTACATCGTCCAGCTGGCAGAGGAGACACCCTCCCACATCATCATGCCGGCCATCCACAAGAACACCGCCGAGATTTCCGAGCTGTTGCACGAGAAAACCGGCACCGACCTGTCCGATGATGTGGAATACCTCACCGCCAGTGCCCGCCAGCAACTACGGGAAAAGTTCATGTCGGCGGATGTGGGCATTTCCGGAGTGAACTTTGCGGTGGCCGAAACCGGCACCCTGTGTCTGGTGGAGAATGAGGGCAACGGCCGCATGACCACCACCGTGCCCCGCTGCCACATTGCGGTCACCGGTATTGAGAAAGTGGTGCCTACGCTGGCGGATATGAGTGCCCTGCTGGCGCTGCTGACCCGCTCGGCCACCGGCCAGCACATCACCACCTACGTCAACATGATTTCCGGCCCCCGCAAGACGGAGGAACTGGATGGCCCGGACGAGGTGCATCTGGTGCTGGTGGATAACGGCCGGTCCGCCATCTATCAGGATGACGAGCTGGTGGACACCCTGCGCTGTATCCGCTGTGGCGCCTGCATGAATCACTGCCCGGTGTATACCCGGGTCGGTGGTCACGCCTATGGCACCACCTACCCCGGTCCCATCGGCAAGATCCTGATGCCCCATCTGCTGGGTCTGGACGATACCCGCCATCTGCCCACCGCCTCCAGCCTCTGTGGCGCCTGCGGCGAAGTCTGCCCGGTTAAAATACCCATTCCCGATCTGCTGGTGCGACTGCGTCAGGAGTCGGTGGACGGCGACCGCCTGCACCCGGCCAGGGTCCGCGGCCATGGAAGCAAACGCAGCACCCGGGAAGCGCTGATCTGGAAGGCCTGGCACTGGCTGCATGCGAGGCCCGCCGCCTACCGGCTGGGCACCGGCCTGGCGGCCCGCTTGCGCAAACTGCAACCCTCCAGGCTGGGCCCCTGGACCCGGTTGCGCACCGCGCCTGAGCTGGCACCCAGGACTCTTCATCAGCGCATGAAGGAGAGAAATTCGTGAGCTCCCGCAACCTTATTCTGGAACGTCTGCGCAACGGCAGCGGCGGCGTGCTCAAGGCGCCAGACCGTGATTTTTCGGTGCTGCAGCGACCGGACTGGTCCCAGGCCGAGAAAATCCAGCGTTTTGAGCAGGCCATCGAGTCCGTCCATGGCGAAGTACATCGCTGCGACGCCGATGACTGGCCCGTGAGGCTGGCAGAAATATTGACACTGCGAGGCGCCCGCAATCTGCTGATTCCGGCACAACATGCCATTGGCCGCCGGTTGCAGCTATCCATCGGCATCGATCTTCCGGCACTGCTGATCTACGACGAACCCATCGAAAACTGGCGGGAACACCTGTTCAATGAGGTGGACGCTGCCATTACCTCAACCCGAGGCGGCATCGCCGAGACTGGCTCACTGATCCTCTGGCCCACGGCAGACGAACCCCGGCTGATGAGCCTGGTGCCGCCGGTGCACATTGCGCTGCTCCACGCCGACCAGCTCTACACCACCCTGCACTCGGCCCTGGAGGCCCAGAACTGGGCCGCCGGCATGCCGACCAACGCCCTGCTGATCTCCGGCCCCTCGAAAACCGCCGATATCGAGCAGACCCTGGCTTACGGGGTTCATGGT
Organism: uncultured Marinobacter sp.; assembly: GCF_963974375.1. Lineage (GTDB taxonomy): Bacteria > Pseudomonadota > Gammaproteobacteria > Pseudomonadales > Oleiphilaceae > Marinobacter. The sequence continues at coordinate 11,547 of NZ_CAXBDN010000069.1, forward strand.
CCGAAAGAACTGATCGTACTGGTTATCGAATGATCAGGGGTCTCCTGCTGATTGCCCTGGCGGCATTGCTCTGGGCCACCACCGGCATTGTCGCCAAGTTTCTGTTTACCACTACGGAGCTGGCGCCCATCGCGCTGGGCTTTCTCCGGCTGGCCGTGGCCCTGCCGTTTTTCCTGCTGCTGATGTGGCGCGAACAACGCGCCCTCAGCGACGGCCCGCGCTGGCCATCCCCTTTGGCGCTGTTGCCCCTGCTGGCTCTCGGCGTGTTTCAGGCCCTATACCAGGGCAGCTACCTGGTGGCAGTGGATCTGACCGGGGCAGGCATCGCCACCCTGATCGCCCTGTGCCTGTCACCGGTACTGGTGGCCATTCTGGCCGTACCGCTACTGGGAGAACGCCCCGGGCTGGTGACCCTGATCGCTCTGGCAGCGGCCATTGCCGGCACTACCATGCTGGTGGCGGGTGATATCGGAAGTAGCGGAGAGTTGCGCCTGGCAGGCCTGCTGATGGCGCTGTTTGCGGCCCTGTTGTACGCCGGGTTCACGCTGACCAGCCGCTATTCGTCCTCCGGCACACCGGTGTTCACCACCGCCTTTGTCTGTTTCGGTACCGCCGCGCTGATTCTGTTACCGGTTACCGCTGCTACGGGAGGATTTGAAGGCCTGGGATCTTTGACAGCCCGGCACTGGCTGATGGTGTTCTATATTGGCGTGGTTCCGACCTGTATCGGATACGTCTGCTTTTTCAGCGGGATGAAAACCACGCCGGCCACCCTGTCAAGCATTATCGTGACCCTGGAGCCTCTGTTTGTGGCCTTGCTGGCGTGGCTGTTACTGGGCGAAGAGCTCGGGGCCATGGGCGTTACCGGAGCCATCATCCTGACCCTGGCGGTAGTGGCTGCCTCCCGCGCCAACCGCCCGCACACGGTCAGGCAGTAACCAGGCAGGCGCCTTCAGGAATTAACCCTGCTTGCGCTGTTTCTCCAGCATATTGGGCTGCAGGATCTCAATCCAGTAGCCATCAGGGTCCTTGATAAACGCGAGACCTTTCATCTTGCCGTCGTCCGGGCGCTTGACGAACTCGACGCCCAGTTTCTCGAAACGCTCGCACGCGGCATAGACATCCGGCACCGCCATGCCAATGTGACCAAAGCCCTGGGGCTGGTCGTTACCATTGTGGTAATGGAAATCTGCGTCGTCTTCGGTGCCCCAGTTATGGGTAAGCTCCAGCATGGCTTCACGCCCGAAGATAAAGGTGGTGCGGTGGGCATCGTCGGTTGGCACGGTGTCGGCCTGGCGCTCATCCAGGTAGGCCAGAAAATAGAGAGTAAACTTCATTTCCGGGAAGTCCAGTTTGCGCACCAGACGCATTCCCATCACCCGTGTGTAGAAATCCAGGGCCCGTGCAGGGTCCTTGATACGCATCATGGTCTGATTGAAGACGTAGCCTTCGGTTTCCGGAACGGGGGCATCGTGCAGGCCCGGGGCCTGTTCAAAATGACGGGGCATGGCAAAACTCCGTGGACATCAGGGATTGGGTGTCATTGGTTGTCACTACTGTATGTGTGCATCTGCACACAGTATTTCAAGGCGATTCACCATTTTACGCTGGCATTGGTCGTTTGGCTGTCGCTACACTGGCCTCCTTCCACTGTTTGCCGTTTCTGACCCCGGAGCTCCTGACCCCATGCCGCAGCCTTCGCAACCTTCCGTTTCCGGACTTTCCGTTTCCGGGCTTCGGCTGGCGATCTTTGCACTTTTATTCATCGCTCTTACTGCGGCAGGGCTCTGGGTGGTCTCCCAGCAGTTTGCACAAGACAAACTGAGCTTTGACCACCGCCTGCTCGAACCCGGCATCCTGCTGGCTGTGGGCAGCCTGTTGATCGTTTATTTCGCCAGCGACGGATTACGACTCTACTTTACTCTCAGAGCCCTGGGTTACCGGGTCAGACTGACGGCCATTACCCGACTGGTGTTTATCAATATTTTTTTCTCGAACATCACGCCCATGGCCACCGGAGGCGGTTTTGCCCAGATCTGGTATCTGCAGAAGCAGGGTGTACCGATTGGGTTCGCAACGGCGGCAACCACCATCAGGACCGTGCTGGCGGTGGTGTTCATCTTTTCCCTGGCGCCCCTGTTCATACTGGCACTGCCGGCACTGCAGAACCTGCCGCTGATGAACAGGTTGAGCGGAGCCATTGTGGTGTTCGTTGCCCTTTACCTGGGCCTGTTTGCTCTGATTGTTTTTCGTACACACTGGCTTATTCCACCACTCGACCGGTTGCTGGCACTGCTGTGCCGGCTGCACCTCATCAATCCGCGGCGTTATCGTCACCTGCAGTTCAGGCTTCGGCGGGAAATACTACGTTTCGCCCGCAGTTTCGGATACTACCTGAGGGGCGACCGGCGTTTTGTCTGGCTCTCGGTATTGTTCACGCTGCTGTTCCTGATGTGCCTGTTCAGTTTTCCCTGGCTGCTGATTCAGGCGCTGGATTACGATGTAGCCTGGACCACCACCACGGGGCTGCTGGTGGTGACCACCTTTATTATGTATTTTTCGCCAACACCGGGAGCTTCCGGTATTTCTGAAGGGGTGTTCGGCAGCTTTTTCCGGGATATTCTGGGCGGCAGTCACCTGATGCTGGTGACCGTCGCATGGCGGGTAGTGACGATCTATATTGGCATGGTGATAGGGCTTCTGTTGCTGCAGCGGGACCTGATAAAGGGCAGAAAATCATGATTTGGCTGAAGCCGCTCAAGCTACTGTTCTATCTCAACGTGTTGCTGGTGACGGTCATTCTTGCTTACAAGGCCTACCTGAACTACGCGTTGCCGGAGTTCGAGGGTGTACACACCACACAACTGGAACGAATCCATCAGCGCCTGGACCAGAGCGAACAATTCTCCTTTGCCGTGGTGGGCAATATCAATAACTCGGTGGGAATGTTCCAAAACCGGATTCTGCCCGCCATCAACAGCAGTGGCGCTGACTTCCTGGTTTCAGCAGGCAATGCCGTCATTGATGGCGGGGAAGACAAGTATCAGGCGCTGTATGGCACCCTCCGGCACCTGGACATACCCTATCTGCTGACCTTTGGCGACCACGAACATCGCAGCTTTGGCAGCTATCGCTTTTATGAGCATTTCGGCCCACATTACTTCAGTTTCCGCAGTGGCAACGCCCTTTTCATTTTCCTGGACAGCACCGGTAAAACTCCCTGGCAATGGCAGATCCTGTGGTTACGGGACTTGCTGGAACAGGATCAGTCACGACACAAACTGGTCTTTATCGGTCATCCCCCACTCAGGGATGACACCCCGCTGCCGTTCAGGAGTGAAGACGATTATCTGTACCCCGAATCCTTTAGCACAGCGCTACTGACACTGTTTCAGGAACACCAGGTAGACATTGTGTTCTCCGCCAATATCCCCACCTGGTCAGAGCAGACACTCAACGGCACCCGGTTTGTCACCACCGGCGGTGCTGGCGGACTGGTTTTCAATACCAACGAGAGCTTCTACCATTATGCTCTGGTGACCGTTGATGACGCCGGCATCCGGCTGAATCTGCAGCCACTGGAGACCAGGCAGCATCCGCTATTGCGCCACCTGGAAAGCCTCTGGTTTCTGTTCTATTCGATTTTCTACACCAGTTTCCTGAATTTCCTGCTATTGACCGGCCTTCTGGCAATTCTGGCCATCAAGCTGTATACCGTTATTTTCCGGGGCCAGGATTACTACCCCGACTACAACCTTGATCTCAAGCCCTGGCTGGAGCGACCACTCAGGGTCACCATGTTCACCAATAACTATCTGCCGTTCATAGGCGGTGTTCCGATTTCAATCGATCGCCTCCGCAAGGGTCTTGAAGCGTCGAACAACAAGGTCCTGGTGATTGCTCCACGTTATCAGGATCAGCCAGAAAGCGAGACCGATGTGATCCGGGTGCCGTCGTTACTCTCCGTAGGTGCAAAAAGCGAATTTCGCATGGCCAATATCTTCCTGCGACGCATACGAAAGGGGGTACGGGCGTTCAGACCGGATATCATCCACCTGCACCATCCCTTCTGGCTCGGCTCCCTGGGTCTGGTGATGGCCCGTCTGCTGGGCATTCCCGCCGTGTACACCTATCACACACGGCTCGAGCATTACGCACACTTTGTTCCGCTGCCAGGCCTGCTGTTCCGCAACTTCATATCCCACTGGCTGATCAAACGGTTCGCCAACAAGTGTGACGGTGTGATCGTTCCGACCTACTCCACGGAGGAGTACCTGAGAATGATCGGCGTCAAATCGTTGACCTTCGTGCAGCCTACTGGCATCGAATACGACCGCTTTCAGCAGGTGAACCAGGATGAGGTTGCGGCACTGCGAAGCAAGCTGGCCATTGCTGACGATGAGCTGATTTTTATCAGTGTGGCCCGGCTGTCCAATGAAAAGAACATCGATTTCATGATCGACGCACTGGCGGAACTGCGCGCTGACACCAGGCACAGGTTCCGGTTACTGATGATCGGAGATGGCCACCAGCGCGACCGGCTCCAGACCCGCATCGACGACAACGGAATGGCGGAATTCATCACCCTTGTGGGCGCGGTACCGCCGGAGGAAATGGCAACCTGGTACCGGCTGGGTGATGCCTTCCTGTTCGCCTCCAAATCAGAAACCCAGGGCATGGTGATTCTGGAAGCCATGGCAGCCGGCCTTCCGGTGGTCGCCGTTCGCTCCAGCGGCATTGATGATGTGGTCCGCGATGGCTATAACGGCTTCAAGACGCCAGAAAGATCTGAGCTCTGGCGCAAGCAGGTGCAGGCACTGCTGGAGGATGACGCCCTGAGGGCAAAGTTATCGGCGAATGCGCTCGAGTTTGCCCGCGCTTATTCGGTTGAGCAGTTTGCACAGGACGTAAAGGAAATCTACGCCACGGTTCTCGCCTCCCGGGCCGGGAAAAAATAGTCTGAAAATCCCGGGAGCAGTCATCGACCCCGGTCCTAGTGTCCCGTCTGGTTAATTCGTTGATCTACTGAGCCATTGAGAGCCTTGAGA
>NZ_CAXBDN010000070.1:0-16536 GCF_963974375.1 uncultured Marinobacter sp.
CCCAGCGGGACCGGGTAGGGGTGGCCACGGCTATGCTGATCGAACTCGGCGATGTAGGGCTGGCCAATGCCGTCACGGAAGCCGAAATGCTCACGGAAATCCGGCAGGGTGAGGGTGTCGAGCTGCAGGATTTCCTCAAGTCCGTGGCTGTCCAGCTCACGGGCGAGAGCGGCTATCCGGGCCTGGAGCGTCTCTTCGCTGTTGCTGTAACAGAGCAACAGCAAATCAACCGGGCGGGTGCCCGGGCCGCCCCACAGCCATTTGCCCGGATCGCTTTCGCCTTCGTCGCCAAGGGTCCGGCTTTTGTGTGGGGTGGTCATGCCGGAGCGAAATTCATTCGAAAAGCCGGCAAGTACCTCGCTCGAAAGGCCCAGCTGTTCCAGTCCGTTATGGCTTAAGGCCAGATTCAGTGCAAGATCAGCGGGTTTTTCTGACGCATAGGTGAGTTGTGGCTCCAGTCCGGCCAGCCAGGGCAGGGCTTTTTTTCGATCGTTGACGGCGATCAGCAAGAAACCGGCCGCTGGCAGGTTGCCATAGCCCCGGACCAGTAGGCCCTGTATGTCATCAAGTTCAATGCCGGTGGTGGCGGTCATATCCGGGCCCTTTCCTTTGGGTGTGAATGCCTGGCCTTCCCTGACTGGCGGTTCACAGCCGGTTCAGCCAGGCCTGTGCCTGGGCGTCATCCATGGTGCCGCTCAGGCCGTTGCGGATGGCTTCGTTGTTGGCAATTCCCACGGCGGTCAGTTGTGGGTAGGGCGTATACCACATCAGGTTCTCGAGCTGATGCAGGGCCAGGTAATCCTTGAAACGCTGTTCTTTGCGGGCGCCCTCCATTACCAGCCATCGGGTTCGGGGGTAGCCTGCACCGTTGCTGAAGATAAGGTTCAGACCCCAGGCCACCTTATCTATAAAATCCACCATGTAGCTCTCCAGGCTGCCGTCGTAATTGCTGGTAAACAGCAGCCGCCTGTCGCCATCCAGCATGGTCCAGCGAGCGAAGTGTATGGTGTCGACGCCATCGAGTCCCAGCAGCGGCACTCCGGCAAGATCGCCGCGGTTGAAGACATGTCTGAGTGCCACCTGGGCCGGGGCCAGCAAGCCCCTGGCGGTGATCCGGCGCAACAGGCCGGGCTTCAGGTACCCTGCGGCAGCAAAGGGATTATGAGCCGCCATGTCCTCTTCAGACCTGAGCTGGTCGAGGCGACTCAGGGGCGCCTTGTGGGTGAATTCGGTGTCCCGCAACTCACGGAAGCGCAGGGCAAGCAGCCACGCCAACAACAGCGGCCAGCCCCAGATCACAGCCAGAATGCCCAGCGCGACCAGCAATCTGAAGCGGGTCGTTTCCCAGGTTCGCCAGAGCAGGCCGGGTCGTGGTCGTGGTGTCAGTGCCCAGGCCAGATCGGGGTGGTCAGCGACATAGGCAATGGCCGCATCACGGATTGTTGATGCCGAGAACGGCAGGTCGGGGTCGAGATTGTTCAGAAACTGTTGCAAAGCCTGGTAGAGCTGTTCCTCCTGGCGGATCTGTTCCGCACTGCGGCCCAGCGTATTGACGTAGTAGGCCTGGGAGGCCAGCTGATGCCGGAACAGGTAACCGATTCGGGTGGCATGACTGCGCCAGGTCCGTGTCGGGTAACCCTCGCAGGTAGACAGGATACGGTCCAGCGCCTGGCTGTGATCGCTGGTCAGCTGCTCCAGGAACGCAGCCAACGGACCGTCGACATTAGCCAGAAAAATCAGGGTTGAACCGTATTCCTCCGGGTGTTTTTCGCCCTCCAGAATCAGAAATCGGGCAAAGTGGAGTTGCCGGAACCGGGCAAAGGGCAGCAGGTCATTGTGGGCAGGATCTTCGGCCAGGGCCGACAGCAGCTCCCTCAGCCGCTTTTCGCGGTTCTGGATTATCGGAAAGCGCAATGTCAGATCGTTCTGCGGTAGTGGATGAACCCGCGAAAGTGCGGCTTTGGTCCGATTGATCAGTGCTTTCATAAGGCCGGCTTCCCCATGCTCAGGCCTGGGTCGGGTCAGGCTGTTCAAGGGCAAAATCCAGCACCCTGCGTTTTCCGATCCAGACCTTGCCCAGGTACAGTCCAGGCGCAACCTCGCGGATTTCATCCCTGATCAGACGGGCCACTACAGAGGTAGTGCTGTAATCGATAACCAGGGTTGGTTTGCCGTCCAGCCAGCTCTGGCCCTGGTAGGCTTTCGCAACGATAAGCTTCCAGCCTTTGGGCAGTATCTTGTTGACTACAACGCCGGTGTCCTTGACCGAGCCCGGCAGGTCGAAGACCTTACCCTGCCAGGCCGCACGAGCCATCCTGGAAAAAACAGCCGCCCCGGGCCAGCCTGCGAACAACGCGGTACCACGGGTATCTCCCAGTGGCAGCCTGCCGGGTCGGGCTTTCAGGTAGATGGCGTCCAGTTCTTTTCGTGAAAGCCTCATCCAGCGTTCTACCTGCTGACGATTGGACTCTACGTCCGCCTGCTGTTTCAGGGCTGGCACACCCTTGTTGCGGCTTTGGGATCTGGGTGCTCTGCGTCCGGGTGTGGTTGGGGCATTCAGAGTAGCTGTGTTGGCCATTTGGCTATCCTCATCTGAGATCCGTAAAACCGGTTCGGCTCGCCTGCCAGGGTGCAGGCATTCTGGGCGTCAGGCGGTTTCTGCTTCCGCTTGCCGCGACTTTTCATGAGTTTCGGTACGATGGTTGGCCGGCCGGGCCCTGTCGTTTTCTGTTAATTCACGGTTGTGAATGATCCGGAAGGCGACTCGTTCGGCAAAGGCACTGATGGTGGCGGAGGGGTTAACCCCAATGGCCATGGGCATGAGTGCGCCATCGGCCACGTACAATCCGGGGTAACCCCAGACCTCTCCGGCATCGTTGGTGACACCGGTTGCCGGAGTATCAGACATGGCACAGCCTCCCAGCGGGTGTGCGGTCAGGGTTTTTTTCAGCGGCAGTCGAAGCAGAGGGGTCTGCCACAGGAAACTGTTCACAAAACGACCTCCGGAGCGACGGCTAAGGTCTTCCATGTGCCGGATCATGGACCGGAACATGGGCAGGCTGCGTCTTATGGACCATTTCAGCTCCAGTTCTCCGCGCCGGTTCAGCAGCAATCGGCCATCCGCCGCATCGGTGCCCATGCCAAGATAGGGCAGAAAGTTCGTCAGATAGCCGTCGGTCATAACATCATTCAACTCGAACTGGAGGCGTCCTCCTAGAGGGCTGGCAAAATAGCGGTAGATCTGTCGTGCCAGAGCGGGAACCCGCCGGCTGGTTGGCAGTAGTGCGTTGAAATGCCAGATGAAGGGATCGGGGTAACCCAGGTCTTCGATATAGATGTACTGACCGGGTTTGTCCTCAAAACCGACACCGGTGGTAATGCTGGGCCCACTGCCGGGGTCTACCAGCTGACGCCGGTAACGAGTGCCTGCAAACAGAAAGTCGCCATTGCCCGAATAACCGTGGCCGAGACAGGCGGACAGTCGCGGCAGCGTCCCGAACTTGTGCTTGCAGCGCAGTAACAGTTCGTTGGTCCCCAGGGTTCCCGCCGCCAGAATCACTTTGCGGGCGAACAGGTGTCGTATACCGTCGACGGCATTCTCCTGCTCGGGATGGGTCGTGTATTGGGCGGTAACACTGTAACCGTCCTGCTCCGGTGTGATGTTCACTGCCTTGTGGCCGGTAAGCACCTGCGCTCCGTGGGCTTCCGCCAGCGGGATGTAATTCAGGTCGAGGGTATTTTTGGCATGGACATGACAGCCGAGCAGGCAGTTTCCACAATGCTGGCAGGTGGTCGGGCTGTCGGGGGCCAGCTCGACGCATATGGGCACGGGTTCTGGCTGGCGTCCGATACTGGCCACCGCCCGGTTAAAGGCTTCCGTCCGGGGCGGAACCCGGTGCCCGGCTTCTGCAGTCAGGGTTTTGGCTCCCAGCATGTCTGCGGCCAGGGCGTAATAGGGCTTCATGCGGCGGGCGTCGGTGCTACGGGGCCAGCATGGCTGGTCAAAAATAAGGGCCGGTGCCGGTTTGTGGACATTAAAATAATGCAGGGAGCCGCCGCCAAGTCCGGTGCCCTGGATAACGTCCATGGTCTTGAACCTGAGGTATTCAATAAAGCCCCGGCCGGGCTGATCGCCAGCATTGGTGAAGGTATGGCGACTGACGGCGCCGGGGGACCGCGGGAAATCCGTGCGCAGCCAGCGCCGGCCCTTTTCCAGCAGACACACGGACATTCCGGCCTGGGCCAGACGGCAGGCGGTAATGGCGCCTCCAAAACCGGAACCAATGACGATAGTGTCGAAGCGTGAGTTGTCTGCCCCGGGCTTCATGGTTGGCGGGCCTCTGGTGCGGCAGGAAAGCAGGGCTTCTCATACTGGAAGTGGCGGAACCAGTGTGTTGCCTTGATCTGCTGTGGTATTTCTCCTTGTTCTATATGGCCACAGCAGGCCTGGTGCGGGCGGACGTTCAGCAGGATCCGCAGAAACTGTTCGTAGGCCCCGGTAATGGACAGGCGTCCGCAATAAACGCCGCCGCCAAACTCGTCGGGGACAGCGAAGCCGACTTCCAGCAGGAAACTCTCTCCCGGGGCCAGGGTTCTGCGGTCCGCTGACAGCGTGACCTGCTGGTCTGTGCAGGGGAAGGGTGCGGCGGAAAACCGGAATTCTCGTTCGGTATCGCCGGTGTTGGTGACCTGCAGCCGATACCTGAAACGATCGCCGACGCAGCCACTCCAGCAGATTTCACCGACACAGGGACTCGGGCAGGATGTTTCCGGAATATCACAACACCCTGGCGCGCATTTGTCGTGGCACGGGGCCTCGCAATATTTTTTATTGAGGCTGCCATCGAGGGTTTTGCTGATGACCTCTGTCGCGCTGCGCAGCGAAGCCACAACAAGTCTGGGTACCAGCAGGATCAGGCTGCCAGCACTGGGCATGCACTGGCCGGCTGGCTTTTCCGGTGCCTCGCAGCAACCGGTATCAAGGGTTTCCGGGTTCATGACGATCTCCTGAAGTGCTGTCCGGTGGGTTTGCCGGTCTCTGCTGCTGGTCGTTACTGCGCCCCACGGTGCCACGGTTGCAATAAACGTCGAGCCAGATTCTTCCCTCTGCGATTTTGATGAATCCCCGGTAACGACGACCCTTCCTCAGGCCCTCTGGCAAGGTCAGGGTCAGGATTCGCTGTGTTCGCTCCGAGGCCGGTAGCGGTCCTTTCAGGGCCGGCTCAAAGTGAACCCGCAAGGGGGCCAGGGTTTCTTTCCGGAAATTGTGCAGTACGCGGTTGGCAAAGTTCTCGTAGTCATCCTCGGGGCGGGTTTCCCGCAGGCTGTAGATCAGGGTGCGGCCAATCCAGTCCTGTTCCCGCAGCCAGATAAGGCCAATATTGCGGCAGTCGATGTTGACGTTACCGTAGTTGGTCATGGTCACCGTAAAACTCAGTGAATCACCGCTGCCACCGGACAGTTCGACGTGCCCCGGCTCTATGTCCAGGGACCGGTTTTCAAGTACCTCGATTTCCAGGTCGGCTTTTTGCTCGCCTACCCGGAGTTCGGCCTGGTAACGCCCGGCTGGCGTGTCTGGCGGCAACTGCAGGTATGCGCGGGCGCAGGAGGCCTGGTTTGGCAGCATTCTTGCCGCAACCCGAATGGCGGTGGGCGGAAGTGTCTTCAGGCCCTTTTTTTTGGGGGCGCTCTGGCCGGTGGCTGCCACAGTTTCAAGCTGGCGGATACGTACCTTCTGCGGGCTCTGGTTGGAGAACGTCAGATCACCGATGCAGTGGTCGGGGGTGCCCGAAAACAGGTAGGTTCCCGGCTTCAGTTGCCAGTCTGTCCCGGCTTTTCCTGAGTATGGACCTTTCATGGCCGTGCTCTCCCTGAACGGTCGCTGTTATGGGTTCCGGCTACCGGCAGCGCCTGCTCCGGCCTCGTTGTCCTCGGAAATGAGGATGCCTTCACCGCAGCTGTGTAATTCAAGAACACGGTGGCCGAACAGGGTCAGACAGAAACGGTAGTTCAGCGGCAGGTAAAAACGCATGGGGCGAAAGCCAAACTGGATGTCGACTCTGGGCAGCTTTCGCACCGCGACACCCACTTCCAGATCCACCTTGTTGTCGGATTTAAGGGTGTTGTCAGTTGCGAGTTCTATGGGTGGCAGCCGGGTGACCGCCAGGTTGGCGTTGACGTCCGGAAGTTCGGTGACACCGACACTCAGAGCTGGCAGCTCTGTGATGCCGAGCTGGATATTGTCGAGTCCCAAGGCAACCCCGCCCTCAAGGCCGAGGTCCAGATCGAGGTTCAGATCGGGAAATTCCTGGATCCGGATTTCCCTTATTCTGATGTTGTCCAGGGGTACGTCAACGCTCATGGCTGGCCTCACGTGACCTGAATCAGGTGACAGTTAACCGAGACAGCAGAGTTCCAGATCAAGGCGTGAGAGGATGCGCCCTACGACGGAGTCTTCAGTGTGCGTGGGCAAAACCGCAGGGGGAACAGCAAAGTCCGTTTGCCTGAAATCAGTCTGCAATAGGTGCGGAATACATTCAAGTGCTTCGGGGTGTTTTTTTACCGGTCAACCGACGTCTGTTTTTTACGCTGGTCATGGACCCGGGCCTCAATGCCCAGGGCCCGCAGCTGCCTGAAATGCGAGCGGGCCTGATTCAGTACCTCCGGATCGTTATGGGCAACCAGAGCAAGGCGTTTGAAACGGTCGGCATCGGCAGGGAGGGCAGCTGACAGGATGATCAACGTATCCCAGTCGTCGGCAACCGGCTGGCATAACAGGACACCCACCGGATCCGGGCAGCGGGTGGTGACATCAGCCACAATGCTGTGGGGGATGAAGGCATCCGGTGTGAAACTCCACAGCAATTCGTCCAGTTCCTCCGCCTGCTGATGACTGTCACACAGGATGGCCACCCGGTCACCCTGCTGCCAGGCCTTGTCGGCCAGCCTGACCGCGTGCAGATGACGATCGGCAGCGGTCGGGCGGGCCAGGATGTGGAACCAGTAGGACTGGTTCCCGTTAGCGTCAGTGTCCGGCTTACTTGCCGGCATGGGACATCAGGTAGTCAATCAGCAGGGGCACGGGGCGGCCGGTGGAGCCCTTGGCCTTTCCCGAATTCCAGGCGGTACCTGCGATATCCAGATGGGCCCAGGCGTAATCCTTGGTAAAGCGGGACAGGAAACAGGCCGCAGTAATGGTGCCTGCAGGTCGGCCGCCGATGTTCTGGAGGTCGGCAAAATTACTGTCCAGCTGGCTCTGATATTCATCCCACAGCGGCAGGCGCCAGGCCCGGTCGCCGGCACGTTCACCAGCTGCAAGCAGTTCGTTGGCAAGCGCATCGTTGTTACTGAGCATGCCTGTGGCGTGGTGTCCCAGGGCAATGATGCAGGCCCCGGTCAGTGTCGCCAGATCAACCACCGCTTCCGGTTCGAACTTCTTGACGTAGGTCAGCGCGTCACACAATACCAGGCGGCCTTCGGCGTCGGTATTCAGTATTTCAATGGTCAGCCCCGACATGGAGGTGACAATATCGCCGGGCCGGGTAGCGGTGCCACTTGGCATGTTTTCGGCTGCAGCAATTACCGCTACCACATTGATTTTTGGTTTGGTCTCGGCAATGGCCTGCATGGCTCCGAACACGGCGGCAGCACCACCCATGTCGTACTTCATTTCGTCCATGCCTTCGCCGGGCTTCAGGCTGATGCCACCGGTATCGAAGGTGATGCCTTTGCCGACCAGCACGTAGGGCTTGTCTTTGGCCTTGCCGCCCCGGTATTCCATGATGATCAGTTTGGCAGGCTGGGCACTGCCGGCAGAAACAGACAGCAGACTGTTCATGCCCAGCTTTTTCATCTGTTTCTCATCGAGAACTTCGGTCTTGATGACGTCGTGCTCTTTCGCCAGCAGCTGGGCCCGCTCGGCAAGATAGCTGGGGTGGCAGACGTTGGGCGGGGTGTTGCCCAGATCTTTGGTCAGGTTCATGCCGCGGCCGGTCGCCAGGCCCAGAGTGAACGCCTCTTTCAGGGCCTTGCCACTGCCGGAAGCGGCAACGGTAACCTTGTTGAGCTTCCGGCTGGCGGGTTTCTCGCTTTTGTATTCGGTGAAGCTGTAGAACTGGTCCTCAAGGGTGCGGCCAATCAGATTTAGCCTGCCTGCTTCGGTACCCAGTACTTCGTCACCGGTAATGGGGGTGTCGAACAGCGCAACCACCGCATTTTTCGCAGAGCCATCCTTGAGGCAGCTGCTCATGGCTGCCAGCGCCTTGCTGAAGCCGCCGCGATTTCGGTCTTTGTCCGTGCCGGTACCCACCAGCAGGACCCGCTCCCATGGCAGGTTGTCCACCGGCACCAGTAACGTGGTGGCATTCTTGCCGCTGGCGTCGCCTTGCTTGTGCAGCTTGCTGATCAGTCCGCCCATGGCCTCGTCTGCCTGCACTGTGGACGCGGGCCAGTCACCTTTTTCTGGTACGGCAACCACCAGACAATCGGTTTTGGTAGTGACAATCGCTTTGCTGCTCAACGTGAAATTCATGGCAACTCCTGAAGGTTTACATCATTCAAAGAATGTCATTCTGCGTTTGGGCCGATGCTGGCAGGTCCGGCAGATGAATGGTCTGTGGTCCTATAGCATCGGGGCGCCGGGTCAATTTATCAAGCACTGCAACCGTTTGCTGTGATCTTCAGGGGCGCCGGCCCCATCAGAGCGGCCTGTCATTTGAAGCGCAGGTTGCCTAGAATAGCGGCCAGATCAACGCCCGGTGACCACTGCAATTCAGAACCGCAGGGTCGCCCGCTCCACGGAATGTGCGAGGCATCTTTGAGCATTATTTTTCGGTACCTGAGTCGTCAGACCCTGATCAGCATGCTGGCTGTTTCCGGCGTATTGCTGATGGTGTTCATGAGCGGCCGCTTTATCAAGTATCTCGCAGATGCGGCAGCCGGTCAGCTGGCCGGTGATGTGTTGTTTCTGATCATGGCGTACCGCTTTCCGGGGTTTCTGGAGCTGATTCTGCCGCTGGGCTTTTTCATCGGCATTCTGCTGGCTTACGGCCGGATGTATCTTGAAAGCGAGATGACGGTGCTGTTCGCCTGTGGTGTGTCTGACCGCCAGATACTGGCCCATTCGCTCATAGCCGGCTTTCTGGTCATGGTGGTCGTGGGTGCCATGAGCCTGTGGATTTCGCCCTGGGGCATGAAACAGGTAGAGGGCATATTCAATGAGCAGCGCAAGGCCACTGAATTCGAAATGCTGGCGCCGGGGCGCTTCCAGTCGCTGTCGTCAGGAACCCGGGTCACCTACACCGAAGCGTTGAGCGACGACAAACGTCAGCTCCAGGGCGTGTTTATTGCGGAATATTCCAGTGAGAGGAATCGGCTGCGGATCATCTCGGCGGATATCGGCTCGCAACTGGTGGATCCGGAAACCGGCAGCCGCTTTCTGGTGCTGGAGGGTGGCGCCCTGTTTGATGGCCTGCCCGGTCAGCTGGATTACAACATTACAGAATTTGATGCCTACGGTCTGAAGATAGAAGGCGAGGGCGGTCGCGACCGTGAACTGGAAGAAGGCATCAGCACCCGTGAGCTGATGACATCCAGTAATCCGGAGCAGCGGGCCCTGTTGCACTGGCGCTTCTCCTTGCCGCTGATTGTTCCCGTCGTGACCCTGCTGGCCGTGAGCCTGAGCCGGGTCAATCCGCGTCAGGGGCGGTTTTTCCACCTGTTGCCGGCAATGCTGATTTATATCCTGTATCTGGGGCTGCTGATTGTGGCGCGGGATGCCCTGGCATCCGGTCGGGTGCCGGAATGGATCGGTATGCTCTGGGTGCACCTGTTGTTTCTGGCGCTGGGCCTGTGGCTGCAGTTTGGTCCGGCCTGGCGCTATAAACGGAAGCTGACCAGGGAGGGGCAGAAGCATGCGCCTGCTTGATCGCTATGTCATGACCAATGTCGGCTCCGCCATGTTCCTGGTGATGGTGGTGGTGCTGGCGCTGGATCTGATGTTTGGTTTTATCGCCGAGCTGGATGACGCCCGTAACGACTATCAAGTGGTCGAGGCACTCTATTACATGTTTTTGACGCTGCCGCGCAGGGTCTATGACTTCCTGCCTCTGGGTGCGTTCATGGGGTGCCTGATCGGACTTGGCGCCATGGCCAGCTCTTCCGAGCTGACGATTATCCGTGCGGCCGGGGTGTCGGTGAAAAGGGTGGTGTGGTCGGCCATGAAACCGGCCCTGGTGATTGTGCTGCTGGGCGTGGTGATTGGTGAGTATCTGGCGCCCCCTGCCGAGCGCCTGGCCCAGAGCCACAAAGCCATTGCCCGTGGGGCCGGGGAGAATATTGCGGCGGCCACCGGTGTCTGGCACCGGGAGGGTGACACCTTCATGCACCTGAACGCCGTGGTACCAGACGGTGCCTTGCGCGGTGTCTCCCTGTTCTCCTTTGATGAGCAGGGTCGCTGGCTGGAAACCTCGGTTTTTGCAGAGCGCGCGGACTATCAGGGCGATCACTGGTTACTGCAGAACGTCCGCACCACCAGGCTCACGGAGGAAGGCACCTCGCTGGAAGAATCGGCGGAGTTGCGCTGGGATACCGGGCTGACCCCTGATGTGCTGAGTGTGCTGATTGTGCGCCCGGAGAATCTGCCGGTGACCGGACTTTTCACCTATGCCCGCTATCTGGATGAGCAGGGACTCAGTTCCGCCAACTACTGGCTGGCTTTCTGGAAGAAGGTGCTTATGCCAATAGGTACCGGAGTCATGGTGCTGGTGGCCATATCCTTCATTTTTGGCCCGCTGCGTTCGGTGACCATGGGGTTCCGGGTGTTTACCGGCCTGATCGTGGGCCTGCTGTTCAAGTACATGCAGGATCTGCTGGGCCCCATGAGTCTGGTCTTCGGGTTCAATCCGGTGCTGGCGATTCTGCTGCCGATTGTAATCAACGGCATTGTCGGCGCAGTGCTCTTGCGCCGGGCAGGATAGCGGTGCCAAAGCTGTCTGCATGTGGCTTTCTGCAGCTTTAATTCGGACTCTTGCCGTTCTTTGCCGGTTTCGGAGGCGCTGGCACCGCCACCACCTGAGTTCCCGAAAACTTGTCAGGCCAGGTTTCGCGCCGGGGATCCCAGAGCAGCCAGAGATAGCCAAGGCCGGCGGGAATCCAGCTGACATAGGCTGCCATATAGCGCTTCAAAGCCTGTGTCCAGCTAATGGAGCTGCCATCGTAATTTTCGATACGAATTCGCCACACCTGCATGCCCAGGGTTTGCCCGGTGCGGGTCCAGAAGTAGGCAAAGAACAGATACAGGATCACGAACAGTACCGAAGTCAGCATGGGATCCCGGTTGAAGGCCCCCGCCTCGGCCATTTCCAGATACTTGTCAAAACCGATGATCCAGGCCACGAACATGGTGTAGCCCCAGGTCGCAAGGATCAGCACCGCAATGCAGATCAGCCCGTCATACAGCATGGCAAGCAGACGGCGCAGCAGTGGCGCGGGTTCAAACAGCGATTCCGGGTCGTGAAACTGGCGTGGCATGGTGCATCCTGATGTTGTTCATGAGTCCGCCGCAGCGGTCTGGCCGGCGGGCAGTATAACCTGAACGGTGCCCGGTGAAAGAATCCCGCATCCGGAGCGCCCGGGGGCGTGCAGGGACCGCAGAAAAGCCATTTTTCAAGCCTGCGGCCTGTGCTAGAGTAGCGCCTCTGTATGCAGGCCCGAAAAGGGCTCAGGCATCGTAACCGTGTGACCGATCGATTCAATCAGGGTAGTGATATGACAACCGCAGAGTTGCGACAGGCGTTTCTGGATTATTTCAAACAGCAGGGGCACCGCATCGTGCCCAGCAGCTCTCTGGTTCCCGCAGATGATCCTACCCTGTTGTTCACCAATGCGGGGATGAACCAGTTCAAGGATGTTTTTCTGGGGCGGGAGCAACGTGACTCCGTCCGCGCAACCAGCTCCCAGAAATGTGTGCGGGCCGGTGGCAAGCACAACGACCTCGAGAACGTGGGTTACACCGCCCGTCACCATACCTTTTTCGAAATGCTCGGTAACTTCAGTTTCGGAGACTATTTCAAGCGGGAAGCCATCAACTTTGCCTGGACCTTTCTGACTGGTGAAGACTGCCTGAAGCTGCCCAAAGACCGGCTCTGGGTAACCGTCTACGCCTCCGACGACGAAGCGTATGACATCTGGAACAAGGAACTGGGCGTGCCTGCCGAGCGCATTGTTCGCATCGGCGACAACAAGGGTGCCCCCTACGCCTCCGACAACTTCTGGCAGATGGGCGATACCGGGCCCTGCGGACCCTGTACCGAAATATTCTATGACCACGGCGCCGATGTGGCAGGCGGTCCTCCCGGCAGCCCGGAGGAAGACGGCGATCGCTACATCGAAATCTGGAACGTGGTGTTCATGCAATACAATCGCCAGGCCAGCGGCGAGATGGAGCCGCTGCCGTCGGTGGATACCGGTATGGGCCTTGAGCGCATCGCGGCGGTGTTGCAGGGTGTGCACAGCAACTATGAAATCGACCTGTTCCAGGATCTGCTCAAGGCGGCTTCTGACATTCTTGGGGGCGTTGCCTCAACCGAAGCGTCGCTGCGGGTAGTGGCAGACCACATCCGTTCCTGCGCGTTCCTGATTGCCGATGGCGTGATGCCTTCCAATGAGGGCCGGGGCTTTGTGTTGCGACGGATCATTCGCCGCGCTGCCCGTCACGGCAACAAGCTGGGTGCCCAGGGACCGTTCTTCCACAAGCTGGTAGACGCGCTGGTGATGCTGATGGGGGATGCCTATCCGCAACTGGTCAGTGGCAAGGCGCAGATTGAACGCATTCTGCTGCAGGAAGAAGAGCAGTTTGCCAAGACGCTCGATAAAGGCCTGCGTCTGCTGGAGCAGGATATTGCGGACCTGCAGGGAGCCGTCATTCCTGGTGAGACAATTTTTACGCTGTACGACACCTACGGTTTTCCGGTGGACCTGACCAACGACATCGCCCGCGAACGGGGGCTGACGCTGGACTACGAAGGCTATGAAAAAGCCATGGAGGGCCAGCGTGAGCGGGCCCGTGCCGCCAGCAAGTTCGGTATTGACTACAACGCCGGTGGTTTGCAGCTGGAAGGTCAGACCGAATTTACCGGTTACGAGCATATTGACGGTCATGAAACCATTCGTACCGTTCTGGTGGCCGGTGAAGAAAAAACCGCCCAGGCCGGCGATGAGGCCATAGTGGTGCTGGAGCGCACACCGTTTTATGCGGAATCCGGCGGACAGGTGGGGGACACCGGTCTGCTGACCTGGAGTGGTGGTCGTTTTCAGGTGAACGATACCCGTAAGGAAGGCAGTAACCACCTGCATATCGGTACGGTGCTCGAAGGCGAGCTGTTCCCGGGGCTGGAGGTGGACGCCCGGATTGATCATCTGCGTCGTGAAAATACCAAAAGGAACCACTCTGCGACGCACCTGTTGCATGCGGCGCTGCGCCGGGTACTGGGTGAGCATGTGTCCCAGAAAGGCTCTCTGGTGGACCCCGACAAACTGCGTTTCGATTTTTCCCATTTTGAGGCGGTGACGGATGAACAGCTTCAGGAAATCGAGCGTCAGGTGAACGAGCAGATCCTGATGAACACCGCCGTGGCCACTGAAATCACCGACATGGAGCAAGCCAAAGCCAAGGGCGCACTGGCTTTGTTTGGTGAAAAATATGGCGATTCCGTGCGGGTACTGAGTATGGGTTCAGAGAATTATTCCGTGGAACTCTGTGGCGGTACCCACGTGGTGCGCACCGGCGATATCGGACTGTTCCGGATTACTTCCGAAAGCGGTATCTCTGCCGGTGTTCGCCGGATTGAAGCGGTTACCGGCTTTGGCGCCCTGCGCTGGATAGACGACACCGAGAAAGCGCTGGATCAGGTCGCCCGCCTGGTTCGCGGCAATCGCGAATCCGTGCTTGAGAAGGTGCAGGCATCCCTGGATCGCACCCGGGTACTGGAAAAGGAAGTGGACCAGCTGAAAGGCAAGTTGGCCAGCTCGGCGGGTGACGATCTGCTCGGCTCCGCCGTCGACGTGGCGGGCCTCAGGGTGGTTGTCGCTGAACTTGAGGGTGCCGACCGCCAGACCCTGATGGAAACCGCCGATCAGCTCAAGAACAAGCTGGGGGAGGGCGTGGTGGTGCTGGCCAGCGTCGCCGACGGCAAGGTTACCCTGGTGGCAGGCGTGACCAAATCTGCCACTGGCCGGGTCAAGGCCGGAGATATCATGAAGCACCTGGCGGCCATGGTGGATGGCAAGGGTGGCGGCCGGCCGGACATGGCCCAGGGTGGTGGTAATGATGCATCTGCTCTGCCGGCGGCACTGGAAAGTGTGGCGGTCTGGGTGGCGGATAACGCCGCTGCCTGACGGGTGCCAGCAAGCCGGCGACATTACCGGTGGTCTGGCCCCTGTTCATTGGTATTGATTCAAGCGTATAATTTCGCGATTTTTTGCGGGTGTCGTCGATACTCGCCCGGGGCGCGGTTGCTGTTAACCGCTTGGTATCCCTTGCAGGATATTTGGGAAGAACATGGCTCTGCTGGTTCAGAAATTCGGTGGTACATCCGTCGGCACGACCGAACGGATTGAGGCGGTTGCAGAGAAAGTCTGCAAGTTCCGCAGCGAAGGACATGACATTGTGGTTGTGGTGTCGGCCATGAGTGGTGAAACGAACCGACTGATCGCACTGGCAACTGCGATTATGGAAGAACCCACGCCACGGGAAATGGATGTGCTGGTGTCAACCGGCGAGCAGGTGACCATTGCACTGCTTTCGATGGCCCTGCAGAAGCGGGGCTGCGACGCGCGCTCCTACACCGGTGGCCAGGTACGAATCCTGACCGACAACTCCCATACCAAGGCGCGGATTCGTGATATCGACGAAGCCAATATGCGCGCGGACCTGAACGCAGGTCGTGTGGTTGTGGTGGCCGGTTTTCAGGGTGTTGACGAGCACGGCAACATCACGACGCTGGGGCGCGGGGGGTCTGACACCACCGCTGTGGCGCTGGCAGCGGCACTGAAAGCGGATGAGTGCCAGATCTATACCGATGTGGACGGCGTTTACACCACAGATCCCAGAGTGGTTGATGACGCCCGGAGACTTGCTCGCATCACGTTCGAAGAAATGATCGAAATGGCGAGCCTGGGTTCCAAGATTCTTCAGATCAGATCTGTAGAGTTTGCGGGCAAGTACAATGTGCCGTTGCGGGTGCTATCCTCGTTTGAGGAAGGTGAAGGCACTCTGATTACCTTTGAGGATGACAGCGTCATGGAACAACCGGTCGTTTCCGGAATTGCATTTAATCGCGATGAGGCCAAGCTGACCATTTCCGGTGTGCCTGATACACCGGGAGTTGCGCTTCGTATACTGAAGCCGGTAAGTGAAGCGAACATTGAAGTGGACATGATTGTGCAGAACGTAGGTGCTGATAACCATACGGACTTCACCTTTACCACGCATCGCAATGATTTCCGTCGCGCCAGGGAAATCCTGGAAAGAATATCCGGTGAACTGGGTGCCCGTGAAGTCAGCGGTGACCCGAAAATCGCCAAGGTCAGTATTGTCGGTGTCGGTATGCGTTCTCACGCGGGTGTTGCCACCCGTATGTTCGAGGCGCTGTCCAATGAAGGCATTAATATTAGGATGATCTCCACCTCGGAAATCAAGATTTCGGTGGTGATTGATGAGAAGTATCTCGAGCTTGCGGTTCGGGCGCTGCACAGCGCGTTTGAACTGCACAAGCCCGAAGTAGAGGCCTGATGTGGCGGATTAACAGGTCGGTCCGCCAGGGTCTTGCAGTACACGGGAACCATATAGGGCAGTCAGGCGTCTGAACAATTGCGGATAAGGGATTGTTCGGCTTATGTCCAATGGTTTATGCCGGTATAACGTAATTACCAATTGTTCTTGTCGGAACAGGTAGCTCTGGAAAGGGAGTAAAGGACATGTTGATCTTGACCCGCCGTGTTGGCGAAACCCTGATGGTGGGTGACGAAGTCACTGTCACCGTGCTGGGTGTTAAAGGTAACCAGGTACGCATTGGTGTCAACGCACCCAAAGAAGTCGCTGTTCACCGCGAAGAGATCTATCAGCGTATCCAAAGTGAAAAGACCGACGGAGAAGGCCCGGAACCCGGGAACCACTAAGTTGATCTGCGCAAGGCACCCGTCAGGGATGTGCTGAGCATAAAACCGCCAGATTTCATTATCATGGCGGTTTTTTTTCATCCGCAAATATCCGGGGTGAAAAAAATGGTGTCAACCCTATGAAAACAGAAAAATTATGGTAGTATACGCGGCGTTCTCAAGGAGAGGTGGGTGAGTGGCTGAAACCAGTTCCCTGCTAAGGAACCGTACGAGCAATCGTACCGAGGGTTCGAATCCCTCCCTCTCCGCCATTTCCTTTTATTGAAGGAAAGTCGGGAACAGGTCGGATTTGCACCCGACCACGCGGGAAACCGTATGCGCGGCTGTAGCTCAGCTGGATAGAGTACCTGGCTACGAACC
>NZ_CAXBDN010000071.1:0-16356 GCF_963974375.1 uncultured Marinobacter sp.
GTTACTTCGCCAGCAGCCCCTTGTCCGGGTGATTCCAGCGAAGTAACGCTTCTGCCCGGGATATGATGCCAGTTCGAATGTCGATTATGGGCTGGTAGTAAACTTCAAGCTGGTTCTCCCGCAGGGCATCATCCAGTTCCCTGTTCAGCCGCATATGCTCTGATTCGCTCTGGGCCATCCATGACTCGAAGACCTGTATACGCTGGCCGCCCTGCTCCTTGGCAGAGTACATGGCCTGATCGGCACTGTGTATCAACTGGTCAACGTCCTTGCCGTCATCGGGGAAAACGGTCAGACCGATGCTGCCTGAAATGTGTACCCGGTGAGAATCAACGTTAAATACCTGTTCGAGGCTGGCTAAAACTCCCCTGGCGACTTCTTCTGCATCCTCCCGGCTGGTTTCCTTGAGGATAAGGGTGAATTCATCGCCGCCGAGGCGGGCCACGGTATCCATGGCCCGTACCTTGCCGCTCACTCGTTCGGCCACCTGCATCAACAGCCGGTCACCGGACCGGTGACCGAGCTGGTCGTTGGCCTGCTTGAAGTGGTCCAGATCGATGAACAGCAGCGCGAAAGTGCCCCGCTTTCGTTCGGATTCCAGCAAGGTCTGCTGGAGCCTGTCGAGGAACAACCGTCGATTGGGGAGGCCGGTCAGTGCATCAAAATTGGCATTTCGCCAGACCTGATACTCGGCCTTTTTGTGTTCGGGGATGTTGCGCGACGTCTTGACCACAGCCTCGACTTCGTTCGAATCGTTAAACACCGGGATAAACTGGCAATCCAGATACAACTCGCGGCCTGCAGGTGAACAGTGATGATACTCCCTGCGCTGGGTCTGACCGGTACTGACAGAAGTGATGATCGCATCGTGCAGCGCGGTGGCGGAGTCAAGATTCAGCTCCTGGGCAGTTTTACCAATGACATCCTGATGTGGCGAATTCACCAGATCGGCCATCGCGGCATTGAGAAACAGGTACCTGCCATCAGGTTCGAATATGGCGGCGGGATCAGGAGAAACCTTCAGCATGGCCTGAATCAGGCGTGAAACCTGATCTGTGTGTGCTGCAAAACTGGCAATTGAGGTGGCAATCAGTTGATCGATCGCTTCGTTGAAGCGAACCAGCTCATCGATGTCTTTTTCCGTGAAACCGCACTGGGCGACAACCCAGGCTCTGGTTACCCGGGCCCGCAGAGCCCGGAGCTCCTGCATCATCTGGAGCATGGACATACCGAGCTGTCGCCTGTTTTTGCCATGCTCCCCACCGATGTCCGGAGCAGGCATCTTGCCTTTGCCCAGAGCCTTGTTTGCCGCCTCGTCGCTGGTCTGCAAGGTACCAAGGTCCCCGGCGACGAACTCGAGCATTCCGCGGGCATGGTCGCGCAAGACGATGCTGTCCACGCCCTTCAGTTCCGGGGCGATTTCCAGCACGGCTTGTTCCCAGTCGTCGAGCAATTGCTCCATCTTCGTCCGGATAAATACGGCCAACTTCATACGATTGATCATAGTGACGATTCTGGATTAATGGATGTGTCAGGTCTGTACGGAAGCACGCTCTGAATCAACCGGTAGCCTGGCTGGTTTGAGGGCTTTATTTCAGCTGGAAAACGGTGGGAATGACAAATTCTGGTTATTTTCTATACTCAACAAACGTCTGGCCATTCACAGCCACGCAGTCGGGATGCGCCCCTTAAGCTGACATCATAGCGGTTTCTTAGCAAGACAACGTTGTGCACACCAGCCACGATAAGGGATTAAAGTAGCCATGAACGACCGTACCGCAACGGATTCAAAACCAGAACACCGTCAACCCGACAACAACTTCGGGCACCCACTGAACCTGCCGCTGGAAGACCTGCAGGTCGCCCGCGAACCCCACCGTCATGAGCGTTGGTTGGTTGCCAAGCTGTTGCGAATGTCAGGATCACCTCCGATACGGTTCCGGCTGTGGAACGGAGAAATAATAGAGCTCCAGGAAGGGCAGGCAGATTTCACTCTGTACCTGACCGATCCCAAAGCATTACTGACCCTGGTTTCAAACCCCAACCTTGCTTTCGGGGATCTTTACAGTGCCGGTAGGCTTCAGTTACTGGACGGCGAGCTCCCGGACCTTGCCGAAACCCTGTACCGGCATGTTCACCGGGCTATGCAGAACTGGCCCAGATGGCTGGAGACCCTCTGGAAAAATCACGCTCCCCGCTCCACTGATATTGATGACGCTAAAGAGAATATCCATCACCATTACGATCTGGGTAACGAGTTCTACAAACTCTGGCTCGATCAGGCTGAAATGCAGTACACCTGCGCCTATTATGAGACAGCGGATGCAACCCTTGAGCAAGCCCAGCTGGCAAAGCTGGAGCATGTCTGTCGCAAATTGCGGCTCAAACCAGGCATGACCGTGGTGGAAGCCGGCTCTGGCTGGGGCGGACTGGCCCGTTATATGGCACGAAATTACGGTGTAAAAGTCCATGCCTATAACATCTCCCGTGAGCAGATCAGCCATGCCCGGGAAGAAGCCCGGCGCCAGCAGCTGGACCACCTGATCACCTACGTAGAAGACGATTACCGTAATATCAGCGGTGAATACGACGCCTTTGTTTCCGTTGGCATGCTCGAACACGTGGGCAAGGAAAACTACCAGACCCTCTCCGACCTCATCAAACGTTGCCTCAAGCCCGAAGGGCTTGCCTTGTTGCACAGCATCGGCCGCAACCGCCCCATGCTGATGAATGCCTGGATCGAAAAACGCATTTTCCCGGGAGCCTACCCTCCCAGTATCGGAGAGTTCATGAGCCTCTGCGAAGCCAATGATTTCTCGGTAATGGATGTGGAGAATCTGCGATTGCATTACGCCCAGACCCTGATTCACTGGAAAGAGCGCTTCGATCAGAACGAGGACCGGGTGACAGAAATGTACGGTGAACATTTCACCCGAGCCTGGCGCATGTACCTTTCCGGCTCCATCGGTGCATTCCGGGCCGGCTCCCTGCAATTGTTCCAGGTGGTGTTCAGCCATGGCGATAACAACAATATCCCCCGCAGCCGCCGGGATCTGTATACCTCCCATGCAACACCGGAGGAGGTCTGATGGACAACTATGACCTGATCATCATTGGTGCAGGGCCGGCTGGATCCACACTTGCAACGGCGCTCGAAGGCAGCGACAAACGTGTTCTTATAGTCGACAAACAAACCTTTCCCAGAGACAAGACCTGCGCCGGATGGGTAACGCCAGCGGTCATGGACAGCCTCGCCATAGACACTCAGGACTATGGTGCCGACCGAACCCTGCAGCCTATACGCCGCTTCCGCATCGGCATGATGGGACAGGAACCGGTGGAAAATGACCATGGCGAAATCGTCAGTTACGGCATCCGCCGCAGTGAATTTGACCATTACCTGCTGCAGCGGGCCCATTGCGACAAAGTACTGGGAGAACCGGTCAGATCTATCGAGCAGGAAGGGGGGAACTGGGTGGTTAACGGCCGCTGGCAGGCGCCTCTGGTGGTCGGTGCGGGTGGCCATTTCTGCCCGGTCGCCCGCCTGCTTGGCGATGGTCCCGGCGGTCACGAGACAGTGATTGCAGCAAAGGAAGTGGAATTCGAAATGACACCGGCGCA
The DNA here is from genome assembly GCF_963974375.1 of uncultured Marinobacter sp. GTDB lineage: Bacteria > Pseudomonadota > Gammaproteobacteria > Pseudomonadales > Oleiphilaceae > Marinobacter. Next base: position 3,622 of record NZ_CAXBDN010000071.1, read on the forward strand.
AGCCAACACCTGCAAGGCCAGTGGCGTCACCCCGGAACTCTGGTTCTGCCGCGACCTGAAAGGGTATGGGTGGATCTTCCGTAAAGGCAATTATCTGAATATCGGACTTGGTCGCGAGGACAATTACAAGTTATCGGATCACCTGAACCACTTTGTCGACGAGATGAAACAGGCCGGCCGCATTCCCTCGGATCTGCCAGGCCGCTTCAAGGGACATGCCTATCTGCTTTACAACCACGCCCACCGTCCACTGGTGGATGACGGACTGATCCTCCTCGGCGATGCCGCCGGACTTGCCTACACCGAGAGTGGAGAGGGTATACGGCCAGCCATTGAGTCCGCCCTGCTGGCCGCAACGGTAATCCGGTCCGCTGAAAACTATTCGGCGAAATCTCTCCAGCCCTATGGCGATGCCATCGCTGAACGCTTTGGCAAGCGCGCAAGACAAAATGAAAACGGCTGGCAGTTACCGCAATGGGTCAAGGCGCCACTGGCCGGCACACTAATGCGCTCCCACTGGTTTACCCGCAAAGTGGTGACTGAAAAGTGGTTCCTGCACCAGGACCTACAACCGCTGAAAGCAGCTGTGCAATGAGTTTATGGATGTTAGGCTACGTATGAAATCGGTAGTCCCTTCTATAAACACAAATAACAGGAAGAAGAATGATCAAACTCCACGGTTTTTCTGCCAGCAATTACTACAACGTGCCCAAGCTTGCCCTTCTGGAGAAAGGCATAGAGTTTGAAGAAGTGTTGTCGTACACCGGCGTTGGTCCCAAGTACAAACCCGAGTACCTGGACAAGAGCCCTCTTGGCAAAGTGCCGGCACTTGAAACACCCGAAGGATTTATCAGTGAATCCCGCGCCATTCTGGAGTACATCGAACGGGCGTATCCGGAACCTTCCTTGCTACCAGCCACACCCTTTGGCATCGCCAAGGTGCAGGAGTTATCCCAGTTCATTGAGCTTTACTTCGAGCTGGTGGCGCGTCGCCTGATCCCAAACCTTCTGGGCCGTACCCAGCCGGATCCAACTGTGTTGAAAGAAGTCGAGAATGGCTTTAACAAGGCCGTCGCGGCGCTGCCAAAGCTGTCGACCTTCGAGCAGTTTGCCTACGGTGACCAGTTCACCCTGGCGGATATCGCTGTAATACTGAATCTTCCTGTTGTACGCAACGTTGGCAAGGCGTTTCTCGACAGGGATCCACTGTCAGAAGTGCCGGGACTGAATGCCTACTGCGCTCGCATGGAAGAGAGGCCCCATGTCAAAAAGATTCGTGCGGACGCAGCAGAAAACCGCCCCCACTTCATGGCGCACCTGAAGGCGCTGTACGGGATATAACAATGGCGCATTACTAGGTAGATGACGCAGTCCCGATAAATAAACCCATACCCCTCCCGATAAAGGCGCATACTGCGCCACCTGAGCGCAATGGGGTGTCATGACACCGCCAGTACAGCTGCGAGATCAGGATCATGATCGGGAGTTTTTTATGTCAGTTACCCAGACAAATAACAACAGCGTAGCAATGGTGGCCATCATTGTAGTCGGCCTGCTTATTGCCGGTGCGGGCGTTCTTTACTACACGGGTGCCTTCAGCGGCGGTAACACCACTGTGATTGAAACCCCTGCGGAAAAAGAAAGCGGCCTCAGCCTGAAATTCGATAACACCAGCGACGGCATCAAAACCGAAATCACCACCGACTGATTCTTCACTGCCACGCTTGGGGAAAGTACCGTAAGCCTGGCAGGTTCCGGCGACATTGAGTCGTCGGTATCAGGGCTATCGCACCATCAATGCGAAGCCACAAAAAAAGGCAGCCGAAGCTGCCTTTCTGGTCATGCGGTTGTTATTCAGATAACAACAACATTGTCCGCCTGAAGGCCTTTCTGGCCCTGGCTGACGTCAAATCCGACCAACTGGCCTTCTGCCAGAGTCTTGAAGCCGCTGCCCTGGATGGCGCTGAAGTGAACAAAAACGTCCGGGCCGCTTTCTGGAGTGATAAAACCAAAGCCTTTGGCTTCGTTGAAGAACTTTACTGTGCCGGTAGTGTTAGACATATCTTTATATCCTGAATTCAATAATTTTGGTTGCCGCCAATACATCGAATCGATGATCGGTCAGCGGTATGCGGAAAAAATAGGAAGACTCGAAAACAGGACGGTGAACTACCAGTAACTACCAGAGAAACGTCATATTCTTGAAGTACGTAACAAATCTTTTCAACAAGCACACCTTAACCCATCCCTGACTCATTCGCAAAATTATTTGATAACTACATATTAGGAAGCCGCTCGAACCAGATGCAAGGCAGCGTTAAAGTTGAAACAGGCACTCAGGAGCTAATACCCCCGGTGCCAAGTGGACTGAGTAGCGCAGCCAGACGGGCGCTAGAGCACGTACATCCGCAGCGGCATCCACAGCCCCATACCAATCATGATCAGATTCTCGGTCAGCGAAACAAAGCCCAGGGGCACATTGCTATCGCCGCCGACGCAGGCACATTTAAGTTCCCGCTTGTCGATGTAAACCGCCTTGAACACAGATACCGCGCCGACCACCCCGATAAACAACGCCAGCGGCGCCGCCACCCAGATCAAGGTTCCTGCAAGCATCAGCAATCCGGCGGCGGTCTCCGCATAGGGATAGACATAGCCGTAACGCACCTGGCGCTGGGCCAGCAGATCGTAATTCAGGAACATGGTACTGAAACTTTCGATATCCTTGAGCTTCTGCAGGCCCAGCAAGACCATGGCTATGGCCACAAAGTATTCCGGCATTCTGACACTCAGCAGCGACCCCGTTGCAGTCCAGCTGACTGCCAGCCCCATGAGAAAGGCAACAGCAAACAACGCAATCACAGGCTGATAGGTGGTCTCGTCCGATTGTGTGACCTTGAGCCCGAGATACTCCCGCACTTCTTCGTACCCACCGATACGGCGGTTATCGATGAAAGTCTGGGGGGTGCTCTCAACATCATGTTGCTGCTTAAAGTCGTCGATTTCCTGACGGGACCGCAGGGGGTGGTCATCAACCTGAAACCCTTTGCGCTCCAATAGATCCTTGGTCTTGAGTCCGAAGGGGCAGAGATGGTCCTCCATGACCATGCGGTACAACCTGGCCCTGTGATCACTATTTTCTGACGTTGCGTGATCCATTTCAGTCCTCCTCTTCCTGATGGGATTGAATATAGAGTCTAGGTCAGTAGAGGCGAACTGAAAAATCAGCGCGATGATCAGCCCGCTGCAGCGATTACTTTGGCTGGGACAAAATGATAAACAGTGGCCCCGTCGGGTATCAGCGCACTGGCTGACAACCACGGACCGCAAGGGCAATATCGGTAGTCGCCTTGATCTGATCGTAGTACCTGGCGGCGGTTTCCACTCCCATATTGGCGTAGTTGCCGGCGGTAGGACTGATTAACTGGCCAAGCTGAGCCCAGGCCACCGCTGAATCACGATCCTGCTGATAGGCAGAAAAGGCCTGATAGATTCTGTTGCAGGTAATGCCATCGCCATCAGCGGCGGCGGAGGATACGTTGGCTGAGGTCTGACAACCGGTCAGGGTGACCGCTACCAGAACTGGAACAAGACCTTTAATTTTCACTGATGGAATCTCCCGGGTTGAGAAGCGCAGGTTACAGAGACATGACCCGCAATAGCAGCGTTTTCTTCTATTTACTGTTCAGGTAACCATTGCAGACTCGGAGGGACAGCATTATGTCCTGTTCGATTGGTCTGGTGCTGACTCCAGAGCAACCAAGGTCCGGCGTGCCTCCCAAATCTGCCTTCGCTTAACCTGCAAGATTCTGCGCCAGCAGCACCGGCCCCGTCAGGGCAATCCCCCAGGCAAACAAGGCGAGCAGCCCGTCTTTGGAAATCATTGCGAGTCCGAACGTCATCAGTGCCAGGCCGGCAATACTGGAACTGAACGGAATAAGTTCGGTTGCGGGCATGACCATGGCAATAGCCATGCAGGCCAGCGCCATGACGTAAAGGCCGGGGCCTCTGACCAGCAGGGGTAGGCGTGGCTGGATCAGACCGTCAATGCGACCGGCAGCGGGCCTTAGCATGGCCAGACCCTGCAGGAGTTTTTTACGTGGTATCCGCCGCCTCACGAGCCAGCCCGGCAGCCAGAAATTGGTTCGCCCCAACAGCAGCTGGCCCAGGGTCAGCAGGGTAAGCAGGCCCATCAGTGTCGGCATCCCCGGCACACCACTCAGTGGCGTGACCAGGATCAGACCCACCAGGAGCAGCATGGGGCCGAAGGTACGATAGCCCACCGAATCCATCATTTCGCCAATGGTCACGTGTGCCCGCCCGGCCGCTCCGGCCTCGATCAGATCCAGCAGCTGTTCGATACTTGCTGGATCGCTGTGATTGTCCATTCACCTCTCCGGACTGACTGACATCGACTGGGGTTACAGGCTATCAGAGAATTTCCCCATTTGGTCATCACTGCCCTGGTGCGGCTTCATGACAGACCACTCTTTTCCTGCCATAACTATGAAACATCTTCTATTGTTAGGGAAGATCAGCGGGAACGGTTGCAACGGGACATCAGGATCTGGCCTGGCACAGGCCCTGCACTTCCGTTGGAAATCACTCATCAGCAGATCTGGATCGAGCGCAGGGAGGATGGAGCCATGGCTCAGGATAATGTCCGTGAATCAGACGACAGCTTGCCAGAACACAGCGAAGGAATCCGGGTAGGCCGGGAGCTGCTCGCCGCCACCAAGCCTTATGTTGAAGAGTCCACAGCAACCAGCTGGTGGTATGTTGGTTCTACCTTCCTGTTGATGATAGCCGCGCTGACAGGCGCCGGACTGATCCCCTGGTGGCCTCTCAGAGTCGCGTTTTCAGTGTTGGGCTCCCTGCTGATGGTACGTGCCTTCATCACCTTTCATGATTACCTGCATGGCGCGATTCTCAGGCAGTCCCGGGTTGCCTGGTGGCTCTTTCACGCTTACGGCGCGTTCACCCTGACGCCGACACGCTCCTGGCGCGCCAGTCATAATTACCATCACGGCCATGTGGGCCAGATCATGTCCGCCAGTGTCGGCGCCTTTCCGCTGATAACCGCCCGCATGTGGCAGAACGCAACGCCCTGGCAGCGTTTTTCCTATCGCGCCCAGCGGCACCCACTGGTGGTGCTGTTGAGCTACCCCATTGTCTTCGGGCTGAACGTCACCATCCTGCCCTTGCTGAGGGACCCCGCCAATCACCTGGACTCCCTGGTGGCGCTGATCTGCCATTTCGGGCTGATCGCCATACTCTGGCTGCTGGGCGGTTTCACAGTGGTGTTTTTTGTCATCCTGCTACCGATGACCCTTGCCTCCGCCATGGGAAGCTATCTGTTTTTTGCCCAGCACAGCTTCCGGCGTATGCAGATTGCCTCCCCCGAAGCCTGGAGCTATTACCGGGGGGCCATGGAATCGTCCAGTTACATGGGGATGAACCGGGTGATGCAGTGGTTCACCGGCAATATTGGCTATCACCACATTCACCACCTGAACGTTCGGATTCCCTTCTACCGTCTTCCCGAAGTGATGGCGGCCATTCCGGAACTGCAGTCACCATTAACCACGAGCCTTGCACCCGGTGAGATCGCCGACTGCTTTCGGTATGCCCTGTGGGATGAGGGCAAACAGCGAATGGTGACCTACAGCGAAGCCAGTAGTGGCGCGCTCCCTTAAGATCCGTCAAGATCCGTCGCCTGAATCGGGGCTTGTTTGCAATCCGTCGCCATGCTTCACTTTCCAGACGCCCCCTCCATCTGCCTTCCGGAAACCACGTTATGTCCAGTCTTGTCACGGTCCGTTCATTGGTGCGAGATAACGCCCGCCGGCTACCGCCGTTACTGCTCAGTGTCGCACTGCTGGGCGGGTGTGCTTCGCTGTACTACGACACCATGGAAAAATTCGGGTATGAAAAGCGCGACATCCTTGTAGACCGGGTGGAAAATGCGCGGGACAGCCAGAATGACGCCCAGGAAACCTTCCGCTCGTCCCTCGAGCGCTTCCAGAGTGTGGTGGACACGCCGGATACCGAGCTCAAGGATCAGTACGCCGAAATCAGTGACGCGTACGAGGCCAGCAAATCAAGCGCGGAAAAAGTCCGCGACCGCATCGACAAGGTGGAAGACGTTGCTGATGATCTGTTCGACGAGTGGGAGGACGAGCTCGACAAATACGAAAGCGCCTCTCTGCGACGCAGCAGTGAACAGCAGCTGGACGAAACCCGCACTCAGTACAGCCAGCTGATCAGTCGCATGCATGAAGCTGAAGATCGTATGGACCCGGTTTTACGGGCCTTTCAGGATCAGGTGCTGTACCTCAAACACAACCTGAATGCCCAGGCAATCGGTTCCCTGAGGAATGAACTGGTAACCATCCGCCAGGATGTGGATGAGCTTATTCGCAACATGGAACAGTCGGTTGCGGAGTCCGAGGCGTTTATTCGTCGCTTTCGCCAGGGCGAGTGACACCTGACTGGCTTTTTGCTTCAGCATCAAGGCCATAGTGTCGTGACGAAACCGGGCAGCCCTTGAAAGCAGTAGCTCTGTCCCCAACTAGAGAGTAGTTCGAAGGTTCTGGCTGCAGGCCGGTCATTTTCCTTTTTGAACGGCACTTTCACCCAACCACCACCGGGACAGAGCACTATGGGAACCCTTAACAAGCCATTTCAGGCGCGCACCTTCTGGCGCTTTACATCGCTGATGGCACTGGTACTGATGCTCAGTGGCTGCGGGATCAACAACATCCCCAGCTATGACGAGAGAGTCACTGCCGCCTGGTCTCAGGTGGAAAACCAGTATCAGCGACGCGCCGACCTTATTCCCAATCTGGTGGAAACCGTTAAAGGTTTCGCCGCTCAGGAGCAGGAAACCCTGACTGCGGTGATCGAAGCCCGTTCAAGGGCCACCTCTATCCAGGTGGACGAGAGCATTCTCAATAACCCCCAGAAGCTGCAGCAGTTCCAGCAGGCCCAGGGTGAACTGAGCAGTGCGCTGAGCCGGCTGATGGCAGTGTCCGAAAGGTACCCCGACCTGAAGTCGAACCAGAACTTCCTGGCTTTGCAGTCCCAGCTTGAAGGCACCGAAAATCGTATTGCCGTCGCACGCCGGGATTTCATTCAGGCCGTGGAGCGCTACAACACCGAACTGCGCACCTTCCCGGGCAAGATCTGGCACAGCCTCCTGTACAGCGATCTGGAGCCCCGCGCCAATTTCGAAGCCACGGCACAGGATGCGGATGAAGCACCTGCGGTGCAGTTCTGATGGCTGCCCTGCCAACCAAGAGTCTGATAGTCGCGTTGCTGCTGTCGCTGCCGGCCATTGCCTGGGCGCAGGCAACACCTGAGTTTCCCGAACTGACGGGCCGTGTGGTAGACCGGGCAGACATGCTTTCTGCCGACGTGGAAACACGCCTGAGCCAGATGCTTCAGGCCCACGAGCAGGCCAGTACCGAACAGGTAGTGGTGGTGACCTTGCCAGACCTGCAGGGGTTTCCGATTGAGGATTTCGGTTATCAGCTGGGCCGGCATTGGGGTATCGGTCAGGAGGGCGAGGACAACGGCGCCCTGCTGATCGTGGCACAGGATGAACGCGAAGTGCGTATCGAGGTAGGTTACGGCCTTGAAGGCCGGCTTACCGACGCTGACGCCTCAGTCATTATCAATCGCATCATCACACCCGCTTTCCGGCAGGGTGATTTTCAGGCCGGCATCCTCAACGGTGCTGCGGCCATGATTCAGGTTCTCGGTGGCGAACCCCTGGCAGCGCCTCAGGGCCAGCAACCCGGTGCAGGCCAGGAAAAGCCCAAAGCCGGTCTGGTCGCACTGCTGTTCATTCTGATGATGGCGGTAACGTTCTTTATCGGTAGTCGTGGTGGCCGCGGTGGTCGCGGAGGTGCTGCACTGATCGGCGCCGCACTGCTGGGTGGCGCCATGGGCGGCCGGGGCGGTGGCTTCGGCGGTGGTGGTGGATTTGGCGGCGGCGGTGGCGGCTTTGGCGGTGGTGGTGCCTCCGGTGGCTGGTAACTTCGCCCTGCTCTGCGCGCGCGCTGACTCCCCTAACCTGACATTGAGTACCCCAGAATCATGACCTTACTAAGCAAAACCGATCAGGAAGCCGTTACTGCCGCCATCAACGAGGTGGAACGGCACACCGACGCCGAACTGGTCACCGTGCTGACGGCCCAGTCTGATAACTACGCCTATATCCCCTTGCTCTGGGCCGGCATCCTGGCGTTATTGGTTCCGGGTGTGGCCAATTACTTCGCCAGCTGGTTCAGCGCGGATATGCTGTTGCTGGTGCAGTGGGGTACGTTCATCCTGCTCAGCCTGCTGTTCCGGGTGCCCGGTATCAACACCCGCCTGATTCCCCGGCAGGTACGTTACTGGCGCGCCTCCAACCTGGCACGGCGGCAGTTTCTGGAGCAGAACCTGCATCATACGGACGGTGCTACCGGCATGCTGATTTTTGTTTCGGAGGCAGAACGCTATGTGGAGATCCTGGTGGATCAGGGCATTGCCGACGTACTGGATAACAAGGTGTGGGAAGGCATAGTAGCGGACTTCACCGCCAAGGTGCGCCAGGGCCAGACCCAGCAGGGATTTCTCGACTGCATTGCAGCCTGCGGCACCCTTCTGAAGGAGCACGTGCCCGCCACTCACGAGCGCAATGAGCTGCCCAATCATCTGGTGATACTGCCGTAAACTCAGTGGCCATCACCCGGCGCCCGGAAACCGCTCAGTCAATCACCCACGGTGGTCTGATTGAAATAGCGGTCAATCTGGGCGTAGGCCACATCGTTGCCGCACACCGGAAAACCCAGGAACCCCACAACCCGGTCCCATACCCGTATCCTGACTTTGTTCAGAAACGTTGCGAACCGGGGGACGTTGTCGTTCATTAATCCCTCGTTGTGTTCGATAAAATTCAGCTCGGCCATCAGGGACGGCACGATAACCACCGGATTATTATTGTGTCGCAGCAACTGCGAGTACCAGAGGTCGTCCGCTGTGGGCGCAAGTTCAAGGTAGGAATCATCCACAATGTCCTGCTCCCGGAACATGGACCTTGTCAGGACCACACCACCGCCAAAGGTGACGATGAAATTATCGTCAACAACCGTGGGCTGATCGATCAGATTCCAGTAGAGGTAAGACGTTTTCCGTCCCAGGAAGTTGACTCTTTTGGTTCTTGCTCTCGCGGCTACAGCCCTGCCCCCGGCTCCATCATAGGCTTGCATCAGCCCACTCAGCCAATGTCGGCCATAGAAGATATCGTCGTCTGCAGTCACAATGATGTCGTCAGCTTCCGCCTCCCGCAGCACCGGAATCAGTTTGCGATAGGGCCCGGTGTTCGGCACCCAACGGACGGATATCAACGTTCTTGCGGGTTCGGGCAGAGTTTCGATTAACCGGTCGATTTCAGTGGAATCATCCATTCCCCGGTCTCTCAGATAGGGTTCTCTTGAAACCCACAGATGGATCCGATCGGGACTCCGGGATTGCATCAACAGCGACGTCAGCGTGATCCTGCACAGGTTCAGCCGCTGGGATGTCGTGGTCAGATTGACGGTCAACACAGATCAGACCTCAGCGCGTAGTGATTGGTGAATAAAGGCCTGTTCAAAGGACATCCGGCACAACCCAACGACCTCACGATCTGGTGAAGCCAGGGCGGATCCCTGCCAATGACAAACACCGGTAGACAAGTGATTTAATCGCCAGCCTTGCCCCTACCATAACGGGCGTTTGCCTTGCCGGCAGCAGCGCCAACGCGGGCGGGTAGGAGCGACTGATCAGATCCACGGCTTCTTTGAGCTTTTCTTCATGGGCCAGGACGGTGTTCAGGTCATCAATCAGATAGTCGTCCCAGGAAAGCTGGGTGCGATACATCTCAATGATTTTTCCCATCACATCACCGCCGAGCGCTGAAAAAATGCTCACCGCCAGGGCACAAGCCCGGTAGGTGTCCACAAAGGCTTTGGCATTGTCTGACGTGGAGGTAACACTGGATTCGTTGAGAACGTATTCGTGAAGAATTTCATCTAGCAGAAAAACCGCCTGCGCTTTCTGGAAGCACCCGATATTCAGCAGAAGATCTTCATTGATATTCTGACGCCAGGGGAAGTGCATAGCGGCCCAGGGATCAATCACCTCCCGACGATAGAGCTTGTTCCACAGCATTCCGGTTCCGAATTCAAACCGGCAGAACTTACCGAACACATCCGAATCTATTTTTTTACTGCGCTTGAACCGGAGCTTCGGTGCGATGGGTTTACGGTCAGACGTCACCCGCCAGGAACCACAAACCACGATGTCGACATCCTGCCGGTCAGCCACGTCCAGCAGCCTCTCAAACATGTCGGGACGGGCAAAATCATCGGCATCGAGAAAGCCGATCCAGGGGGCTGTTGCTTTTTTGAGGCCAGCCAGGCGGGCCTCATGAACTCCCTGGTTTTCTGCCAGATGGATCACCACAATATTGCGGTTTTCGCTGGCCAGACGGTTCAGAACGGCTGCCGAATTGTCCGTAGAAGCATCGTTTACCACGATTATTTCGAGATTCTCAAGCGTCTGATCAAGCAGGGATTTCAAAGAGCGTTCAAGGCCTTGGCCGGCGTTAAAAACCGGCACGATCACCGATACGCTCGGGGCGTTAATCATCAGCATTCCCGTTAAATAGTTGGTCCATCAAGAACAGCCTTCCTTCACACGGCCTGCGGTCCCCGAAATCCCGGTTGGCAATTCCCTGCCGCGACGCAAGCCAGTTCACAACTATCAACCAATTCCCCCACCGTCTCAATATCGCCTATTGCGACACAAACTCGAAGGACTGCCCCGACGACACTTCATGCCCATTTACTTGCTAAAGCGACCAATACGAAATGTCACCCCCGTTTTGAGCCCTGTCTTCCCTGGATTTTGTCAGTCCGGGTGTCACTCAGTATGTGATGCAGGCCCCCACAGTCCACCAGGGGATCATCGCAGTTGACCAGGACCTCCGAACGGGACAGCACAAAAGCACGGCCGGTGATGGTGTTGTCTACCACCTCGTAGCCCGCCGTCCCGTGACTGACAGGGTGAGTGCCGGTGATCTGACCTACAAACCCGGTATTTCGCAAAGAAACGGTTTCCAGGCGGTCACCGGGCGAAAGCAGATCCTGATGGTGCATCAGCGCCAGCCGAGCTGAGGTACCGCTGCCGGTGGTGCTGCGGCAGATGACCCCGGGATGAACATAGGTGGCCGAGCGGGAGCGATAGAAGTCATCGGCTACCTGCTCCACCGGTCCCATGAAATGCAGAAAGGACAGTTCCCCCACATCACCCAGCGTGTAATGGGACAAACTCTCCCGGGCCCGGATAGCCTCGACAATGGCGTGGGCACATCGGGCCAGGCGGGACTCTTCGTCCAGTATAAGCTGGAAACCGAGATCAGCTGCCTCCACCAGTGCATAGAAGCCACCGCTGTAGGCGAGGCTGAAGGTCACCTCGCCCCGACCCGGAACCTGGATTCGTTCCCGGTAGCTGTGGATGTAACTGGGCAATCCGCTACAGGTGATTGCCTCCACCACGCCGCTGGTCACTCGTGCCCGGATATCCACCAGCCCCGCCGGGGATTCGAGGGTGAACTGCTGCTCGCCCTCCATCTTCGGGATCAGGCCACTTTCCAGCAAGGCAGTGGCGGTGCAGATGGTGTTTGAGCCGGAGTAGATCGGATACCCCATCACCTCCATGATGATGTAGCCAAAGCTCGCCCCGGGGTCACTGGCGGTCACAATCAGATCTACCGACATTTCCGGGGCGCCGTAGGGTTCGGACAACAACAGCCGGCGCAAACCGTCGGCGTTGCTGGCCAGATACTCCATCTGGTTCCGTACCGTGCCGCCCGGCAGCGGGTTGACGCCGCCGGTGACGATGCGACTGACGTCACCGGCGGCATGGGTATCCATAACCTGCAGCCGGAGGTCTTCTCTGGCGTATTTCATGACGCCTTCTCCAGCGCCCAGCGTGCACCGTGCTGCGCCCACTGGGCGTCAGGCACCACCACAATCTTGCCCAGAAAATCACTGCCACGTTCGACAAAATAGCGCTCGGCGTCGTGCAGGCGGGACAGCCTGAAAGCACCGTGCAATACCGGTTTCAGGGTGCCGGAGCGGATCCAGCCGATGAGCTGCTCTGCTTCTGCCCGGGTACCATGGGAGACGCCAAAGATCTGCACCTGGTACAGGTAGATCCGGGTCCAGAGGATTTCGCTGACATTGCCTCCTCCGGCGCCGGCGATACTAAGGCGAGGCGGCGTGTGGCGAAGGCCCATATCGAAAATCATGGTTTCAATGAAGACGTCGGTCATGGTGCCGCCTACCAGATCCATGACGGCGTCCATAGGCCGGCCACCCGTCAGCATGCGGGCTCGCCCGGCCAGGTCGCCCGGATCGTTGCGGTCAAGCACCGCCTCTGCGCCCAGAGCCTTCAACTTATCGGCCTTGTCAGCAGTACTGAGCGCATAGGGTATGGCGCCAAGCAGGCGGCACAATTGAATCAGCGCCGTACCCACGCCACCACTGGCTCCGGTGACCAGCACCCGCTCCCCTGCGCTGACGCCGGCCACGGTGAGCATATGAAAGGCTGTCTGGCAGGAGCACATTCCCAGCGAAGCCAGTTCAGCATCGGACAGCGCCGGGTTGTCGACACAGTGGAACTGATCGGAGGGCACCGCCACAA
>NZ_CAXBDN010000072.1:0-16223 GCF_963974375.1 uncultured Marinobacter sp.
AATATGCATCAATCAGGTCCGGACGTGGCCGTCGCCGAACACCACGTATTTCTGCGACGTCAGCCCCTCCAGACCGACCGGCCCCCGGGCATGAATCTTGTCAGTAGAGATCCCGATTTCGGCGCCCAGACCGTATTCAAAGCCATCAGCAAAACGGGTGGAGGCATTCACCATCACCGAGCTGGAGTCCACTTCGGTAATAAAGCGACGGGCACGGGTGTAATTTTCGGTGATGATACTGTCAGTATGCTGTGAACTGTAGCGGTTGATATGTTCAATAGCGCCGTCCAGCCCGTCAACCACCCGCACCGCCAGAATGGGCGCCAGATACTCCGCATGCCAGTCATCTTCGGTGGCTTCGAGCATGTCAGCAACCACCGCCCGGCTGGCCTCACAGCCCCTCAGTTCAACCGATTTGTCGCGAAAAGCAGAAGCAATCAGGGGCAGGATGTCTTCGGCAATTTCCCGGTCCACCAGCAGTGTCTCCATGGTATTGCAGGTGCCATAACGCTGGGTTTTGGCGTTCACCGCAACTGCCAGGGCCTTTTCAGGGTCAGCGTGGGCGTCGATGTAGACATGACACACACCATCCAGGTGTTTGATAACCGGCACCCTCGCATCCCGGCTGATCCGCTCAATCAGCCCCTTGCCACCACGGGGCACGATAACGTCGACGTACTGCGGCATGGTGATCAATTCACCCACCGCCGCCCGGTCGGTGGTTTTAACCACCTGTACCGCAGCTTGTGGTAAACCTGCCGCCGCCAGTCCCCGGGCCAGGCAGTCAGCAATCGCCTGATTGGAATGAATAGCTTCGGACCCACCCCGCAAAATGGTGGCGTTGCCGGACTTCAGACACAGGCTCGCGGCCTCTACCGTCACATTGGGCCGGGATTCGTAGATGATCCCGATGACACCCAGCGGCACCCGCATCCGGCCGACCTGGATGCCAGACGGACGGTAGGTCATATCGGTGATGGTACCGATCGGATCAGGCAGCGCAGCAACCTGTTCAAGCCCCGCGATCATGCCGTCAATACGCGCCGGCGTCAGCTCCAGCCGGTCCAGCATGGCCTCGTCCAGACCGTTGGCACGGCCTTGCTCGAGATCCTTGCGATTGGCTTCAGCAAGTTCAGCGCGGGCCTTGTCAAGAATGCGTGCGGTGGCCAGAAGCACCTCGTTTCGCACAGCCGTTGATGAACGGGCTACCTGAACGGCTGCTGCACGGGCGGCAAGCCCCACCTCAGCCATATATGCAGAAATATCCATCACTCTTCCCTTGTTTCGGAAACGTTACTACCAAGAAAACCTTCAGTTCCTGCCTATGTTAAGGCTGAACCGGCGCAAGGGTGATATTATACCGCTTGTAACGCGCCTTCGTCAGAACGGACATTCGCCCGACAAGTTTCAGTTTAAGGATTTCTCCATGGCCCAGAAGGCCGAACGCTATCTGTTAAGCCGCTTTGCCTGGCTGGGCTGCCTTGCCCTTACTGCGATCGCCATAACCTCCCTGACCAGTGGCCACTTCATGATTGCCGCCGCCTCGCTGCTTGGCGCTGCCGTCATCTGGACCAGCCCGGCCTTGCCCAGGCGCCTGCCGCAACGGCCCTGGGATATGCTGAACGGACTGCTGACAGTTGCCCTCACATTGCTCGTTACAGCAAGCATCTGGCTCGACACCGAGGCACTGAGGGGCTGGCTGTTCGTGGTTCCGCTGCTGGTCCTGGGTCTGCTACCACCACGCCGGTCGGTTCTGTTGGTAGTACTTTTTCTGGCTATAATAATGCCAACGCTTGGCTCCCTGTACGGCGATCCGACCCGGCATCAGATCATCAGCCCACTGCTGCTCACGGCCGGGCTGGCCCTGATTTTCTTCTTCCTGCGTGAATACAAGGCCCGCCAGCTGGCGCCCTTGCGCCGCACCGATGAGCTGACCCAGGCCGCAAGCCGGGAGTATCTGTCAGCGGATCTGCACAAGGAGATCCAGCGCAGTGAGCGGGAAGGCACGGACATGTCCATCATCATGCTGGGGCTGGATGCCCACCTCAGCGAACCTGGCCAGGATGCTGATCTGCATGCCCTGCTGCCTCGCATCGGCCGCTTCCTGCACTCCCAGCTCCGGGATTTCGACAGCTACTACCGGGTAGCGGACCTTCAGTTCCTGATTATTTTGCCCGGAGTACCCACACGGGGCGCCAGTACCCGGGCGGAGCAGCTCCGCAAGGGCCTGATGACCCTGATGAGCTCTCATGGCCTGACCCTTTCAGTCAGTGCCGGAGTGGCCGGACTGAACATCGGCGATGACGCCCACTCACTGCAACAATCGGCGGCCAGCGCCCTGCAGAGTGCCCAGAAAAAAGGGGGGGACCGCATCCAGTCCTACAGCACCTGGAGCCATATCACATCCGAGCAAGCCACCACCGGAGACCCGCTCAGATGACCGAAACCCGCCTGCGTACGCTGGCCAATACCGCTGCCTACAGTCTGGCCACACTTTTTTTCAGCGCCCTGGCGTTGCAGAACCTGCGCTTCGGCTTTTATGAGCAGTTTTACCTGATCGGCCTGTTAACCGCTGCGTGTATCGCCGGACTCGGCTATTCGCTTACCGTCAGAAGCTACCAGCTCAGAGCCCGCTGGCATCTGCTGATTCTGGCACTGAGCCATCTGCTTGTAATCATCAGCGTATTCTGGAACAACGCCACCTGGACCACCACCAACACAGCGATTTACTGGCTGATGCCACTGATCGTACTTGGTTTTCTGATACTGCCGTTGCGCAGGGCGCTGCTGATTTCCGTGCCGGTGGCACTGCTGCACCTCGTCATCCTGCTGCTGCAGGCGCCCTCTCTGCACTCGGTGAGCGCCGGGGCCGCCATTCTGATGGTGCTTACTGCGGCAGCACTGACAAGCTGGCATTACGACCATATGGCCCAGTCCGCTGAAGATCTTGCGATTACCGATCCGGTCACCGGCGCCCACAACGCCCGTTTCCTGAACGAAACCCTGCAGAAAGAAATCTCACGGGCGGGGGCGTCGGGCCACCCGCTTTCGATCATCATGATCGGCATTGATCACCATGACCAGATTCACGAATTGCTGGGGCACGATCGAACCCAGCAACTGCACCGGCACCTGAGCGATTACCTGTTCAGCCTTATCCGGGCTGGCGATACCCTTTATTTTCTGGGCAATGGCCAGTTCTGTCTTATTCTGCCATTCACCCCCGAGGAAGGTGTCCGGGTTTCCGGCGAGCGGATTCGCCGCAGCATATCCGAACACCAGTGGCCGCAGGTCAGCAAAATGACGGTCAGCCTCGGCGCCACCACCCATCTTGCCGAAGACAGCCTGGCCGACCCTCTACGTCAGCGGGCCAGCGACGCGCTGACCGAAGCATGCCGTCGGGGCCCGGACACCCTGTGGTTTAACCGGGCAGTCACCAAAACGTCATGAGTCCGGACTGGCTGCAGCAGCTCACCGGCTGGCTGGCAGCCAACCCGGGCTGGCTTGCAATCGCAGTGTTCGCCATCGCCCTGATGGAATCCCTGGCACTGGTGGGCATCCTGGTGCCCGGAGTGGCGGTTCTGTTTGCGGTCACCGTCCTCGCCGGCAAAGCCGGAACCCCCATTGCGGAACTGCTGATCTGGGGCGCAGCAGGCGCCATTATCGGCGATGTACTGAGCTTCTGGCTGGGGCGCCGGCTAAAAGGCAGACTGCATCGATTCTGGCCCTTCGGTCATTTCCCGGCCCTGATCCGCAAAGCCGAATCCCTGTTTGTCCGCCACGGCGGCATCAGCGTGGTTATCGGTCGTTTTGTCGGCCCCGTGCGGCCGTTGTTACCCATGGTTGCCGGCGCCTTCAATATGCCGACGCGACACTTCCTGCTGTTCAATATCGGATCCGCCATTCTCTGGGCGCCGGTCTATATTCTCCCTGGCTATGCGGTCGGTAATACCCTGGCCTCGCCTGTCAGCATCCCGCGGGAGCTGTACCCCCTTATCGGCATCAGTATTGCGGCGCTAGGCATCTCCTACATTCTGTTCTTCAGAATCCAGCTCGGGCTCCGACACCAGTCCCGCACCTATGCCTGGATTCAGCAACAATTGTCCTGGCACCCAGGTGCCGAGCGCTTATGGCAGCGGTTTTCAAGCGACCGACCGGGTCGCAGGAAAGAGTTCCCGCTGGCCTCCATCAGTCTCACTGCGGCGGGCGTTGCCGGACTGCTGCTCTGGCTGGTGCTTACCCATACCACCGGACTTCCCCTCACCGCCGATGTCTACTTCACCCGGTTATTTGCGGCCTTGCAACACCCCCTTGGCATGCAGCTCACCGGCCCGGTGGCGGCACTTGCCGACCTTCAGCTGCTGATCCTTGCCTCGGTCCTGGTGATTGCCGTACTGGTTGTGCGCGGCCATTACAGCGCTGCCCTGCACTGGCTGGCAGGCTGCGGCCTGACATCCGCCGCGCTGTACTACCTGAACCACCAATTTGCCGGCGAAGCTCCCAATCTGACCCCGGATCATGGAACCTCGGTACCGGATACCAGCGTTACTTTGCTGACCCTGACACTCGGCCTGCTGGCTGCCTTTATTGCCCGGGAGCAGGCACCCGCAAAACGCTGGCGCACCTATACACTGCTGAGCATACCGCTGCTGTTCATCAGCCTCAGCCTGCTGTATCTCGGTCATGTCTGGTTCACGGACGTTGCTGCCGGCCTGATGCTGGGGCTGTCTGTCTGCGGGGTGGTACGAACAAGCTTCAGCCGCCATGATCATGAGCCGATCCCGGCGGAACTGCTCAGCAGGCTGGCTCTGACGGTCTGGCTGCTGGCTGCCGTTGTCTGGATCGTGCGGGCCTGGCAGGGCGATATTGCCACGGGCACGTTCTGGCGGTGATATACCTGCCCCGGGATCAGGGCAGGTAAGTTGACGAAGAATCCTATTCCATAGCGTCCAGCAGTGCCTGCAGCCGGTCGAGGCGCTCAAGCGGATCCTGCAGCTCCAGTAACCGCTGCTTCTCGGGGCGGTCCAGTGGCAGTAGCTCAATCAGTCGCCACCCCACTTCGCGGGCGCTGGAAAAATCCACTTTCATGGCAAGGTTGTTGACCACCGGGTGCTTTAACAATGCCCGCAGGACCGAGGCCAGCTCGGAACGGGCCGCAGGAATGGCATCCTCAGCCTCAAAGGGCAATGCTTCAGCCTCACCCCAGTTGAGCCCGTCGGGGGCTAGCCAGTGGCGGCGGATGGCCACTTTCCACTGACCTTCCGCAGTGATGCCAAGCAGGCCGTTGTCCAGCTGCTGAAAATCAATGATACGCACATAGGTACCGATGTCGTGAAAGGTAGCGCCACCGCCGGTTTCCCGGCCTTCACGAAGAAGCAACACCACAAACCCCCGGTCCTCCCTCATACAGCGGGCAAGCATATCCAGGTAGCGGGGTTCGAACAGTTGCAGGGGGATTCTGCCACCCGGCAGCACCACTGAGCTCAGCGGAAACAGGGGAATGCTGTCCAGTGTGTCTGTCACCTTGTGCGACTCCATCAGTGCGCTGACAGCAGGCGCTTGAGCTCATCCAGACGCTCCTTCGCTGCGGTAAGCAGTTTGAGACTACGAGAGGCTGTGAGCTCCAGCTCGCCCAGTCTGCGGTAGGCGGGCACCTGCTCAAACTCCGGCACCTGAGCAGACTGATTTGCCGAGATCAAGGCATGGAGCCGCGAGACAATCACCACATCCACCAACTGGGGCTGCTCAGCCGGGCATTCATAACGCCAGTCAAACCCATGCCGCGCCGCCTCCACGAACCCGCCAGGAAAACCCCAGTTCTCCAGGATTGCTGCGCCAACATCACCGCGCAGCTCCTCAATGGCTGCCTGCAACAATGATGCATCGGCGAACAGCGCGGGATGATGCTCCGCATGCACCAGCACCGGAATCGTGCCCAGATCGTGCAGCAGGCCAGCCAGCAACGCTTCCTCCGGATCGATCCCCGATACCGATTCCGCCAACACATAGCTCAGGGCGGCGACATTGCGGGAGTACTCCCAGAGCTCGTCCATGGCTTTTTGCAACTCCGGCTGGCGGCTGCGGAAGACCTCCCTCATGGCGAATACGGTAACCAGTTGGCGGGTAGTCCTTACGCCCAGCCGGACAACACCGTCGCGGACATTGCGAACGTCACTGAAACCCCGGTACAAGGCACTGTTACAGGCCCGCACAATTTTGGCGGCCATGGACGGATCGGCCGTGATCGCCCGGGCAATGTCATCGGCGGTGCTGTCGTCCCGGTCCGCCAGCCGGCGCACCTTCCAGGCGACATCGGGAACGCTGGGCAGACTGATCTGATTGCTGCGAAGCTCCGCATAGAAAGACATCAGCAGGCTATGCTCGTCGCCACTGCCGGTGTCCTCCCCGGGCTCTCCGGATACTTCAGACTGAGTCACCGGCGCTGCCCGCAGCAACTGATTCAGTACCGCCTGATCAACCACCAGAAATTCGCAAGACTTGATGGCAACCACGTCAAACATCCGCGGCTGTAACCGGGCAATGGCGGTCAGTGACTTCTCGGTGTCGGCACTGACCGTGGATTTGCGACCGTCGGCAGACTGAAGCTCAACGGCGCCGTCCAGCAGATAGAAGTCCAGACCGTCCCGCGCGCCTCGTTCCGCAATTTTCTGTCCAGGGCCGTGTACTCTGCGTTCCGCACGATTGACCAGCAGCACCAGCTGATCGTCAGACAGACGATTGAGTGGCTGAAACTTGCGCAGACGACTTAAAGGCAGGCTTTCACGAACCGACATCCAATACTCCCTGTTACTGACGGCAACCGCTTTCGCTGAAACACATCAACCGAAGACAGCGAACCAGTAGACCCGGATTGTGTGACGTATTGTAACCGCGGCAATCCAAAACAACCATGCGATCACGGCGGAATCTGGTATCCTCAGGATTTCACACCAATTCGCACCACAGAGGGGCAAAGGGCGGCCATCATGCCTGACGCCGGCCCGCCCTTCATCCTGACCATGAGAGAACGACAACAATGCCGAACTATCGCTCGCTGACATCAACAGCAGGCCGCAACATGGCTGGAGCCCGTGCGCTCTGGCGCGCGACGGGAATGAAAGACGGTGATTTCGGAAAACCCATTATCGCGGTTGCCAACTCGTTTACCCAGTTTGTGCCCGGTCACGTCCACCTGAAAGATCTCGGCCAGCTGGTGTGCCGGGAAATCGAGGCGGCGGGTGGCGTGGCCAAGGAATTCAATACCATCGCGGTGGATGACGGCATTGCCATGGGTCACGATGGCATGCTGTACTCGTTACCCTCCCGGGAGATAATTGCTGACTCGGTCGAGTACATGGTCAACGCTCACTGTGCCGATGCGCTGGTGTGTATTTCCAATTGCGACAAGATCACTCCGGGTATGCTGATGGCGGCCATGCGCCTGAACATTCCGACCATTTTCGTATCCGGCGGCCCCATGGAAGCGGGCAAAACCAAGTTGTCCGAAAACAAGCTGGATCTGGTCGACGCCATGGTCATTGCCGCCGACCCCAACGCCTCCGATGAAATGGTGGAAGAGTACGAGCGCAGCGCCTGCCCGACCTGTGGTTCCTGCTCCGGTATGTTTACCGCCAACTCCATGAACTGCCTCACCGAGGCTATCGGCCTGGCCCTGCCTGGCAATGGCTCAGCCCTGGCGACCCATTCTGACCGTGAGCGCCTGTTCCTCTGGGCCGGTCGTCAGATTGTGGAGAATGCGCGCCGCTATTACGAGCAGGATGACGCCAGTGTGCTGCCACTGAGCATCGCCTCCCTGGCTGCCTTTGAGAACGCCATGATCCTCGACATTGCCATGGGCGGCTCAACCAACACTATTCTTCATCTGTTGGCTGCGGCCCAGGAAGGCGGGGTGCCCTTTACCCTGCACGAGATCGATCAGCTGTCCCGCAAGGTGCCGCAACTGAGCAAGGTGGCGCCGAACTCTCCCAAATACCATATGGAGGATGTTCATCGTGCCGGCGGCATTATGGGCATACTCGGTGAGCTGGAACGGGGCGGGCTGATCAACACCGACCTGCCCACGGTGCATAGCAAGACCATGGCCGAAGCCCTGGACAAGTGGGACATCATGCGCAACCCGACACCAGAGGTCATCGAGTTCTACAAGGCCGGGCCGGCAGGCATTCCCACCCAGACCGCCTTCAGCCAGAGCACACGCTGGCCATCCCTGGATGGCGACCGTGAAAATGGCTGCATCCGCTCTGTCGAACACGCCTACTCTTCTGAAGGGGGCCTGGCGGTGCTCTTCGGCAATATCGCCCGGGACGGCTGCGTGGTAAAAACCGCCGGTGTCGACGAGAGCATCTATCTGTTTGAAGGCCCGGCAAAGGTATTCGAAAGTCAGGACTCGGCGGTAAACGGCATCCTTAACGACGAAGTCAAAGAAGGTGAGGTCGTGATCATCCGCTACGAGGGCCCGAAAGGTGGTCCGGGTATGCAGGAAATGCTCTACCCCACCAGCTACCTGAAGTCGAAGGGTCTAGGCAAGTCCTGCGCCCTGTTGACGGATGGCCGCTTCTCGGGAGGCACCTCCGGCCTGTCCATCGGACACGCCTCACCGGAAGCCGCCGCTGGCGGAGAAATCGGACTGATCGAGACCGGCGACCTGATCCGCATCGACATCCCCAATCGCACCATCAATGTGTTGGTGGACCAGGCGGAACTGGATGACCGGCGGGAGCGTCAGGACGCCATGGGCTGGAAACCGACCATTGTCAGAGACCGCAAGGTGTCTGCAGCGCTGAAAGCCTACGCCCTGCTTGCCACCAGTGCCGACAAGGGTGCCGTGCGGGATCTCAGCAAATTGGAGTGATCACCACCCGCTTCGAAAGAAAGGCGACCCACCCCACATGGCGGGTCGCCTTTCGCTAGAAACGGCCATCCTGCTCAGGCTCCGCAGACTCCGGGTCTACCGGTCGTTCTTCCGCGAACTCGCGAATAAAAATCCCCCAGAATGCCATGAACAGCGCCGCTACCAGGGGGCCCATCACGAAGCCATTGATACCAAACATGACCAGTCCACCGAGGGTGGACAGCAGCACGATGTAGTCGGGTAACTTGGTGTCCCGACCGACCAGGATGGGGCGCAAAACGTTATCTGCCAGACCGATGACGATGGTCCCAAACGCCGTCAGTATGATGGCCGGAATCACCTCACCGATAGCTGTCAGATAGATAGCTGCCGGCACCCAAACGAGGCCGGCACCAATGGCTGGTAACAACGAAAATATCGCCATAACCACACCCCACAACAAGGCTCCAGTCAGACCGAGCATCCAGAAGATGACCCCACCAAGTGCCCCCTGGATAATCGCTATCAGTAGATTACCCTTCACGGTGGCGCGGGTGACTTCAGCAAACTTTGCAAACAGCAGACGCTCCCGCTCATCGCCGAGGGGCAGCGCCTGAATCAGCAACTCCACCAGCTTGGTACCATCCCGCAACAAAAAGAACGCGACATAGACCATCAACGCCAGATTCAGAAAGAACCGGAAGGTGTTCTGACCAAGATCCAGCGCCTGCTTGGCGAGAAACTGGCCAGCGCCAGTAACCGCCGTGGTCAGACGATCCCGTAGCTCCGAAAAACTCAGGTCAAACTGGGCCAGAAAAGCCTCGATTGCCGGAAAAGATCGATTGACCCGATCAAGATATTCCCCTGGCCGGATATCCCCCCCTTGTATCTTGTCATACAGCGACAGCCCCTCAGCGATCAGCGAGGACACCAGCACGATCACCGGAATCACCACAATCACCATGCAGACGGTCAGCGTAATCAGCGCAACCAGATTTGGTCGCCCATCCATTCGCCGGGCAAGCCTTTGTCTGAGCGGATGAAAGATCAGTGCAATGGCAATCGCCCAGAAAATCGGGCCAAAAAACGGTTTCATCAACAAGAAAAATGCCAACGTCACCGCCAGCAGCAACGCCAGAAAAGTCCAGCGTTCCAGACTTTCGTATCTCATATCTGCATCCTTTCAACCTTCGGGATTCCGCGCTTATACCCTAACATGGCGCTCGTGGCCATGTTCGTGACAATCGGGGTATAGTAACCAGTTAATGCAGGAACACACCAACTCCGGCACTGCCACCGGGAACCACGCCAGGATAATGAGGTCTGACGCGTTGATGGAAGACAGCTTCACCGAGGAGACCGCATTGCAGGCTGCTGAAGCCCTTACCAGCGTGCTCGCGGGACGCACTCACCGCAAGAAAGTGCTGGGCCAGGAGGTGTTGATTCCCGGCCAGCTGGGCCAGGCACTGCGCCTGCCCCAGCTGATGACCCGTCTGCGCAGCCGCCAGCAGCGGCAGCGTGAACAGGCAGTCGCTGACTTCGGCACACTCTGGGAAACCCTGTCACCGGCCACCAAACGACGGGTACGGCACAAGCTGGGCTGGTATGACCCCCGCGAGCTGAGCTGGGAAGACAAGCGCTCCAATCGCCGGCCACTGCCGGAGCCGGGTGAATAACCCGCACGGCCACCCTGAAAACATACCGGTGAATCCTCTCTGTCGCTCCTGACGTACTGTTTCAATTAACAATCAGTCACAACCCCGGGAAGACCTTTAATTGTCACACTCAGCCCCTATCCTTCTGTGACTGAATAAGGAGAATCCATGAGCGAATATCACGATTTCTACATCGCCACGCTGGCCAGGAACAGCACCGTACCGACACTGATGTGCGGCCATTGCGGCTCCATGCTGTCCCGGGCAAAGATCGTTGCAAACGAGGGCCAGAATCGTTACGACCTCGACTGCGAGATGATCGGCCAATGTTCCGGTGACGACTGTGGTGCCATCAACTGCTGCGATAACGCACTTGAACTGGCCGAACTGCAAAATTACGAGAACCGTGTCGCAGTCTGATTCAGACTGATTACGGACTGTTACTGAAACCACACACAAGCTCATCCGGAACTGCTTTAAGCTGTCAGGCATTCGGCCCCCCCGGGGTCACGCTTGCAATCAGCCAGAGCAGTCGATGGTATGCGTATTTTGCGAACGGATGATGACCATTTTGCCGGTCTTCCGGATTATGACTTCAAGCCTCACTTCCAGAATGTCGGTCAGACAGGTAACGGTGAGCAGCCGCTACGCCTTCATTACGCTGACGAGGGTTCCCCGCAGGCGCCCACTGTCATCATGCTCCACGGTGAGCTCGGCTGGTCCTACCTTTATCGACACATGATTCCACCGGTGGTCGCTGCAGGCTTTCGGGTGCTGGCACCGGATCTGATCGGTTTCGGGCGCTCGGACAAACCAGCCGAACAACAATCCTACAGCTTTACAGCCCATCTGAACTGGCTACAGTCGTGGCTTGATGCGGTTGACCCGCAGGACGTCACACTGGTCTGCCAGAATCGCAGCTCACTACTGGGGCTCGCCCTGGTCGCCCGGCAGCCTCATCGCTTCAGCCGGATAATCACAGCAAATGCTCTCATTCCTGCGGACAATCACCCGGAATCTCCGTTGTCTCTGATCTGGAGAGGATTTGCACGATACAGCCCCTGGTTTCCGGTCGCCAGGCTGATGCAACTGGGCACCACCCGGGCGCTGTCCCGGGCCGAGCTCGCTGCCTACGATGCCCCTTTTCCTGACGACGACTACAAGGCGGGCGCCCGCTCCTTTGCGAGAGCACTTTGCCTGCAAGGCGACGATGTCCGGAACCAGCGGCTCTGGCGATTTCTCGAAACCTGGAACAAGCCGTTTGTCACCTGTTTCAGCGACTCCGACCCCGCAACCAGGGGCGCTGACCGCCCTCTGCAGAGGCGGGTACCCGGAGCCCATGGTCAACCGCACATTACCGTGCATGGCGGACACTTCCTGCAGGAAGATGCGCCGGATGCCTTTGTCCGGGTGATACTGGATGCCATGCTGGCTGCCCGGGCGGCCTGAAGCCCGGCCCGGAAAGCCAGCACACAAGGACATTTAGCCGAAGACCACCACGGACTGACGACTGATGGCCGCCAGTTCTCCGTCGCGGGTCCAGATCTCGGCGTGAATATGGCCATACCCTGCCCCTGACTGATCCGTTGTCGCCCGGTACAACAACCAGTCATCCGGCTTCATCTGCGGACGCGGGTGAATCAACTCGATGGACCAGGACAGTGAGCTGCCAGGCACCCGGTCTGTCAGGTTCTGCAGAATGGCCGGTGGCCAGGCGTCAATCAGGGCAATCAACGCCGCATCATCCATGACTGCCGGCGGTTCCCGGAACTGCATCCAGCCACCCATTTCGCGATGTTCGGTACCGGTGAAGGGGCGACCGCCAAAGCACCAGCGCATCTCCATATATCGGGTGAAATCCGGCATTACGCCTTCCATGAACGGTGTTGGCGTGCAGTCCTCCGGCGCCGGAGCCTGCGGTGCCGGCAGCGGTGGAATGGCAACCGCCGATTCGCGGCCACCACCGAAACTGGCCAGGGCTACCAGGCGGGTTTCGCCATCCTGAATCAACCGCACCATGGTCTGACTGACCGCCTTGCCTTCGCGCAGGAGTTCCGCTTCAAAGGTCACCGGCTTGTCCGGTTCAACCGGACCCACAAACGAGACCCGTAAGGGTCGGCCAGGACTGATCACCTGTTTCATCCGGTCATAGGCAAGAGCCCCGGTCAGCCCCCCGAACGTGGCCCGCCCCTGGGCCCAGGTTGCAGGAACAATCACTTCATTGGTTGCCGCAGCGGCAATCAGCTGGTCAAAGGTCATCTGGACTTTCTCTTACAGTCGTTGCGGTGAATCGCGATGATTTGGACACTCCGAAGGGAGTATTCTGAAGACAGAAAGACTGCCGCAAGCTGACTCCCGACACAAGCGGCACGAACAATTACCTACCGCAGGGCACACACGCACCGTGCAAAACCACTTGAAAAAGGAGTATACTCCCGCAAATATCCTGTCAGCAGGTTGTCGGCGCTCCAAAACCGATGTTCCCCGCCGACAGCCTCTTCCGAATACCAGGTATCTTAATGTCTACAGTATCCTTTGCCGATCTTGGTCTTGATCCGGCCGTTCTTGAAGCCGTCAAAGCCGTTGGCTATGAAACACCGTCACCCATTCAGGCTGAAGCCATTCCGGCACTCCTGGCAGGCAATCACTTGCTGGGCGTTGCCCAGACAGGCACCGGCAAAACCGCTGCCTTCGCCCTGCCCCTGCTGAGCCGCATTGATCCCCAGGACATGACGCCACAGATTCTGGTGCTGACGCCTACCCGCGAACTGGCCATCCAGGTCGCAGAAGCGTTCACCACCTATGCGTCCGGTTTCCGTCAGTTCCATGTGCTGCCAATTTACGGTGGTCAGGATTTTGCGCCGCAGCTCAAAGCGCTGCAACGTGGTGCCCAGGTTATTGTCGGCACTCCCGGGCGACTGCTTGACCACCTGCGTCGTGGCCGCCTGAAACTGGACAAGATCAAGGCACTGGTGCTGGATGAAGCCGACGAAATGCTGCGCATGGGCTTTATCGATGACGTTGAAGCCATTCTGGCGGCAACCCCTGACAGCTGCCAGCGGGCGCTGTTCTCCGCCACCATGCCGCCGGCCATTGCACGGGTCGCGAACACGTATCTGAAAAATGCAACCCAGGTCAAGATCGAGAGCGAAACCCGCACCGTCGAGCGTATTTCGCAGTTTGTGCTGCCCACCTTTGCCGAGCGCAAACTGGACGCGCTGACCCGCATCCTGGAAGTGGAGCCCTTTGACGCTGCCATTATTTTTGTGCGCACCAAAGCGGAAACCACGGTACTGGCAGAAAAACTGTCCGCCAGAGGCCACTCGGTTGCGCCGCTCAACGGCGACCTGAACCAGCGTCAGCGTGAACAGACCGTTGAAGACCTGAAGCGCAGCAAAAAAGACATCATCGTAGCCACCGACGTAGCCGCCAGGGGCCTCGATGTGCCGCGCATTACCCACGTCATCAACTACGACGTGCCCTACGATACCGAAGCCTATATCCACCGGGTAGGCCGTACCGGTCGTGCCGGCCGCGAAGGCAAGGCAATTCTGCTGGTAACGCCAAGGGAGCGTAGCTGGCTGCGTACTCTGGAGCGAGCCACAAATTCGCCAATGCAGTCTTACGAACTGCCAACCCCGGCTGCCCTGCAGCAGTTGCGTCAGGAGCAGTTCGAGGCTCAGCTGGTCGGATTTACCGAAGACGGCAAGCTGGCCAAGGCCATGGCACTGCTGGACGACATCAGCCAGCGCAACGACATGGACATTGCCATGCTCGCCGGCGCTATGGCGTGCTGGATGGAATCCGCTCAGCCCGGCTCACTGCCCCTTGAGCGCCCGTCGGAATTACCGGTACCGTCTGCCAACGCACCCCGCGACAACAAAGGCGGTCGCCCTGGTGGCAAACCCCGTGGCAGCTTCCGCAAGGGACCTCCCGGAAAATCCGGACCCCGGCCTGCCGGCGGCAAGCCTGGCGCCCGGCGCGATGGCCACAAGCCTGCCGGCAAACGTCCGGATCGTCAGTCTGACGCCAAGCGCTGATAGACCACGAAGCTGTAGTTGTAGGGATTGTGATCGGACGCGGAGAAATCCTCCCGTCCGATTTCCTGCCACTGATCCAGATCTATTTCCGGGAAAAACGCATCACCGTCCACCTCGGCGTGCACCTGCGTAATGTAGATACGATCTACTTCCGGTAACACCGCCTGATAGATCTGACCACCCCCGATCACCATCACTTCATCCACACCATCAATCGTGGCCTGAGCCTCGGCTCTGCGAAAGGCATCCGCCAGCGACGCTTCCTGGACCACACCTGCGGGTAACTCCAGATCATCTGCGGACGTCACGACGACATTCAGTCGCCCCGGCAACGCCCGGCCAATGGACTCCCAGGTCTTGCGCCCCATAATAATGGGCTTGCCCATGGTGGCCTGCTTGAAGTACTTGAGATCACCTGGCAAGTACCAGGGCAGTTTGTTATTGCGTCCAATCACCCGGTTACGGGACATGGCAACAATCAGTGCTTTGCGCATTGCAATCGATCCTTATGGCACGCCCGCCAAACGCTCCGGCAGATGACGCCGGAGGCCAGCAGGCGCCCCGTTATATGGCGATAGGTGCCTTGATGCCAGGCTGAGGCTCATAGCCCTCGAACTCGAAGTCTTCCAGCTCATAGTCAAAGATAGAAGCCGGCTTGCGCAGGATAGTGAGCGTCGGCAATCGCCCCGGTTTGCGTTTGAGCTGTTCGAACACAATGTCGTCAGTCAGGTGGTTCTGATACAGATGACAGTCACCGAATGTATGCACGAACTCACCCACTTCAAGGTCACACTGCTGGGCAATCATGTGGGTCAGCAGCGCGTAGGACGCAATATTGAAGGGCACTCCCAGAAACAGATCGGCACTGCGCTGGTAGAGCTGACAATGCAGCCGCCCTTCCGCCACGTAGAACTGGAACAGACAATGACAGGGTGCCAGCGCCATACGCCCGTCACGGACGTTGTCCTGAGGACTGACCGTCTCATCCGGCAGTTCAGCGGGATTCCAGGCCGAGACAATCAGGCGGCGCGAATCCGGTTTGCTGCGGATCTGCTCAATCACCTCACTGATCTGATCGATCACCCGGCCATCCGGGCACTGCCAGCTTCGCCACTGCTTGCCGTAGATGGGCCCGAGATCACCATTTTCCAGCGCCCACTCATCCCAGATGCTGACCTTGCGTTCCTGCAACCAGCGATTGTCGGTAGAGCCCTGCAGGAACCACAGCAGCTCATAAATGATGCTGCGAAGGTGCACCTTCTTGGTGGTCAGCAGCGGAAAGCCCTGAGAGAGATCAAACCTGAGCTGACGCCCGAACACCGAGCGGGTACCGACCCCGGTACGGTCACCTTTATCGACACCGCTCGCGACTACATCTTTCATCAGATCCAGATACGCCTTCATACTTTTTTGCCTCGGTACGCCAGAACCATCAACAAGACACCGGCTGCAATCATTGGCAGCGACAACAACTGGCCCATGGTGAGCCATTCAAACGCCAGATAGCCAAGCTGGGTATCCGGCTGACGGAAGAATTCCGTGATCACCCGGAAGCTGCCGTAAAGAATCAGAAACAGCCCGGAAACTGCCATGGTTGGCCTGGGCCTGGACGAAAACAGCCACAACACAACGAACAGCGCAACGCCTTCCAGGGCAAACTGGTACAGCTGGGACGGA
>NZ_CAXBDN010000073.1:0-16184 GCF_963974375.1 uncultured Marinobacter sp.
TCTTCCATAAGCTATCGTTAAAGAATCAACAGGAGCCAACCCCATGACCGCTTCTACAACGGCCAACCACACGCTTCAGTCCCGGCCTTACAGCTGGCCCTACGACAACCAGCTGAACCGCGACAACACCGCCCTGATCGTCATTGATATGCAGACGGATTTCTGCGGCAAGGGTGGTTACGTCGACTCCATGGGCTATGACCTGTCCCTGACACGGGCGCCGATCGAACCGATCAGCAGCCTGCTGGAGCGCTTCCGGGCCCTCGACATGACCATCATCCATACCCGGGAAGGACACCGGCCGGATCTGAGCGACCTGCCCGCCAACAAGCGCTGGCGATCCCGTGAAATCGGCGCCGGCATTGGTGACCCCGGCCCCTGCGGCCGGATTCTGGTCAGAGGCGAGCCCGGCTGGGAAATCATTCCCGAGCTGGCCCCTGAAGAAGGCGAGCCCATCATCGACAAGCCCGGCAAGGGTGCCTTCTACGCCACCGACCTGGAACTGCTGCTGCACGTCCGTGGTATCCGCAACCTGATCCTCACCGGCATCACCACCGACGTCTGTGTGCACACCACCATGCGCGAGGGCAACGACCGCGGTTTCGAGTGCTTGTTGGTGGAAGACTGCTGCGGTGCCACCGACCCGGACAACCATGCCCACGCCCTGAAAATGATTCAGATGCAGGGCGGTGTCTTCGGCGCGGTGAGTGATTCAACCAACTTGTTGAAAAGACTGGAGGCCCTGTGACCAACCCGAAACCGACGACCCACAACCTGACTCCGGAGGCCGTTTCAAAGTTGCCGGAAAGCGCCTGGCAGGACTTCCGGCCCGGGGTATCCATCTGCCCGCTGCACGGCCAGCCACCCGGAGCCCGCTCCTCGGCCTTGCTGCGCTATCAGCCCGGCGCCACCGTGCCCTCACACACCCATCTCGGGGTAGAGCATATTCTGGTTATTCAGGGCAGTCAGCAGGACGAAAATGGCCACTATGACGCCGGCACACTGCTGATCAGCCCCAAAGGCACCAGCCACGCTATTGCCAGCCCTGAAGGCTGCATCGTTCTCGCTGTCTGGAGTGACGGCCTGGAGGTGAACGGGTAGGCCGTTCAGCGGGCGTCTTCCAACACGCCTTTGAGGTGCTCGACAAACCGGGCCGTGGCCACCGGCAGCGCTCGCCCGTGTTCGGTACACAGCACCAGACGTCCGTGGCGAAGCCCCCGGTCAGAGAGGTTCAGGGCGTGCATACCGCCCGGCATCCGGCTGGGTGGCATGCCATTCTGAATCTGGAAACACACCCCACCGGTCTTGATGGCAAAGTTGCGCATCATTTCAAAAGAGTTCGACTCCAGCGCCGGCTGCAGTCGCAATGATCGCCGGGCCAGAAACTCATCCAGCAAGCCTCGCCCTCCCAGAGAGGTGTCCGGTATCGCCAGCGGATACTCGACGCACTCCGACAGCCGCACCGCATCGCGACCCGCCAGCGGATGATCCGGCGAGACAAAGGCACACAGCTTCTGCTCGATTTCCATCAAGGCACGGATTTCAGGGTCTGGCGGCGGGTTGAACACCAGCCCGATATCTGCCCGGAATTCCTTGAGATGGCCCAGCACTTCATCACGGCCACAGATCAGAACCCGAAACCGGATATTCGGGTGGGTCTGCTGGAACGCCTGTATCGCGCCGGGGAGCAGATCCGCCGCCATCCCCTCGATAGCCGCGACGCTGACCAGTCCCCGGCGCAGGTTACTCAGATCCTCAATCTCCGACAGCGTATGCTCCAGCTCCGCCAGCTGTTTGCGGGCGTAAGCTACGAACAGCTCCCCGGCGGCCGTCAGACGAACGCCCCTGGCCCGACGTTCGAACAACGGTGTGCCAATCTCCGCTTCAATGTCCAGAATCCGGCGGTTGACCGCCGACGACACCACGTTCAGCTGCTCGGCCGCCTTGCGAATGGAGCCGGTTCTGGCGACGGTGTCGATGTAGCGTAAAAACCGTGTGTTGTGCATGCTCCTCCAGTGATGCCTTTTTGGCATCGGTCCAGGCATTTTATAACGCTTGTTGGCGGCAGTAATCAAGGCCAGCATTGCTTATGAAGCCGGCAAACATCCAGCCGGAACCAGACCTGGAGAATCACCATGCCTCGCTCAAACACTCTTTGCCGACTGCAACAGACCGGCTTGAGGCTGCTGCAACTGACCTGCGCCCTCAGCCTGCTGACGGTCTTGCCCGCCCAGGCCGACCGGGACCTGCGTTTTACCGCAAACTGGGCCTTTGAAGCCTCCAACGCACCCTTTGTGCTGGCCGAACAGAAAGGCTACTTCCGGGACGAAGGCCTGAATGTGAGGATCGACGCCGGCGAAGGCTCGTCCGCCGTTATCACCCGCATCGGGAGCGGCAGCTACGAGGCCGGCTTTGGCGATATCAACACCCTGATCGAATTCAACAGCCGTTTCCCCGAGAACAGCCAGCGCATGGTGTATATGGTCTACAACCGGCCGCCACTGGCCATCATGACCCTGACCAGGAGCGGCATCGAGACCCCTGCTGATCTGGAAGGCCGTATCATCGGTGCACCGGCCAACGACACTGCCTACCGCATGTTTCCATTATTCGCGGACGCTACAGGTATCAACGCTGACAACATCAAGTTCGAGAGCATCACCCCCAACCTGCGGGAAACCATGCTGGTTCAGGGCCGGGTCGATGCCATCGCAGCCTTCCCGCCCAGCGCCCAGCCGAATCTGCTCAATCTCGGCATCGACGAAGACGATATCCGCACCTTTTACTTCTCGGACTACGGTGTACCCCTTTACAGCAATGGCCTGATCGTTACCCAGAAAATGATTGAAAACGAACCCGAGGTGGTTGCCGGCCTGGTGCGGGCGGTCAACCGGGCCCTCAAGGAAAGCATCGCGGATCCACAGATGGCCGCTGAAGCCCTGCTGAAAAAAGACAGCCTCATCAACACCGAACTGGAAGTGAGCCGGATGGAGTTCCTGATCAGCAACCAGCTGGTGACCGACGAGGTGGAGGAGCTGGGCCTGGGAGCGGTGGACTCAGAGCGACTGGAAGCCTCCATTGAGGCTGTATCCGGAGCCCTTGGCATTGAAACCCTGCTCACCGCTGACCAGGTCTTCGACAGCAGCTTCCTGCCGGACATTGATCAACGCCGCGTACCCGCGCACTGAGGAGAAAGCACCATGAAAACCCGAGTCCATCGCCTGACCAGCAATGCCCCGGATGATATGACTTCCGTGCAGGCCGCCATCCGGGAAGGTAAAATTAATCCGGAACACGTGATTGCGGTACTGGGCAAAACCGAGGGCAATGGTTGCGTCAATGATTTCACCCGGGCCTTCGCCACCGCCACCCTGACCCGACTGTTCGCCAGCCTGCTGGATCAGAGCGAAGCCCGGATTGCCGAGCGCATTGCTTTCGTGATGTCCGGTGGCACCGAAGGAGGTCTGACCCCCCACTGGCTGGTATTCGAGGTGGATCCCTCGGCTGATGATCCTGCCTCGACCGGTCTGGCCGCCGGTATCAGCTTCACCCCGGAGTTCCGGCCCGAGGATATTGGCCGCCAGGCCCAGGTACAGCAAACCGCCCAGGCCGTCAGGGAGGCCATGACCAGAGCAGGCATCACCGATCCGGCGGACGTCCACTTCGTGCAGATCAAGTGCCCTTTGCTGACAGCCGCCCGCAGCGAGGAGGCAGCTACCCGCAACAAGTCAGTCGTCACCAGTGACACCTACGAATCCATGGCCTACTCCAGGGGCGCCTCAGCGTTAGGCGTAGCCGTGGCGCTGGGAGAGATTTCTGCGGAGACGTTACCTGATGCGGTGATCTGTGAGGACTACGGTCTTTATTCAGGCCGTGCCAGCACCTCGGCGGGCATTGAGCTGATGCGCAATGAAATCCTGGTGCTGGGCAATGCCCCGGGCTGGTCCGCAGACCTTCGTATCGGTCACGATGTGATGGCCGATGCCCTGGATGCTGATGCCCTGGACCGGGCCATGGCCGCCGTGCCCGGCGACGCTCACAACGAGCTGATCGCCCTGCTGGTCAAGGCGGAACCGTCCCATAACGGCCTGATCCGCGGTAACCGGCACACCATGTGGGATGACAGCGACATTAATGCGACCCGCCACGCCCGGGCGCTGGTGGGCGGTGTGCTTGCGGGCAGAACCGGAGACACCCGCCTGTTTGTGTCCGGTGGTGCCGAGCACCAGGGCCCGGATGGTGGTGGACCATTGGCGGTTATTGTAAGCCGATAGTTTTCATTGGAGTGAGCATCACGACGTTGTGCTGCAAGATCTGTCGCTGTGTTCTTTTCGTAGACAACGGTTGATAAATGGCCTGATCGCCTCAACACCTGTCAGGTAAGCGTTGTAGAAGAATACATTCCTCACGAAAAGGCAGCTGATATGAACGTATTGATGGTTCTCACTTCTCACGATCAGATGGGGGACACTGGCCACAAGACCGGTTTCTGGCTGGAGGAATTTACCGCTCCCTACTACGTCTTCAGGGATGCCGGCGCCAGCGTTACTCTCGCCTCGCCTGCCGGTGGCCAGCCGCCGGTGGATCCCAACAGTGAAGCCGAAGGCGCATTGACCGACACCACACGGCGCTTTTCTGAAGACGCCGATGGTAAGGCGGCACTGGCAGCAACCGTCAGGCTGGCGGACGTCAGGGCCGATGATTACGATATCGTATTCTACCCGGGCGGCCACGGCCCGCTGTGGGATCTGGCGGAAGACGCCAACTCCATTGCCCTCATTGAAGATGCTGCGAAGCAGGACAAAATTGTGGCTGCCGTCTGCCATGCCCCGGCGGTGTTCCGCCATGTCAAGGGTGGCAATGGCGATGCCTTCGTCAGCGGCCGCAAGGTCACCGGTTTCACTAACACCGAGGAAGACGCGGTTCAGCTGACCAACGTTGTCCCCTTCCTGGTGGAAGACATGCTGAAGCAAAACGGCGGCCACTACAGCTGCGGTGACGACTGGGCTCCCTACGTCGTCGTAGACGGCAAGCTGATCACCGGGCAGAACCCCGCATCCTCCGAAGATGCAGCGAAAGCGGCGCTTGATGCCGCCAGGGGTGCCTGAAGTTCAGCCCGACCCTTACCCCAGCCAGGCCATATTTTCGGGCTTATAACTGTCATCCTTCCGCCAGCGTTCCATGGCGGAAGGATGAATGGCTGTGGGTATCTCCGGGTGCAGCAGGGGCCGGATCAGGGGTCGGGCAAAGCGGAACACATGACGGCGGGAGTTGTGAATCTTCGCCAACGCGTCCAGTTTGATGGTGTCCTGCAGATGTGATTCCAGCTCCAACCCTCCCATGCTGGCCTCATCCATCATCCATTGCAGCGGGTGATCCGATGCCAGCAAGCCCCGGTCGTCTGGCGGGTAACCGCCACCAACGTCGGAATGAGCACCGGAGAACCAGACCTGCTTCAGATCCAGCCCCTCCCTGGGCTCCCACAAGGTAGGCTCGAAATCTTCCCGGCGCTCGTCGATGGCCAGGGCGTGGCGGGCCATTCGCACATTGCTGCCCAGTTTGGTGTCGTAAAACTCATCCTTGCGATCAAACAACCCCATCAATGAGAAGGGCACACCCAGCGCACCCACCGTATCCCACACCCCCACGAACTTTACCTCACAGCTGTCGTGGCTGTGATCCGCCCGGAACCGGACCGACGCTGCTCCCGCCGGGGCATAGGCTGCAGCGGTTTTTTTATAGTGATCAAAGGCCTGCTGGATCAGCCGCGCATCCGGCCTTTTGAGAATGCCGCAGTTGTTGATCAGGCCACAGAGGGAGCGCACGGTGTAGGCGCCGCGGCTGAATCCAAACAGGTAGATGTCGGTTCCCGGGGTGTAGTTCTGAACGATGTAACGGTAGCCGTCCATGATATTTTTATGGATACCACGCCCGGTCATGCCGCCGACCAGTGCATCGTGATAGGAACCGACGCCCCAGTCATAGAACACATGCTGGGCAGTGCCATCGGCGGCCACCGGACTGACCGCACGGGCGATGCGCAGCACATTGGTTGGCACATCCTTTTGCAGATCTTCCTCCGGACGGTTCCAGGTACCATCCGCACACACCACCAGACGCTTACTGGCCATAGCCGACTCCCTCCGACAACCTGTTTATTATTCGTCCAGTCTAGCCACGAAAATCCGGTTGCGCGAATCCAATCTTTACCCAAAAACATGTCGCCTTTTTTTGCGTTACTTCAGTTTCAATACCGGCCGCATATTCGCAATATCACGTCTCTATCGCTTTGAACCCTGCGGGCTATGCTTTTATTCGCACCAATCACGACAACAACAAGGATGCGTTATGTACCATCGCCCAGTCAGCTTCCACTCGCTTACCCTTGCTGCCTTTGCCTCGCTGTTTCTGGCAGGCTGCGGCTCCGATTCCGATAGCAACCTCAGCAGTGACACTCCGCCCCAGATTCCCGAAGAAGCCGTGCTTCCTCTGGTGTTCGTGCATGGTGGTGCGGGTTCCGCATCCCAGTACCTGAGCCAGGCCATGCGTTTTGCCAGCAACGGCTACCCGGAAGACCTGATCTTTGCCTTCGAATACCATGGCATCGCGCCACACAACCCCGACGTTCTGGACGCCTACATTGACAACGTTCTGGAGCAGACCGGTGCTGACCAGGTCTACCTGGTGGGCCACTCCATGGGTACCTTCGTGGGCTATAGCGGCCCCCTCTCCGCGACGACCATGTACGAAGGCTATCTCATGCAGCCGGAAAAAGCCGCGAAGGTGGCCAGGTACATTGGGCTGGACGGCCGCTCCTCTGAAGAGTGCCCCGGCGGCGTGCCCTGCATGGGTATTTTTAATAATGAGGAAGACGGTGTTGTCGGCACCAACACCCTTTACTTCACGGATCAGGAGCACGTGGAGGTTGCCACCTCCGGCGAATCTTTTGCCGCGCAGTTTGAATTCCTGACCGGTGTCGAGCCGTCCACTACCGAAATTATCCCTCAAGAGGGCACGGTGACCGTGTCCGGCCGCTCGGTGATCTTCCCCAACAACACCGGCGCCGAGGGCGGCACGCTGCAAATCTGGGCAGTAGATTCCGATACCGGTCACCGGACCGATGAAGAACCGCTGGGCACCTTCGAGATTGATGCCGATGGCTGGTGGGGCCCGGTGGAGCTGGATCCACAAACCCATTACGAGTGGACCCTGGCGCGGGATGGCCTGCACACCGTGCATTACTATCGTCAGCCGATTCCCCGCAACACCAACATGATCCGGCTGAACGCATCGGCGGAAGGCTCTCTGATCACCGCCAACACCAATCATGGCCCTGATCATTCCATTCTGGTGGTTACCCGCGACGCGGAGTGGGTCGCAGTGGCCGAGGAAGGTGAAAGGGATGAACTGTGGATTTCCACCGTGAGCCCACAGTGGGGCAATCAGACCCAGGTAAATGCCATCGTCGAGGGGGCGACCAACGCCAATATCGCCCTGCACCTGCACGATGCCGAGGGCACCCCGGCCACAACGACGCTGGATCTGCTGGACTACTTCCCGGGCCTTGCCTTCCAGAGTGGCGTCGACGTCTATATGCCAGCCTATCTCCAGGATGGCAAGCCAGACGGCACCATCCGCATTCGCAGCATTCCAAGAGGTGACGCCACAGCTACCCAGGTGATTCAGGTACCCAACTGGCCGTCGGACAATCACCGCATGTCAGTGATCTTTAACGATTGGTGGTAACTCAGTGAAATATTGGTCCGCTCAAGCGCCCTGGCGCCTGGCGGGCCTTTTTTTATGACTGTTTCTGGGCCCGGCTTTAGCGCCACGGGCGGCCGGTGCTGGAGCGCGAGCCGGTTTGCTGCCATCCGTGGACCGGGGCGGCAGGCCGGTGTGCTGGGTCAGCAGGGGTTTGCCATTCTTGCGGCCACCCGGCGGCGTCGAGTTCTTGCGACGGGCGCTCTGGTAACCACTGGTCAGCGGCTAGTGTTTCGGGATCAGCTGGTGACGGCCCTCGCCGATCAGATCCGCACGTCCCATTGCCTTCAGGGCATCCCGCAGCATCGGCCAGTTGTTGGCATCGTGATAGCGCAGGAATGCCTTGTGCAGGCGCCGCTGCTGGGGGTCCTTGACCGTACCCACTTTCTCGGTCTTGTAGGTCACCTTGCGCAGCGGGTTACGAGCGGTGTGGTACATGGTGGTCGCCGTCGCCATGGGCGAAGGATAGAAAGCCTGCACCTGATCGGCACGGAAGCCATTGCGTTTCAGCCACAGCGCCAGATTCAGCATGTCTTCATCGGTGGTGCCGGGATGGGCCGCGATGAAGTAGGGAATCAGATACTGCTCCTTGCCCGCTTCCTTCGAGAACTTCTCAAACATTTTCTTGAAACGATCGTAGCTGCCGATACCCGGCTTCATCATTTTCGACAGCGGGCCTTCCTCGGTATGCTCCGGAGCAATTTTCAGGTAACCGCCGACGTGGTGGGTCACCAGTTCCCGCACGTATTCCGGAGACTCCACCGCCAGGTCGTAACGCAGGCCAGAGGCAATCAGTACCTTCTTCACTCCCGGCAGCTCCCGGGCGGCTTTGTAGAGTTCGATCAGTGATGAGTGATCGGTATTCAGATTTTCACAGATACCGGGATACACACAGGAGGGCTTACGGCAGGCCGCTTCGATTTCCGGCGATTTGCAGGCAATGCGGTACATATTGGCGGTAGGCCCACCCAGATCCGACACCACGCCGGTAAAACCGGGCACCTTGTCCCGCATCGCCTCGATTTCCCGGATGATGGAATCCTGGGAACGGTTCTGGATGATGCGGCCTTCGTGTTCGGTGATGGAGCAGAAGGTACAGCCACCGAAGCAGCCTCGCATGATGTTCACCGAAAAGCGGATCATGTCGTAAGCGGGAATCTTGGCATCGCCATAGGCGGGGTGAGGCACCCGGGCGAACGGCTGATCGAACACGTAATCCATTTCTTCCGTGGTCAGCGGAATCGGCGGCGGCGTGAACCAGATATCCTGGGAACCGTGCTTCTGCACCAGGGCCCGGGCGTTGCCGGGGTTGGTTTCCTGATGCAACACCCGGTTGGCGTGAGCATAGAGCACCGGGTCATTGCTGACCTTTTCAAAGGACGGCAGCCGGATCACGGTCTTGTCCCGGTCAATACGGGAACTGGGCAACAGATCAACGATCACTGTGGTATCCGACGCCGGGGCCTCCCCCTCCGCCTGGGTATCCGAGCAGCTTTGCAGCTCCTGAGTATTCACGTAGGGACTGATGATCTTGTCGACACGACCGGGGCGGTCAACCCGGGTGGAATCCAGCTCGTAATAGCCGTCTGCAGTGTCTTTGCGAATGAAGGCGGTGCCACGCACATCGGTGATGGCCTCTATCGGCTCACCGCAGGACAGCCGGAACGCCACCTCGGCAATGGCCCGCTCGGCGTTACCGTACAACAGGATATCAGCGCCAGTGTCGATCAGGATCGACTTGCGGACCTTGTCCTGCCAGTAATCGTAGTGGGCAATGCGGCGCAGAGAGGCTTCAATTCCGCCCAGCACGATAGGCACGCCCGGATAGGCTTCCCGGCACTTATGGCTGTACACCAGGCTGGCGCGGTCCGGACGCTTGCCGCCACCGCCGCCCGGGGTGTAGGCATCGTCACTACGCACCTTGCGGTCTGCAGTATAACGATTGATCATGGAATCCATGTTGCCGGCGGCCACCCCGAAAAACAGGTTGGGCTTGCCCAGCTTCATGAAGTCAGCTTTGGTGCTCCAGTCAGGCTGGGCGATGATGCCCACCCGAAAGCCCTGCCCTTCCAGCAACCGGCCAATCACCGCCATACCAAAGGATGGGTGATCCACGTAGGCATCACCGGTCACAATGATGATGTCGCAGGAATCCCAACCGAGCTGGTCCATTTCCTCCCGGCACATGGGCAGGAAGGGGGACGGCCCGAAACACTCGGCCCAGTACTTGGGATGGTCGAACAGGGGTTTTGCAGACTGCATGATAGTAACCGGAATCCAGGGGTAGATTTAACGCAGGACGAGCCAGCAAACGCGCTCGACCGGGAGAAATTTAAAGGGACGAAATTTTAGCACATTTTTTAGCCAGACCGCAGGCTTTGTATTTCCTGCCACTTCCGCAGGGGCACGGGTCGTTCCTGCCGGGATCCAGCTTTCCTTCCCGGGGATCGCCGCTCAGGTAGTACCAGCGACCCTCTTCCCGGATGAAGTCGGATGTTTCCTCAAGATAACCAAAGCCATTACCCAGGCTATAGATAGCCCGGAAGTGGACCTTGCCCTCCGCGCCCTGGGCGCTGGAGGAAACTACCTGCAGCGACACCCACCGGGGCGAATCACCCGGATCCAGCACCGGCGGGCGTGTTGAAGGGTGCCAGCTGGCCAGCAGATAATTACCCAACCCCAGAACAAAGGCGCTGTACCGGGAGCGCATCAAAGCTTCGGGAGTACTGACGGCCTGCCCCTGATGGGCGGGCTGACAACAATTACCGTAGGTTTTCTGGCTGCCGCACGGGCATAAATTGGTAGAGGGCATCATCGGCAGGGCAGCCATCCATCAGGTTTCAGTAAGTCCGCAGGTTACCACAGAGGCCCATAGCACCCTACCATTCCCTGTGCTATAACCTTTCGCTTTCCCGACCAGCTTTATCATCACGCTAACACTATATTGTGGAGTCATCGTGCCTGCGGAAATCTCGCTGTTTCATCTGCTGCTTGCCAACCTGGTGGTGCTGTTAGGCTCCTGCCTACAGGGTGTCGCCGGCTATGGTATTGGCACTCTGGCAGCACCGCTGCTGTTCCTGATTTCGCCGCTGTTCATACCCGGCCCACTGACCCTCAATGCAGCTGTGTTGTCAGTGCTGATGCTGGTCCGCAACCGCACCAGCATCCGGTTCCGGGAAGTGCGCTTTGCTATTGGCGGGGGCCTTGCCGGCACGGTGCTGGCAGGCCTCACTCTGCTGGTGATCTCGCCCACCGGGTTCGAGCTTGCATTCGGCGCTCTGATCCTGGTGGCGGTGGTACTCAGTGTGGCGGGACTGAAACCACGCCTGAATGCCCGTAACAGCGTGATTGCCGGGGCGGCGTCCAGCTACATGGGTACCATCACCGCCGTAGGCGGTCCACCCATTGCCATGGTCTATCAGAATGAGAAGGGTCCGGTGGCCCGGGCCAATCTGTCGGCGTTTTTTCTGTTCACCAACGCCTTTGTCATTGCCACCCTGTTTTTTTCCGGGTACCTGGGTGTCCGTGAACTCTGGCTTGCGGCGGCCCTGATGCCGGGCGTGTTTATCGGTTTCTGGCTCTCCGCTCACCTGGTAAACCGGCTGCCTTTCACTGCCATGCGGCCTATCATTCTCAGCATTGCCGCAGCGGCCGGCCTGGCCGCACTGGTCCGGGGCCTGCTGTCGCTCTGGGGTTGATCATCAGCGGGTCAGGCGACCACTGACTCCACCCGATTGCGCCCCTTACGCTTGGCAGCATAGAGTGCTTCATCCGCCAGCATCAGCAAATCTCCGGGTCTGCGGGCATTTTCCGGCCAGGAGGCGACCCCGATAGACACGGTGATGGGTCCCAGCTCCTGGCCCCGGAAGGGAATTAGCAGAGAGGCCACCTCCAGCCGGGCAGCCTCCGCCCGCTCCACCCCCCTTGCCAGATCGGCCCCGGCCATAATTACCACGAACTCTTCGCCACCGTAACGACAGACCACATCCGTGTCCCGGAAACTCGACGCCAGGGAATCTGCCACCAGCCGCAGCGCCTCATCGCCGGCTTCATGGCCAAAAGTGTCATTGAACGGCTTGAACTTGTCGACATCAGCGATAAGCACCGTCAGTGGTGTATCCATTCGTTCAGCGATAGCGGCTTCCCGATGCAACAATTCATCGAAAAAACGGCGATTCTTCAGGCCGGTCAGGGCGTCCTCATAGGAGTACTGCTCGAACTCTTCCTTCAGACGCACACCGGAGAGCGCAATACTGATCTTTTCCACCGCACGCTGTAAAAACAGCAGCAACGCCAGTTCATCCGGTTGGTCATCACCGGGCAAATGATCGGATGCAGGCTCCAGAAGGATGACTGCATCAACGGTCGGGGCCGTGCCCGCATGCTGGACAGGTATTGGCAGTAACCATCCGTTTTCAAGAGAAATCGGCGTGAACTGGTTTTCCGGATCCAGTAACGGCGATATCAGCAGGTCATCAAATCCGCTGCGGTCGCTGGCGTTGCCCCAGGCATAACTCAACCGGAAATCCTGAGTACCCGAATGTCTCTGGTAAAACACGCCGGCAAACGGTCTGGCTAACTGCGGCAGCTTGAGTGCGAGTAACGCCTGGGCCTCATGGTAGCCTCCAGCGCCCTGCATCTCGGACACCAGGTCATTGAGCATCGCGGTTTTCATGTGTTCAAAAGCCAGCAGTTTCGAGCGTACCCGTTCCTGACTGGCCATTGCATGCATTTCCGCTGTGCGTTCAGCCACCCGGCTTTCCAGGGTGGCCAGCATCGATTGCGCCAGGCGCTGGCTGTCTGCGTAGTGCCTGAGCGTGATGCCCACCACCACCAGCGAGAAAGCCAGAGAACCCCAGGCAACCGGCACCCTGCGCCAGGCCAGCACGCCATGGGCCACAGCCATGTCGAAAACCAGCAGCAGGCTGTACAGCAGGATAGCCAGCAGAATCAGCTTTTCCGTCTCACTGGCCGCCCGGAAATGACGCACACCCAGGGCAAACAGAATCAGCAGCGACAGCAGAAACAGACCGTCAAACGGCGGAAAAGTCGATGAAAGGTTGATGACCCCGGTGGCAGCAAGGCCAAGCGCAACCACCAGATAGACCAGATGGCCACCCCAAACCAGTCGCAACAGGCCCTGGTTACGGCCGGTCATCCACTGACTGAACAGCAGGGCCATAGCCACCGGCAGCAGGTAATAGGAGCCGGCTGCCAGGTAATTCCAGGCCAGAGGCGCATGCCAGATCAACTGTTTGACCTGGGTTTCGGCCAGAATCATCACCGCGGAAGCCAGCGAAAACAGGCCGATCACTGCGAACAGCCTGCGGTTACCCGGCACCAGAGCAAACACCAGCGCCAGCATCACAACCATCAATGAAAAGGCACTGGCGACAAGACGACCAACGGATTGATTGAGGATGCGCAGATAAAGGGTTGGCCGGTCCATCAGGCGAACCTCCCCCCACAACCCTATGTCGGTGTAATCGGACCAGACCCGGAACGCGAGGGTTTTCCCGGAGAACGTCTCCGGCAGGGGGATCATGTGCCAGGGCCAGCCTTCAAAACGGCCGCCGCCATCGTTGGCAAAGCTGCCGTACTGATAGATTTTTTCACCGTCCAGATAAACTTCGGTGATCAGATCCACGCTGTAGACATAGACCACCGGGTCGGACCAGCTCACCTCAGGCAGCGTTATCCTGAACCAGGCGTTCTCATGCCCTTGCCGCCCCGGTGGATTGGAGGGAAATCCAATATCCTGCCAGTCCTGTTCATTGACTTCCGACAGCCACTCAGGCCGCCCGTTGGCGTCAAAGGGAGAGTCGCCCCAGCGGTATTGCCAGCCGGAGTCCAGCAGCAAATTATCAGCCAGCGCGGTCCCGGGCAGAAACGCTGTGGGCAACATCAGGATCAGTAGCAAGATACGCCCGAACATCATTGGCAGGAATCCGACAGAGGCCTTTAAGGACTAACTATACTGCACATGTCAGGTTTACACCTTATTGCAGCGGGTTTCTGTCAGAACCAACCGAAACCAGCTACAGATCCCGCCCGCTGCCCGTCTGGGTTGCCAGTCGCATGGCCTGATGCTCTTCCATTTCCTGAAGCTCTTCCATCAGGGCCTTTGCTTCCGGAATTTCCGCCTTGCTGGCCAGAGCCTTGTAGAGGGCGATAACCTCATCATGGAAGTGGAAGATCTCGGCGCAGATCTCGTCGTAGCTCATGGTCGCATAATGGGTGTCGGACGTTGGACCACGGTTGATGGGTTTGTGCTCAATATAATCGTACAAACGGGTCTGCAACGCCTTGGTATCCGCCTGACGTTCGAATTCCCGGGTGATTCTGGTCAACTCCTGCTCATGATCGGACAAATAGGTCAGTAGTGCCCGGGCCTGTTCATTGCCGTTACCGGCCACACTGCCTTTCATGCTGCTGGCCAAATGGCTATGAAGCAGGCGCACCCACTCAATCAGGTCTTCGAACGTTTTGATTTCCATAAACGTATCCTTTCCGGAAAAACAGCATTTTTATGTATTCTAGCGTAATCGATGATCAAGCCTACCGCCGATAACCTGTCAGTTCCATATAACCCTCGCCGGTTTCAGAACCGGAGACCGCCACCGGACTTTCCCAGTAGGGGTAGAGTCCATCGTTCCAGTACTGGCCAGCCGGCGCCCGGGCGACGAGAGTGACATCTACGGGCTTTACCTCAATTCGCCACTGCACTGGCACATCTCCCAGCGCTGTTGAGCGAATGTCTTCAGGCGAGATGTCCAGATCCCCGGGCGATAGTGCGATGGTTGTGCCGTCTGGCGTAATCCAGGTACCGGACAGGTAATCGCCCTGCTCCTCTCGCAGGCGAAAGGCCATCAGGCGGGCACCGGAGTCCAGCCGCAGGGCAAACCAGTCCCAGCCTTGCTGATCCGCACGCAGAAACTGACTGCTCCATTCCCGGTCCAGCCAGCCAGTGCCCTCAACCTGCTCCACCCTGTCACCGATCCTTACCTCGCCGCTGATCCGGATATCCGTATCACTGAAATACATGGAACCTTCACCGCTGGCAGACTTGGCGCTGAAACCCCGGTCGCCATGGGCTATCAGGGTGCCGGAAGGCTCGAGGATCAGCTCATAGCCCCAGCCGTTCTCCTGCACTGAAAGCTGCCATTGGTCACGGCCATCCTCCTTCAGCTGCCAGTGATCCAGCCACACGGCAAAAGGATCAGCGGTGGCGCCTGCGTGACCAATATCACCCCGGGCGAACCGCTCCGAAAAGTGATGTTCACTGCCAACAGACAGGGCGCCATGAGCCATCCAGACGCTCTCCAGAGGCCAGCCTTGCGGATCCGGTGTCTGCTCCGGCCGCCGGGGCACCAGTGCCTGGCGGAACTGGGTCCATTGCAACCCCAGGGGTTCGCCGGCCAGGGTCTTCAGGTTGGCGGTGAGGTACCACCATTCGATGCGGTGACGGGGATGCTCGCCCCAGTCATCAGGAAAGGTCAGCTGGTCACCGGGCGCCGGTTGCAGAAAGGAAACATCGTAGGCGCTCTCATCCACCGTCTCGGCAAGCCCGGCAAAGCCGGCGGCGGTGGCGGGATCATCACTGCAGCCGCTTAACACCGGCAAACCGGAAATCAGCGAGACAACAAGGGCAAAGGTCCGGCTCATCATCGCTCAACTCCCCCTGAGGCCAGCATCATCGTCTTTGGAGCAGTGGCTTCAGGACCAAGGCCGCGGACGGTCCACCAGGCCACCAGCAGACCAATGACCAGCAGCAGCCCCAGTAACTGCAGCCAGAACAGGGGATACACCGCCATCGGCAGCGACCAGCCAAAGGCCACCGGATTGATCCTTGCCACCAGAATCCAGGTCAGCACAATGCCCGGCGGAAGGGCCGCCAGGGTCAGACGCACCATCAGCCCCAGCATCAACAGCCGCACCTGCCGCTGCAACTGTCTGGCCGACAGACCCCAGGCCGACAGCAACTGGAGATACCAGGCCCGGGACCTCAGCACCACCCAGCCGGTCATCAGCAAGGCCGCCGCTGCAAGTCCCAGGGTCAGCAGGCTGATGGCCCGGGTCAGGGCAAAGGTCTGGTCGAAAATGGCCACGGCAATCCGCTCAAT
Organism: uncultured Marinobacter sp.; assembly: GCF_963974375.1. GTDB lineage: Bacteria > Pseudomonadota > Gammaproteobacteria > Pseudomonadales > Oleiphilaceae > Marinobacter. The sequence goes on from NZ_CAXBDN010000073.1 coordinate 15,885, forward strand.
GGTGGCATTGTCCCGCTCCTGCAGTTCGGTTACCTGCCAGGTGGCCATCAATTGCTGGCGCAGCACCTCGAGGTCCATCCCGGATGCGGATGGCTCAAGCCCAAGGGTAAGTGACTGGAAACGGGGACGGAACGGCTCGGGCAGATGGGTTTCCGACAACAGCACCTCCCCCGCCGGTCGGCCGTAATCCGCGTACACACCGGCCACCTGGTAATCTCCGGTCTCGCCGGCCAGAGTCAGCGTCAGGCGATCGCCGGAAGCCAGCTGCAAACGGCGGGATAACTGTTCGTTGATCAGCAC
>NZ_CAXBDN010000074.1:0-16159 GCF_963974375.1 uncultured Marinobacter sp.
GACAGAGGGCAGTATAAAGAGGTGATTGTTGCCCAACTTGCAGCGGTTGATAGGCGCCGGGCAGGCATTTTCGGGACTGGTAAACGGGTCACAGAAACCTGGCCGATTTGGCCTTTTGTATCTTAAGTTTAATGTTTTTAGTTAGTTAGATTAATGCATCCGGGCTCTTGTCCCATCGCAGACGTAAAAAAGCCGGACCCCATCAATGCAGGGTCCGGCTTTTTCATCGGCTGTGTTTCAGCGGGGCAACCCGGTATGAGGTTTAACCCTGGTGCTGCCATTCACTCAGTTGGAGCAGTTTCCACGGTACTCCGAAATGGAGCGGTCAGACTCGTGACGGGGGCCGCAGATGAACTGGTTGTAGCGCTGATCCTGGTCCAGATGCAGCTTCATCCAGGACACACCAAGACGGCTCAGCAGGCTGTTGTTGGAATTGCCACCATTGGCACAGTAGTGGCTGCCACGACTGATCTCGACAAAGGCCTTATTGATGTTGTTTGGCAGTGCGTTGTAGAAGGGTGATGCGTGGCTGTTAACGGGAGCAATGGCATCAGATTCACAGGCAAAGATCAGGGTCTGGGCTTTGACACTGCGGAACTGGGTGCTGCCGGTATCCCAGGGTGCCAGCGGCATGGCAGCCTTGATGCGGCCTTCAGTCGCTACACGGAGTGTTCCGCCGCCACCCATGGACCAGCCAGCCACACCAAGCCGGGATGGATCGATCATGCCGCGAACGGGGCTGCCTGAGGCGGTATTCTGGCTGACCAGGTAATCCAGTGCTGCGTTGATCTGACGGGCGCGGCTGGGTGGCTGGTCCGTACCGCTGTTGGTGTCGATGGTCATGACTACGAAGCCGTGGGAGGCCAGTTGCGTTCCCCACCAGGCGATGGAGGACTCCGCCGAGACAAACCCCGGTATGACAACGATGGCCCCCATGGTGCCGGTCTGACCGGTCGGGTAGTGGATGGTGCCGCCCCCGAAACCACTGACCCGGGAAGACACGCTGCTGGTGCGGACACTGAAGGGCCCGCTGCGGGACTCGAGGGAGGCGACGGTCGGGTTGGGGCCGCGTTCAAAGCCGCAATCCTGCTGGCAGGTATCGCCGCCACCGTTATTGCCGTCGTCATCTGGTGGAGGAGTGATAGCAAATGCCGAAGCAGACAGCAGCATGCCGCCAGCTGCAAGTAACGAGAGTAAGGATTTTTTAGTGACGTTCGTGATCATTTTTTATTTTCCCTGAGACATTGCTCATGTTGTTGTTTGTATGCAGCCGGGCAACCGCAAATACCGGGCAGACGCGCCTAACATAGCCTCGGGGGGAGTATCCGGGCTTTCACGATCTGGCATCGGTATCCGGAGCAGGTCACGAAATGCACAGAATCAGGGCGGCGATGATGTTGCGTGGACCAAGTTTGGTAACTCGGGTCGGAAAGAAAGGAAGAATTTACTGGCGAAGAGCCCCGTGGTTCTGACCGCAGGGATTGCATCTCTCAGACAACAAAAAGCCGGACCACATGGATGATCCGGCTGCAGGCGGCGATCAGCAGTTACCACGGTACTCGGAGATAGAGCGGTCAGACTCGTGACGTGGGCCACAGATGAACTGGTTGTAGCGCTGATCCTGGTCCAGATGCAGCTTCATCCAGGACACACCAAGACGGCTCAGCCGGCTGTTGTTGGTGTTGCCGCCATTGGCGCAATAATGGCTGCCACGGCTGATTTCGAAGTAGGCTTTATCGAGCCCGTTGGGCAGCGCGTTATAGAACGGTGAGGCGTGACTGCGAACTGGCGCAATGAGATCTGAGCCGCAGGCAAAGATCAGGGTCGGTGCCTGAACACTGCGGAACTGGCGACTGGAGGTATCCCAGGGTGCCAGCGGAATTGCGGCCTTGATACGACCTTCCGTGGCAACCCGCAGAGTGCCACCTCCACCCATGGACCAGCCGATAACGCCCAGGCGGCTGGTGTCGATCATGCCGTTAACCGGGCTGCCGGACGCGCGATTCTGATCCACCAGATAATCCAGTGCAGCATTGATCTGACGGGCACGACTGGGTGGCTGGTCGAAACCTGTGTTGGTGTCGATGGTCATAACCACAAAGCCGTGGGACGCCAGCTGGCTGCCCCACCAGTCAATGGAGGACTCCGCCGAGACAAATCCCGGGATAACCACAATGGCGCCCATGGTGCCGCTCTGGCCGGTAGGGTAGTGAATGGTGCCACCGCCAAAACCACTGACCAGTCCGGACACCCGGCTGGTGCGGACAGAGAACGGGCCGTTGCGGGCTTCCAGCATGGAAACCGATGGGTCAGGGCCCCGCTCAAAGCCACAGTCTTCCTGGCAGGTGTTACCGCCGCCATTTCCGCCACCGGTGCCAGGGTCCGCTGCAAACGCGTTGGCGGAAAACAGGAAACTGCCTGCGACAAGAAGTGATAATGCCGATTTTTTTGCAATTATATTGAACATTTTGTTATTCCCCGAGACATCGCTCTTGGTTGATTCGTTGGCTGGGTGTCCTGCACCCGCTGCGAACCTTATCGATGTGATTCGGGGACGACTTTCACGAAATGGCACTGGTTTGTGACGGAGTTACATTGCTGGCAGGCAGAAAGGTATCAGTAGCGTGATTGAGCCCGAGGTTGGAAACTCATGTGTGTGAACAAAAATTCAGAATGTATTCAATCCTACGCCAGGATGGACGTAATCTCACAAGCGGTGAGTTTGCGGTATGTAGCCAGGTCAAGAGTGTTATCCAGCTGTATGTTTCCTATGGCTTCACGGTGCAACGACAGAACCTGATTACCCACCGCGTGGAACATTCGTTTGACCTGATGGTAACGACCTTCGTAGATCGTAATTCTGGCTTCGGTGGGCGCAAGTATGTCCAGTTCCGCCGGTGATGTGGTGAGCTGTTCATAGTTGAACCAGATGCCCTCGGCAAAGCGGACGGCTGTGGTGTCACTGATCGGATGAGCCGTGGTTACCCGGTACACTTTCGGTATCCGCACAACCGGGTCCGTGAGTCGCCGCGACCAGGCGCCGTCATTGGTCAGAATCAGCAGACCGGTACTGGCCCGGTCAAGGCGGCCGGCGATGTGCAGCTCCGGGTGCAGGTCCGGAGCAACCAGCTCCAGGACCGTCGGGTGTTCATCATCTTTGGTGGCGCTGAGGTAGCCGGCAGGTTTATTCAGCATCAGGTAGTGTGCTTTTACCCCCGCCTGCAGTACCTGCTGGTCCACCACGACTGACTGGAAGCGGCTGATTTCCAGGCCAGCATCCCGGCAGATCTGGTTATCCACCAGAACCCGGCCTGCGGCAATCACGGCGTTGGCGTGCTGGCGGCTGACATTATTCTGGTTGCTGAGAATCCGGGAAAGTTTCATGGCAGCGGGGTTTTCGGGTACCGAGACTGTTAACAGGGTGATGATAGTAGCAGAACTCCCCGGACTGCATTGGCCATTGGCGCCAATATCGATAGAATCCCTGCATGTCCATACAACACGCTCTGTTGACCTCCCTTCTCGAAAAACCGTCCACCGGTTATCAGCTGGCTCGCCGGTTTGATCGTTCCATCGGTCATTTCTGGCAGGCGACCCATCAACAGATCTACCGGGAGCTGCGCCGTATGGCCACATCCGGCTGGGTCGAAGTTGAGGAAAAAGGAGAAGAGGGGGGGCGCCAGAGCAAGATGTACCACGTCTTGCCGGCGGGCCAGCAGGAGCTTGAGCGGTGGGTATCGGTGCCCGGAAGTTCCGGCGAAAGTAATGAAGCCTTGATGGTGAAGCTTCGTGCTGAGGCGGTACTGGGACCTTTGGGCGTGCGTGATGAGCTCTTGCGGCTTATCCACTGGCATGAGACCCGTCTGGCTAACTATCGCGCCATCGAACAGCGGGATTTTTCCGCAAACCCCATGAGTCGGGGGCAGCGTCTGCAGCACCGGGTATTGCTGAAGGGTATTTCGTCAGAGGAAGACTGGTTGCGGTGGGCGAAGGAAACACTGCCGCTGTTATGACGGAAAGCAGGCAACAGGCGCTTCAGGAGGCATCGTTCCCGCCCCCTGACGCGCTCGCTGCGTCGCCGTGATCAGGCGGGTTCGGTTACTTTTTCGACTTCCGCCAGGCCCAGGCGTTTACGGGCGTTGGCGTATTCCTTCTTCAGCCGGTTCACAAGACTGTTCACATCGCCCACTTCCTTGACCGCGCCCACGCCCTGGCCGGCACCCCAGATATCGCGCCAGGCTTTGCTCTTGCTGCTGTCACCGGAACCAAAATTCATCTTGGACGGATCGGATTCCGGCAGGGCAACCGGGTCAAGGCCGGCATTGACGATACTCTGTTTCAGGTAATTGCCGTGTACGCCGGTAAACAGGTTGGAGTAAATGATGTCCTCCGCACTGCTGTCGACGATCATCTGCTTGTAGGCCTCATCGGCATTGGCTTCCTTGGTGGCAATAAACGCCGAACCGATATAGGCCAGATCGGCGCCTGCGGCCTGGGCAGCCAGCACGGAATCACCGGTGGCGATGGAGCCAGACAGCAATACCGGACCGTCGAACCATTCCCGGATTTCCTGAACCAGCGCAAACGGCGACTGGGTGCCGGCATGGCCGCCTGCGCCAGCAGCGACCGCGATCAGGCCATCGGCGCCTTTTTCAATGGCTTTGTGGGCAAACCGGTTATTGATGATGTCGTGCAGAACGATGCCACCCCATTCGTGGACCCGCTGGTTCAGATCCTCACGTGCACCCAGAGAGGTGATGATGATGGGCACCTTGTATTTGGCGCACATCTCGAGGTCGTGATCCAGACGGTCATTGGATTTGTGCACGATCTGGTTGACCGCAAAGGGTGCCGCCGGCTTGTCGGGGTTCTGTGCGTTGTATTCCGCCAGCTCCGTGGTGATGCGCTCGAGCCACTCTTCCAGCACATGGGCCGGACGGGCATTCAGGGCCGGGAAAGATCCCACCACGCCGGCCTTGCACTGGGCAATGACCAGATCCGGGTAGGAAATAATAAACAGCGGGGAACACACCGCCGGCAGCGAAAGCCGGCCCTTGAGCACTTCGGGTAATGACATAGTGGACTCCGGAAATATCACGTCTTTATCAGCTGCAGGAGGGACGAGGCCGGCCCCGGCCGCTGGTTGGTCTGTTGCTTATACGCTTGAATGCGCAATCAGTTGCATAAAATTATCAGTGCCGGATTAAATGTGCAACTGGTTTCATACCTTCCGTTCCGGGTTGCTCTTCACCCGCCTGAGCGCTGTCTGCGGCGAATCCCGGCACTCGAAACCTTCCGGGTAATCGGGCATAGTTGCGCCACCTGATGTTCCGCCGGTACGGGTAATTGCCATGACTGTTTTTACAACGCTGCCTGCAGTCCCTGCATGGACCCGACCGGGGTTTTGCTTTCCGGCCCTGAGGTGCTGCTCTTGATTCGTCTGTCTTCCCAGGGAACGGTGATCCATGAAGCCTTTGACTCCATGGGCGCCATCCAGATCGTGGATTACCGCAAGCACCGGGTGCTGAGATTCGACTCCCTGTTTGAACAAAGCAAAATCGATCTGAAACGACCCTGGTTGCCGGTACACGAATACAACCGGGCCATGATGCTGCCGGTGGCGTTTGCAAAGCCGGCTCATGTGACGGTGCTGGGGCTGGGGGGTGGGGTGATGGTCAGCGGTTTGCACCACCTGTTGCCGGAATGTCAGCTACATGCCGTCGAACTGCGACGTGAGGTGCTGGAGGTGGCCCGGGAGTTTTTCAGTTTGCCGCAATCCACTCGTGTCAGGGTGACCATCGCGGACGCCCGTAACGCTCTGGAGCAGATGGAGGAGGGCGGTACCGATCTGATTCTGGCGGATATGTACGGTGCCGACCGGATGAGTCCGGCCCAGGCTCAGCGTCGGTTTCTCAAACAGTGTACCCGGGCCCTGTCACCCGCGGGCTGGCTCGCCATCAACTATCATCGCCCGCCGGATCCGGACGGCACCCTGTTTCGTCAGCTGCGGGGTCAGTTTTCGGTATTGCTGAAGTTCACCAGTCGCAGCAACAATACGGTTCTGTTTGCCAGCCGCCAGCCGTTCGAATCCCTGCACCCCAGGGATCCGTTACTGGATTCCCTTGAAGCGCAGTTGCCCATCGGCTGGCGCCACCTGATGGCGAAGGTTGAGCGATTGAGCTGATGCCGGGCGAAGTCAGCTCTTGCGTACGATCTGCTGGAACGAACGCACCAGCGTATCCGGTTCCTGAGCGCCGGAAATCATGTACTTGCCGTTGACAACGAACGCCGGTACGGCGCTGACCCCCGCCTGCTGGTAGGTGGCCTCGTCATCCCGCACTACCTGGGCGTAGCGGTCTGACGCCAGCACTGCCCGGGCCTCTTCCCCGTCCAGGCCAACGCTCTCGGCGCAGCGCACCAGTATGTCGGGATCTGAAATTTGCTCGGCATGGCCGAAATAGGCGTCAAAGCAGGCCATTTTCATCTCGGTCGCCTTGCCCTGCTCATCGGCCCACTTGATCAGGCGATGGCCATCAAAGGTGTTGCTGGTGAGCCGTTCCTGCATTCTGGTGAAGTTGAGCCCCAGGTCTTTGGCAATGGCCATCATATTGCTCTGGGCGGCCTCCATTTCTTCCGGACTGCGGCCGTACTTGCGGCTCAGGGCCTCCAGAATCGGCAGACCATGGCCGGAACTGCCGGGATTGAGCTCGAAGGCATGCCAGCGAATATCGAAGTCCATTTCGCCCTTGAGTTCTGCCATGGCTTTTTCCAGCCTGGCGTAGCCAATGGCACACCAGGGGCAGGCTATGTCCGAAACAATATCAATGGTCAGGTTGTGCATCAGTAACTCCTCAGAACTCCAGGCAGATCTTGCCGAAGTGCTTGCCGGAAATTTCATGGTTGAAGGCGGCGGCCATATCATCCAGCGCAAACGAGCGGTCCAGGACCGGACGCATACCGTTGGCATTAATGGCAGCCACCATTTCCTGCTGCTGGCGGCGACTGCCCACAATCAGGCCCTGCAGCCGCGCCTGTTTGGCCATCAGCCGGGCGGTGGGAATCTCTCCGGCGCGCCCGGTCAGAACCCCGATCAGTGAAATGTGGCCACCGATACGCACCGCTTCGATGGACTGGGGCAGGGTGCCGGGGCCGCCAACTTCGATTACATGGTCGACACCACGGCCATCGGTGAGGTCCTTCACGGTCTGGCCCCACTGCTGATCCCGGGTGTAGTTGATGGTGTGGGCGGCGCCCAGCTCTTTCAGACGCTCCAGCTTTGCGTCGGAAGAGGAGGTGGCGATTACTGTGGCCCCCATCATGCGGGCGAACTGCAGTGCAAAAATGGAAACGCCCCCGGTACCCAGCGTAAGCACGGTGTCGCCGGCTTTCAGGCCACCGTCCACGATCAGCGAGCGCCAGGCCGTCAGTCCGGCGGTGGTCAGGGTAGCGGCTTCGGCATGACTGTAGCCTTGCGGAGCCCGGGTAAACCAGTTGGTCGGACGCACCACATACTCACTGGCGTAGCCGTCGACGCCATCACCCGGTGTGGTGGAGAAGTTGTCGATGCGTGCCGGGCCTTCCAGCCAGTCAGGAAAGAAGGTGGAGACCACTTGGTCTCCTGCCGCAAACCCGGAGACGTTGTCGCCAACTGCTTCCACCACGCCCGCGCCGTCCGCCATGGGGATGCGGCCGTCAGCCGCAGGAATACGTCCTGAAACCACGCCATAATCGTGAAAATTCAGCGAGTTGGCATGGATGCGCACCCGCAGTTCCCCGGGCCCGGGCGCCCCGGGGTCGGCGGCGGTGTTGAATTCAAGCTTGTCGAGCCCACCGGGGCTGCGCAGATTGACGACTTTCATTCACGTCTCCTTATTGAGGGTGAAACAACGATGGATGTCGTAACACGAGTTGATGCAAGCGTCATCGAAGGACTGTCCGATGACGTGACAACCCGGTAGTACGTCTCGGAACACTATAAAGACCCATTGCCGGATTGTCCTCTTGCCTGCGGTAACCGGCGATCCTTCCATCTTACGTTCAAGCCGGTATCATCAGCCACCTCATGTTCCGGATGATGCCCCTGACTCATGTCTGATCTGCAGTTGTATCAATATGTCCTGATTGGCCTGATCTTTATCTGGAGCGGCTTTGTTCGCTCCGGTCTGGGATTCGGTGGTGCCGTGCTGTCACTGCCTTTCCTGCTGCTGGTGCTGAACCAGCCCCTGGTCTTCCTGCCCATCATTGCCATTCATCTGTTGGTATTTTCGGCGCTGACCATCTGGATGAACAACCGCAGGACCGGCAAGCGGGCGCCGGCAGGCAGCCCGGCTGAGGGTACTGTGGACTGGCGCTACCTGGGCCGGCTGATGGCCATTATGATCGTGCCCAAGATGATTGGCGTACTGGGGCTGTTCACCCTGCCTCCGCAGATTCTCAGCGGGATTATTTTCGTGATTGTCGCGTTGTACTCGGTGTCTTACATTCTGAACCGGCCCTTTCGCAGCAACAGCAAAACGGTGGACACGGTCTTCCTGATGCTGGGCGGCTATATCAGTGGTACCTCCCTGATCGGCGCGCCCCTGGTCATTGCCGTGGCTGCGCAGCAATTACCGAAAGAAAAGCTGCGGGACACCCTGTTTGCGCTGTGGTTCATTCTTGTACTGATCAAGCTGGCAGCATTTGTGTGGGTGGGTGTTGACCTGCAGCTGATTCATCACGTGTGGTTGTTGCCCTGCGCAGCGGTGGGCCATGTGATCGGGCTGAAGGTTCATGAGCGCATGCTCAAAGCCGAAACCCCCATCTTCTTCCAGGTCCTGGGAAGCGTATTGCTGCTGGTCAGCGTGGTCGGGCTGGTGGAGGCCTTTCGTTGATCTCACGATGGGTCGGCCCTGAAGCTTTGGGTACCTGTCAGGATTCTTGAGCTTCGGCTCCCGGTTTCCTGTCCGAGTGCCCCAGCGATCGCTCAGGGTCGATTTCAACGTGATTGGTCATGGTTCGTCCTTTTGGATGAGTCAGAAAGATGCCTTCAACGCTGACGTTCCCTGTGGTGCTTCAGCCATAACACATCAGAAGGAATCTGATCAGCCAGAGTTGGTTGCGGCCCGGAACCAGTGAGCCCAGCCGGTACTGGCCGTTGGCGCCGGGTGTTTTCAGGGTCAGCCTGGGGCTATACTCTTAGGCGTCTCCCTGAGGCGAACGTCCGGACCACCGGAGTTCGCCGCTGGCAATCCGCCCATCAGATAAAGGCTTCCAGATGTCTTCGAACAACGTCGTTGCTGGCCTGTCCCAGGATCAGCTGAACAACCTCGATACCTATCTGCAAAAGAACTATATCGATACCGGCAAGCTTCCGGGTACGCTCACACTGGTTGCCAGACGCGGTGAGATTGCCTGCGTCAAAGCGCTGGGACTGATGGATGTGGAGCGTAACAAGCCAATGCAGAGAGATACGCTTTTCCGCATCTATTCCATGACCAAGCCGGTCACCGCCATCGCCATGATGCAGCTGTATGAGCAGGGCAAGTTCCTGCTGGACGATCCGGTCCACAAATACATTCCGGCCTGGAAAAACCTGCGGGTGTATCAAAGCGGTGTCTATCCCGATTTCCTGACAGTTCCGGCTACAACCACCATGACCATCCGTGACCTGTTCACCCACATGTCAGGCCTGACCTACGGATTCATGAACCGGACCAATGTGGATGCGGCATACCGGGAGCTGAAGCTGGATGGCGGTCGCGATATGACACTGGATCTGCTGATCGAGCGTTTGTCCGAGTTGCCTCTGGAATTTTCACCGGGGACCGCCTGGAATTACTCTGTATCCACGGATGTGTTGGGGTATCTGGTCCAGTTGTTGTCGGGTCAGTCCCTTGATGACTACTTTGATGAGCATATTTTCGGCCCCCTGGACATGGTGGATACCGGTTTCCGCGTGCCGGACGAGAAACTGGAGCGTTTTGCTGCCTGCTACCTTTACCAGCCGGGGGATACCATGAAGCTGATGGATGATCCGGAAACCTCCCGCTATCGTTCCGCTCCCGGTTTTCTGGCCGGTGGAGCGGGGCTTGTCTCGACCATCGATGACTATTTCCGGTTTGCCCAGGCTTTGTGTCAGGGCGGACAGCTTGATGGCAAGCGCATTATCGGGCGCAAGACCCTGGAGTTCATGACCCTGAACCATCTGCCGGGCAATCAGGATCTGCCGGGCCTGTCGGTAGGGCCGTTCAGTGAGACACCCTATGCCGGTAATGGCTTCGGGCTCGGGGTATCTGTGAAAACCGATGTAGCCAAATCCCACACCTGTGGCTCGGTGGGAGAGTACGGTTGGGGTGGCCTGGCCAGCACCAATTTCTTTGTGGATCCGCAAGAGGAGCTGGTGATGATATTCATGACCCAGCTGATTCCTTCGTCTTCCTACCCGGTACGGCAGGAGTTAAGGGCCATCATTAATGGTGCACTGACCTGACACAGGGGTTTGCGGGACACTAGTTGGGGTGAGTTGGTGTCCGGGCGCGGATGGCTTCGGGACGGATGGGGCGGCTGCCTCCGTATTTCTCGATATGCTGTTCCAGATCAAAGTTATGGTTGCCATCGGGCAGCGCCCTGGCAATGCTGTAGGGCTTGCCCTCAGGGTTAAGCGGTTGACTCGACAGGCGCAGAACCCGCGGTGGGCAGGGCCGGCCCGCTGCATCCGCGACCAGTTCGACGGTAGGGTAGAGCTTGCGGTCCGGCAGGATTGACAGTACGACCGCGATTTCACCGGAATTGAGTTGCACCACACTGCCGGGTGGGTAGACCCCCACCATGCGGATAAACGCTTCCACCAGCTCGCCATCGTAATGCTTGCCGCTGTCCTCGTAGAGGATGCGCAGGGCATCGGCGTTGGTCAGTCCTTTCCTGTAGGCGCGATCGCTGGTGATGGCGTCGTAGGCGTCTACGATTGATATCATCCGGGTAAACCGGTTGATCGCAGAGCCGGCAAGGCCGTTGGGATACCCGCCGCCATCCATGCGTTCATGATGTGACAGAGCGGCGTCCCGGACCACCGGGTCCAGCTTGTGGTGGGAGCCCAGCAGATTGAAACCTTCCATCGGATGGGAACGGATAAGCTGCCACTCGTCCCGGTTCAGGGCAGCGGGTTTGTTGAGCACCGCATGTGGTATGCGCATTTTGCCGACGTCGTGAAGTATGCCGCCGAGTCCCAGGGTTTCCAGGTCTGCCTCGGGCATGTCCATAAACCGGCCGAAGGTTATGGCGAGAATGCCCACCCGCAAACAGTGTTCAGCAGTGTAGGTATCCTGATGACGTATCCGGGTCAGCCAGAACATGGCGTTGGGATTTGCCATGATGCTGACGACACAGTGGCGGACCACATCCCCCGCGTCTTCAAGGCTGATATCACGGCCCTCGGCAACGTCATCCAGCAGGTCGTCGATGAAGGACAGGGCCTCGCTGTAACGCAAGCGGGCGTTGGGGAGCTCTTCGGCGACGGTTTTATATTCCTGGTGGGTGGCCCGGGTAATTGCTGAAGGCTGGTTGCCATGGCGCACGTGCAACCGATACTGATCTTCGCTGAACTCGACCGTGACCCCCAGACAGAATTTTCGGAGAATATCGAGCTGTTCGGTATCTGCCACCACAAACTGCTGGAAAAGCATGGGCACTTCGTCCCAGGGCCGGTCCAGCTTGATGACCTGCATGCCGATCCGCACGGCGTCAGCAGGAATTTCTACCTGGCGCAGGCGGGTTCCGGTATTGACAGAGGCTGGGCAAGATTTGGGCTTGCGTCTGAACACGATGATTTTCCTGCGCGAGGTGTCTTCGATTCCATGGATTATATGGCCAGCCCGGTTTTGAAGAGCTCTAGCGAACGCCCGGCGTTGGAGGCCGGTCACAAAATCTGAAACTGTAACCCGGAGTGCGAGACAGGGATCAGGTCTTGACGCTCAGCTGGTACGTAACCTGACAAAACGGCTGGCGCCGTATAGAGTAATAAAATCGAGTCCGTATTGTGAGTGGTGCATTTATGGTCAGGTTTTTTATCCAGCGGGTGCAAGAACTGACCCGGATCAGGCGCGGTCCCATGGCCCTGACCATGATTTTTGTGGCACTTATGGCGGGCTGCGCAGGACATCCTCCGGAACATAAAACCGGTTCCTACAGCCCGGTGCCGGAACGGTCAGCGGTGTCGAATGACCCGTTATGGCAGGTCTTCTCCCGTTATGAGGGGGCACCTTATCGGTACGGCGGCACTACGGCCTCCGGCTTTGATTGTTCGGGATTTATTCAGACGGCCTATCGTGAGGCCTACGGGCTTCAGCTACCGCGTACAACCTCGGCGTTACGCTCGGCGGGCCAGGCGGTTGGCAGGGATCAGGTCAGGCAGGGGGATCTGGTCTTTTTCCGGATTCGTGGTAAAGAACAACACGCGGGCATCTACATGGGTAACGGCCGCTTTGTTCATGCCTCCACCTCGGCGGGTGTCACCGAATCGTCCCTTTCCAGCCCATACTGGCAGAGCCGGCTGTCCCGTGCCCGCCGGCTTGACTGACCACCATGCAGATTGTTTACCGGGCGGGTGATCTGACCGAAGCACATATTGTCGCCGGTATGCTTCACTCCCGGGGAATCGAAGCCAGTGTCGGTGGACACTACCTGCAGGGCGCCATGGGCGATATCGGGGCCGCCGGGTTTACCAATGTCCACGTGGAAGACGACGATGTTTTTACTGCCAGGCAGATAATTGACGAGTACGAGGCTTCGTCAGTGCCTGCCGCGACCATGCCGGCGCCCGGCCACAGGACCGAGTCCCTGGCCCGGGGCCTGGTGTTGCTGATTGTCGCCGTCGCACTGGCTTTGCTGCTGCTGAAGGGTTAGCCCGCCCGGCTGAACATTCTCTCAAAGAAACCGGATTCCCGGACCCCCGGCACAGGCAACTGGCTGGCGTTTTCAACGGCCATTTCAAGAAAGCGTTCGGGAGTATCCAGTGTTGCGGCCAGTGACTTGTCGGCGTCCTTGAAAGAATTACGTTCACCCCCCATGCCCAGTTCGATCAGTGACGTCGCCCAGAAGTACAAGGCACCCCGGGTAATCCTGACCACCCCTGAATAGGTCTCGCGGTTGACTGTAATCGCCAGTTGCGCGGTCAGGTTGATGTGTTTCTGCAGTTCTTTCATCGGTTCGGGGGCCAGTGCCACCTGTTTGCCGCTGCCCTTTTTGCAACTCAGGCAGAAGGCTTCGATATCCCGGATACCCTCGGTAACGGATACCCGGGCGTATTCCTGGGTCTGCTTGTCATTGACCGGTGCCGGAATCCATCCGTACTGCGGCGATTTGGCAACAATGTGCCCCGGAATATTCTGGCGGCAGGCCGGCAGCGCCGCATCGTCCGTGTAGCCATCAAGCTCCGTGCGCAACCAGGTTGCCATCGAACGGTGACGTAACATCATGGCCAGCGTTATAGCCGCCGGCAGTATATCGGTGAGTAGCTCGCTGCTGTCCTGGAGTCTTTCTTCCAGATGATTGACCGGTGCTGGCATCACGGTGTCCTTTGGTTTTTGCCGGCAAGTCCTCTGTCAGCACCTGTCGGCTTGTTGTTTTTGTTAAGGGCTTGACGGTTCCATGACCGGTTTCGCTGGCTTGCAGGCGTTGATCAAAAAACCTTCACCTACGTTAGTTCGCACCGAAGTTTGCTTCCACTTCAAATGCGTTAAAGTTTGTAACCTCAGGTAAATCGAAGGGTTGTGATCCTCCGGATACCGTCTACATTGAAGTGGAGACTTCGCCCGGGCAGCTAGCGCCCCGTCTCCGTTACTGACCGACAGATTGGTGAAGGTGCCCGGAACGGCCGGTTCACGGCCCGTTCCGGGCAGTGTTGAATGTTATGACCAGGAATACAGCGACTATGAAGCTTGGCATTCCCCGCGAGATTTTCAAAGATGAACGACGGGTGGCAGCGACGCCCTCGTCCGTTCTCAAACTGATCAAATTGGGTTACGAGGTGGTGGTTGAGTCCGGCGCCGGGATGTCTGCCCATTACGACGACGAAGCCTACCGGGCCTCCGGAGCTGCGATCGCAGTGGACACCCGCAGCCTGTGGTCTGAATCCGATTTTATCCTGAAAGTTCGTGCTCCCATGGAGCATCCGAAACTGGCCAGCCACGAAGCAGACCTGATGAAAAAGGGTTCGTTCCTCGTGAGCTATCTCTGGCCTGCGCAGAATCCTGAGCTGCTGGAAAAACTGGCAGAGAACCAGATCACAGCCTTTGCAATCGACAGCCTGCCACGAATCAGCCGCGCCCAGAAAATGGATGCCCTGAGTGCCATGGCGAATATCGCCGGCTATCGGGCCGTGGTGGAGGCCGCCAACCGCTTCGGGCGGTTTTTTACCGGCCAGGTGACGGCTGCGGGGAAGGTGCCGCCGGCGAAAATCATGGTGATTGGTGCTGGTGTTGCCGGTCTTGCGGCCATTGGTGCCGCCAACAGTATGGGCGCTGTAGTGCGGGCGTTTGATACCCGCCTGGAAGTGCGCGAACAGGTTGAAAGCATGGGCGCCGAATTTCTGGAGCTGGATTTCAGTGATGAGGACGGCAGCGGCGGTGGTGGCTATGCCCGGCAGATGAGCGATGAGTTCATCAAGGCGGAGATGGCCCTGTTTGCCGAACAGGCCAGAGAAGTGGATATCATCATAACCACGGCCCTGATTCCGGGTCGTCCTGCCCCCAAGCTGATCACCGAAGACATGGTCCGGTCCATGAAACCCGGCAGTGTGATTGTGGATCTGGCATCAGAGCGGGGCGGCAACTGCGAGCTGACTGAACCGGGTAAAGTGGCGGAACACCACGGCGTTACCATTATCGGATACACCGATTTGCCAAGCCGCATGGCCAAGGTGGCGAGTGATCTCTACGCCACCAATCTGATGCACCTGCTGACAGATCTGACGCCCGAAAAAGACGGTCAGCCGTTGGTGAATATGGAAGACGATGTCATTCGGGGCCTCACGGTCAGCCATGAGGGCGATGTGACCTGGCCACCACCTCAGCCCGCAGCACCTGTCAATCCTGCGCCACCACCCGGAACGGAAGAGCCATCGGCGGCCAGCAAACAGGCTGCCCTGAAAAAGGCCCGGGCACGGAGCTGGGTTGGCAAGGGGGGGTTGTTGCTGGTAACCGCTGCGGCGTTGTATGGCGTCGGCGCCTACGCGCCAGAGAGTTTCCTGCGCCACTTTACGGTGTTTGTACTGGCCTGCTTTATTGGCTGGCAGGTGATCTGGAACGTAACGGCCTCACTGCACACACCACTGATGAGCGTCACCAATGCCATCAGCGGGATTATCGTGATTGGCGCGATGTTGCACCTTGCCCAGGCGGAGAGTCTGGCGGTCAGTATCATGGCGTTTGTGGCGGTGCTGATTGCCAGCATCAACGTGGGGGGTGGCTTCCGGGTGACCCATCGCATGCTCAAGATGTTCCGGAAATAAGGGGAAGATTATGTGGATGAGTCCGGGACTTGTGAGTGTGGCCTATGTGGTGGCCAGCGTTCTTTTTATTCTCAGCCTTGGTGGCCTGAGTCACCAGGAGTCTGCCCGCCGGGGTAACTGGTTCGGTGTCGCCGGTATTGTGATTGCGGTCGGGGCGACCCTGGCCGCCGTGGGTGATACCGGTATCACGGCCATTGTGGTGGCAGTGCTGCTGGGTGCCGCCATAGGTATTCCTATCGCCAACCGGGTGGAAATGACCCAGATGCCGCAACTGGTGGCGTTGTTGCACAGTTTCGTGGGTCTGGCGGCGGTGTTGGTGGGTTTTTCCGGCTATATCGAGCCCCTGCGGGCAACCTTTGGCGCAGAGCACACCATCAAACTGGTCGAGGTCTTTGTCGGCGTGTTTATCGGGGCGGTCACCTTTACCGGATCGCTGGTGGCCTGCGGCAAGCTGGATGGTCGTATCGACAGCAAGGCACTGACGCTGCCGGGTCGCCACTGGATGAATCTGGCGGCCATCGTTGCCTGCGTTTTGCTGGGGGCCTGGTTCCTGGGCACCGACAGCATGGCCGTGGGGGTGCTGGCGCTGATCGTCATGACGTTGATTGCGGCGGCCCTGGGGATTCATCTGATCATGGCTATCGGTGGCGCCGATATGCCGGTGGTGGTGTCGAT
>NZ_CAXBDN010000075.1:0-16155 GCF_963974375.1 uncultured Marinobacter sp.
CACGGTGCCGAGTGCCTGCCGGAAGTCCACGACCATACCAGCTACCAATACGCCATCGCCCGCCGGGATATGCGCCCCTATGGTTTTGCCCTGCCACCGCTGGTGCTCTACTCGCTGCTGGACGCCAACAGCGTGTATCTCAAGAACTGGCTGCGGATGTGTCCACGCAATCAGATCACCGTGCTGGATACCCACGACGGCATCTGTATTCCGGATGTGGAAGGGGTTCTGCCGGAAGAGGCCATTCGCAGCCTGATTGACAACATTGATGCCCGCAGTGCTGACCCGATCCTGCGACGCTCCGCAGCCAATATTCACAGTGTCGGATCCATCTACCAGCTCACCTGTACGTTTTACGATGCGCTGATGCGCAATGACGACGCCTATATTGCGGCCCGTGCCATTCAGTTCTTCGCCCCTGGTATTCCGCAGGTTTACTACGTGGGTTTGCTGGCCGGCTGCAATGATCAGGAACTGCTGGCAAAAACCGGCGAACCCCGGGATATCAATCGCCACAGCTACACCCTGGAGGAGGCGGCAGACGCGACCACCCAGCCGGTGGTTGAACGACTGCTGACGCTGATGCGGTTTCGCTCGGGTTATCCGGCCTTTGAGGGCCGCTTCGAGCTGAATTACTCCAACGACTCGAGTGTCGCCATCTGTTTGTGGACCTGAACTTCAATACCGCACGCATCCAGTATCGGGATGAGCGGGATCTGAGCAGGAAATCCTTTCAGTGCTGAGCATGGAAGCGGGTTCAGGAGCTCTGCAATAGCAGTTGTGTTCCGCTGTCAGGTTCATTAGTGTCGCTGTAATCTGGCAGGACTAACCTCGGTGGGGACCGCAACATGACTGATAAAAAAGGTTGGCTGGCGTCGACCGTGGCCTTCGTGCTGGCGCTGCTGGCGGGCGTGATTGCTGGCAGCCTGATTCAGACCCACCTGAACATGGAGGCATTGCGGCAGCTGGGTGTGGAGATTTCTCCGGGCCTGCAGGTTCAGACCAGCCTGCAGGACCTGGTCAACTTTGCCCCGATCTACGCGGTGGTCTTCGGCTGCAGTTTTCTGGTGTCTCAGACTATTGCCATGCTGGTTACCCGTCGCGTGCTGATCCGGTGGCGGACGCCGGTCTGTGCGCTGGCGGCAGCCTCGGGGCTGTGGCTCACTTTCCTGTTGGTTAACGCCCTTGCGCCCATGCCTACGCTGATCGCCGCATCCCGCGGTATTGGCGGTACCCTGCTGCTGTTGGCGGTGGCCGGATGTTCAGGCTGGCTCTTCGCCTGGCTTAACGGGCATAAACACCGTTCAGGCCCATCTGTTGCGGTGACGGTACTGGTCCTGACGGGCAGCTTGCTGGCACCGGAGCATGGCGCTCTTGCGCAATCGGCCACGTCCTATCAGGTAGATACGGTTGTCGATGGCCTCGAACACCCCTGGTCCCTGGCCTTTCTGCCCGATGGCCGGCTCCTGGTTACCGAGCGCCCGGGTCGGCTGCGGCTGGTAGCCATGAGAACAGCGGCCAAGGGAGATCTGTTGACGGAGCCGGTATCCGGGGTACCGGAGGTATTTGCTTCAGGACAGGCCGGATTGTTCGACGTTGTACTGGCCCCGGACTTTGCAGACAGCCAGACGATTTATCTGAGCTACGCCTGCGGCACCACCCGCGCCAATCATACCTGTCTGGCCAGGGGCAAATTGGTGGATGGCGCTCTGGAGCAGGTGACGGAGGTATTCCGGGCACAACCGGCCAAAACCGGCAACGCTCATTACGGCGGCCGGGTGGCCTGGCTGGCAGACGGAACCCTGGTTCTCGGTCTGGGCGACGGCTTTGATTACCGGGAGGAGGCCCAGAATACCGGCAGTCACATCGGCGCCCTGGTGCGCCTGAACGCCGACGGTTCGGTGCCGGCTGACAATCCCTTCGTCGGTCAGACAGGCGTCCGCCCAGAACTATACAGCTATGGCCACCGCAACATTCAGGGTCTGGTCTACGATCAACATCACGACCGGCTGATTGCCCATGAACACGGTCCCCGTGGTGGTGACGAAATCAATGTCATTGAAGCTGGCAAAAATTACGGCTGGCCGGTAACCACCCACGGTCTGGACTACACCGGCGCTCGCATTACGCCGTTTACCGAACGGGAAGCCATGGAGCCGCCACGTCTGCACTGGACGCCGTCCATCGCCCCCTCCGGGATGGCGCTCTACACCGGAGCTCTGTTCCCGCAGTGGCAGGGAGACCTGCTGGTGGGGGCGCTGGCGTCAAGACGGGTACACCGGGTTTCCTTTGACCAGGAAACCGGTGGCATGGCAAGGGATGTGGAAAGCCTGTTCGAGGAACTGGACGAGCGCATCCGCGACGTCCGCACGGGCCCTGATGGCGCCCTGTACCTGCTCACCGACAATGCCAACGGTCGCATTCTGCGTGTAACGCCGCAGTAGCGGCTGGAATTTCTATGGCGATCAATCATTCCGGACGGGTATCGCCCTTGCTGGCGCTGGGGTTTCAGGGAGCCATTTTACTGGTTGCCCTCGGCGCTTTGTGGGCTTTTGGCATTCCGGTTCGCAATGATGGCCTGTCGCTACTGGCTGCCCTGCTTTCGGGTACCCTGGGTGGGGTCATGACCTGGGGTCTGCTTTATATCATGACGTTGCTGCCGTTGTTTCAGGTGCCCGTGCTCAGGCAGCACATGAGGGATCTGCACCGGTTTACCCGCAGCTATTCCTGGCCCGTACTGATGGGTCTTGCGGCGCTGGCCGGAACTGGCGAGGAGTTATTGTTCCGGGCGGTGATTCAGGGCGGATTGGCCGACGCCGGCTACCTGGTGGCAGGCATTCTGGTGGGGGCGGTGGTATTTGGCCTGGTTCACTTCCTGTCCTGGGCCTATTTTGCCATGGCGACGCTGTTGGGATTTGTCCTGGGCGTGGCCTACTGGCACTCCGGAAGTCTGCTGCTGGTAATGGTATGGCATGGGGTTTACGACCTGGTGGCCATCTTCATGCTGCGCCAGTACCCGCAGGCCTTCGGTTTGCCCCGGGTTCAGGGCGTCCGGTAAAGCCAGCGGCGGTATCAGGTGTCCACTTTGCCGCGCATGGCCTTGATCTGCCCACGCTGGGTTTTATTGTCTACCCGCCGCCTTTGGGAACCCCTGGTGGGTCTGGTAGCGCGCCGGGCCTTGCGGGGTTTGACGGCCTCCTGTATCAACTCTTTCAGGCGATTCAGCGCATCGTCCCGATTCAGCTCCAGGGTCCGGAACGACTGTGCCTTGATGATCAGCACGCCGTCCTTGCTGATGCGTTGATCCGAAAGGGCCAGAAGCCGTTCCTTGTAAAAGGGGGGCAGGCTGGAATGGGGGATGTCAAAACGCAGGTGGACCGCGGAAGCCACCTTGTTGACGTTCTGGCCGCCGGCACCCTGGGCGCGAATCTGGGTAATGTCGACTTCCCAGTCGGCCAGTTCGACGGCGCTGGAGAGTGTGATCAATGTAGCCATGGGATCCTGAAGACGTTGTGCATGCCGCTACAGTGTACTCTTTGACGAGCTCTGATTCAGGTCCCGGTTTCTGCGCGCAGGAGATTCCGGGTAGCCTCAGACCGGATTGTCATCGGTTTGGGTGTTCAGAATGCCGGCCATGGATGCCAGCACTTTTTCGTCAACAAAGGTTTTCAGGTAGGGCGGTTTCAGAAAGGTGGTGGAGGGCGCAAGTCCGTTGGTTGCGCTGTAAGAGCGTGAAAAATGTGCCGAATTGGAAAACCCCGCCGCCAGCGCCGCATCCGTGACGGAGTGTCCCTGGGCCAGCAGCAGCGCGCCCACGAACAGCCGGTATCGCAGCCGGTATTGGGTAATGGGTATCCCGGCCTGATCCTTGAACAGTTTTTCCAGTCGGGATTCGGACAGGTTTACAGTGTCGGCCAATTCACCCAGGGTCAGGTTCTCGCTAATGGTTGAACTCAGGATTCTGGCAACTTCCAGTACCCGTTGGTCAAACTGTCGAAAAACCAGGTTGCTGACATCGGGCGGTATGATCCGGGTTCTGGTCAGATCATAGGTTTCATCCGGCGGCAGCTCGGGACCATCGCGGACCTGGAGCAAGGTCTGAATCAGTTCCTGCTCATTGGGGTGATCAATGTAGACACCGGGCGCAACAGCGGTCATCAGGCTGGCCAGTGCCGGATAGTCCTGGGAAAATGGCGCGAGAAAACAGATCGCAATGACAGTGTTGCTGATGTTGATCGTGTCGTCATCAATTTCTACGCCGGTTGGGACGAGACAGCTGCCGGTGTGAACCCGACTGCCGTCAGCAAGTTGCACGGAGAGGGAACCTTCCAGACAAAGGATCAGCTTTTCCTGAACCGAGCGGTGTGCCCTGTACCGGCTCCGGGTGGTCGCCAGAAACAGGAGTTCCCGTTGCCAGATGTAGAGTTTCGGCGCTGTTGTCGGGCAGGCGCAGATATAATTATTATTGGCGCTCATTGTTTATCTGTCGCTTCTGTCTTCCGTGGACAAAAGGCTGGTCAGGGCAAAAATGAACACCGGGCTCAGTGACAGAGCCCGGTGTTCAGGCCAACTAACCTTCCGGCTTTTTCGGTATGACCCCCTTCGTGAACAGGATCAGGGCACTGTGGTGCTCGACTGAGTAATGTGCTGATCCGGAGGCAGTCGCGCGTTCTGGTTCAGAACCTTGTCTGAGCAGACAGCAGGCGCAGACATATCTCCTGGTGAGCAGGAACAACCGGACTTTAATGCCCACCATTGGACCTTTCAGTATGTTGCACGTTACTGCCGGGCGTTTTCCGAAGCTTTCACGTTCTGGCACTGCAAGTGGACCAGTTTCACATTCGTTCCAAATATTTCAGCGGCACCGGAATGGGGGAGGGCTGCGATGCTCAGAACCGGACCACCAGGCCCGCCCCGGCTTCTGCCTGAAAAAAGCCACTGCTCTCGAAACGGGCGGTGCAGCCGCCGGAACAGAACACCGAACCACCAGAGTCGAGAGCGGTATAGATTCCTCGCAGGTCCAGCCGAACCAGCAAATGTTCCGTAAGCGCGAACTTGTAGCCCGCGCCAAGGGCAATGGATGCCCGGTGATGGGTACGATAGTCGCTGTTCCTGGGCTCCAGATGGGTAACGCCGGCCACCCCGGAGGCAAATCCCCCGGTGGATTTGCCGCCAGGAAAGTAGAGCCCGCCGAACTGGAGCTGGTAGATGACGACATCGATAGCACGGATATCCGGTTCCAGGAAGGCGTCAGAGGTATACGCCGTGGTGTCCTGTCGCGCGAAGTAGAGCTCGGCCTGTTTGCCCGGCTGCTTCAGGTCAACGTTCATGACCACGCCCAGGCTTTCGCCGTCGTCAAACCGGAGCCGGCCACGGGATTCAGCACCGGCGGTCACAATATCAATGCCGGAGCCCATCCGGTAACCCACAAACGGGGCGATTTCGATGCCAAAGCCTTTGTCGGCGGAGACCGCGAAGAGGGGGGCTGCCATCAGTCCCAGCAGAGCCAGAAACCGGAATGAAAACCTCAACCGCTGCGGCCTGGTCATTGGTTACTGACCTCCGGCCCTGATCGCATTCAGAGCCTTGCGCAATTCATCGACAGTCCGTTCGGTATTGTTGAGTTTTTCGAGTCCGAACAGGCCTACCCGGAAGGTCCGGAAATGGTCAGGTTCATCGCACATCAGCGGCACGCCGGCCGCTGTTTGCAGGCCCTGAGCCCGGAACAGGCTGGTGTTGTGCAGATCAGCGTTTTCGGTATGCAGGACGACCACCGAAGCGGCTTCAAAGCCCGGGGCCGCAACGCTCTGGAAACCCTCGCTGGCGAACAGCTGGCGCACCTCCCGGCCCAGCATTTGCTGGTGCTGCTTGACGTTATCCAGTCCGGTAGCAACGGTTTCAGCCATGGCATCGCGCAGGATCAGCAGGGTGTCCGTTGGCATGGTGGCATGGTAGGCGTGGCTGCCGTCTTCATAAGACTGCATGATCTGCCGCCATTTTTTCAGGTCAGCGGCAAAACTGCTGCTGGTGGTCTGTGCCAGTCTCGCCATGGCTCTGTCGCTGAGGCCGATCAGGGCGGCACAGGGTGAGGCGCTCCAGCCTTTCTGTGGTGCGCTGATCAGCACATCTACATGACAGGCCTTCATGTCGACCCAGAGGGCGCCGGATGCCACACAATCCAGAATAAACAGGCCCCCGGTTGCGCGCACGGCCTCACCTACCGCACGCAGATAGTCATCCGGCAGAACCACCCCTGCAGCGGTCTCCACGTGGGGAGCAAAAACCACAGCGGGGCGTTCCCGGTGAATGGTGGCTACAACCTCGTCAAGGGCGGGTGGCTGCCACGGGGACTGCTCTGCGCTGGTGGTCGGGGTTGCCCTCATGACCGTGCAGCTGGCAGGAATACGGCCCATGTCAAAAATCTGGCTCCAGCGGTAACTGAACCAGCCATTGCGGATTACCAGGCAGTGCTGGTCACTGGCAAACTGGCGGGCCACCGCTTCCATTCCGAAGCTGCCACCGCCGGGCACCACCGCGGTAGCGTCGGCGTTATAGACTTGTTTCAGGGTGCCAGAGATATCTTTCATCACTTGCTGAAACACGACGGACATGTGATTCAATGAGCGGTCATTGAAGACGACAGAGTATTCAAGCAAACCTTCGGGATCGACGGTTTTGACCAGTCTGGACATGATGGTGGAGCCTTATCGGAAACTTTCTGATCTGGATGACCTGTTTAGCGGATTTTAGCCGATAAATCTGGCCCCAGCCCGCGAATTGCGACAATTTATCACAGAAGGGTCACTTGTCATCCTGTTTACGGGACGACAAACTGGACCCTTCAATAAACGTAAACACAAGTGAGTACCTATGAGCCGACTGATCACACTGGCCGCAGCGGTCTGTATTACCATCGCAACGTCACTGGCGATGGCCAGCGAATATGAACAGGGCGACCTGACCATCGCTGATCCCTGGTCGCGTCCGACGCCTCCCGGAGCCGCCGTGGGCGCGGGCTACATGGTGATCAGTAACTCCGGAGAGGATGACATCACATTGATCGGGGGAGAAACCCCCAAAGCCGCCCGGGTTTCGATCCATGAAACTGTTGAAGAAGGTGGCGTGATGCGTATGCAGCCTTTGCGCGAAGGCCTGGTTGTTCCTGCCGGAGGCAAGGTTGAGCTGAAGCCTCACAGTTACCACCTTATGCTGGAACAGCTCACCAGCGGCATCGAGGAAGGCCAGCAAATACCACTGACCCTGAGCTTCGAGGGTGCCGGGGATATGGAAGTCACCCTCCGTGTGAAGTCTCTGGACGGCGACGACATGAGTGACTCAAAAGGGCATAACAGCCACTGATCCCATGATCTGCGGGCCGGCTGGCCGGGAGGGTGCTGCCCGCTCCGGTCGGTCTGTCCGTCCCTTCTGGTCGTTCCTTACTGCAACACTGCACCTGCCAGCTACTTGCTGAAGCACCGTTGTGGCCGTTTCGGATCTAACCTATACAGGACTGCGACAGGTTGCTGATGCGCCTGGCAACTGCGCATAATAGCGGTTGCAGATCATTACCCAGAGCAGAAGGAAGTCGCCTGGCAGATCTGCAGCGACCCTGCCGATATCGGATACTGACCGATCGGACAGTCGTAGGCCGGACGGTTGCAGTACTACTCGCACAACTCGCACTGTCCCTCTCAATAAACAGGCCCTGCTTTTGCAAGCCTGGTTGTAAGAACACAGCATCGGCGGTCATCAAGAACGACGCGGATGCTGTCATAGATGCCTGCCACTCCAACAAGGGACCGATTGGAATGATTTCACGACCGTATTTGCGGACCTTCTGGCTGATGCTCATCAGCTTCATACTTGCCCTTCCTGTCCTCGCTGACGAAACAAGTGCCCTCGGTGCTGGCGATCGCCTGAATATCACAGTGTATGGACAGGAAGACCTGACCACCCGTACCGACATTGCCGCCGACGGGACCATCTCCATGCCCCTGCTGGGGCGGGTTGAAGTGGCGGGTATGACGCCGCCCGCTGCGGCCCGGATGATTGAAGGCCGGCTGGAGCAGGGCGGTTACCTGCGTCGGGCCCACGTTAATCTTCTGGTTGAGGAAAACCGTAGCAATACCATTTCGATTCTGGGCCAGGTCAACAGCCCGGGGCAGGTTGCGTTGACCGGCCCTACCTCCCTTACCGAAGCGCTGGCACTGGCCGGGGGCATCAATAAGGAGGGCGGCGAACGTATTGTGGTGATCCGTCCGGGTAACGACGGACGCCAGAGCCGGCAGGAGTTCCGACTTGATGAGCTGCTTGACAGCAGTGCCGAGGCCACCATGCCCATCACCCTCCGTCGCGGCGATACCCTGTACGTGCCACGGGTGGATCAGTTTTATGTCCACGGTCAGGTACAGCGACCGGGAACCTACCCGCTGAACCGGCCATTGAATGTGATGCAGGCGCTGTCTGTCAGTGGCGGATTCGGGCCGGCGGCGAGAACCAGCGGACTGGTGCTTTATCGGAAACAGCCGGATGGGCGTGTGGTTCAGCTTGACGCCAAACTGAACGACCCGATGCGGGATGGCGACGTCCTCTTCGTCAAGGAGAGTCTGTTCTGAACCGATCTCCGGGAGGGAGTGGTGGCATGAGTCTACTGAGTCTTCTGCGAATTCTGCTGGCCCGCTGGTGGTTGATTCTGCTGGTTCTGGTTTCGTGTGTGTTGCTGACACTTGTGGTGTCGCTGAATCTGCCAAAACAGTATACCGCCACCACCGAGCTGATTCTCAACGGTAATGTCCAGGACCGGATGACCGGTCAGTTCGCGCCAGCCCGTTCGGGTTATATGGCGACTCAGGTGGAGGTTATCCGCAGTCGCAACGTGGCTGGTCGCGTCTATGCAGGCCTGCCTGAAGACGCCGTCGAGCTGGCCCGGCAGGAAGCGCTGCGGGATATGGGTGAGGAGGCGGATCCGCAGCGATGGGTTACGTCGACCCTCGCCCGGAATCTGGTGGTCACGCCGGGAGGACGCGACAGCAACGTACTTTCAATCAGCGTTCAGGGTGGCAATCCGGAACTGGCGGCAGCAATGGCCAATACCCTGGCGGCAGCCTATATGGATACCAACCTTGAGTTACGCACCGATCCGGCGCGCCGGTTTTCCGACTGGTACGACCAGCAAATGGCGGTATTGCGCCAGAAACTGAGAGATGCCCACCGGGAGCTGTCAGGTTATCAGCAGGAACACGGCATCATTGCCCTGGACGAGCGCCTGGATGTTGAAACATCGCGATTACAGGAACTGTCCTCGATGCTGGTCGTTGCACAGGGTGAACACTTGCAGGATCAGATTCGCGACAACCAGAGCCAGCGGCCAGCGGCGGCTTATGTTCCCGATAACGTCGTGATCCAGAACCTGCGGTCTCAGCTGACCACCGCAGAAACCAGGCTGGAAGATCTGGCTACCCGCTACGGCCTCAATCATCCGGAATACCGCAAGGCGGTGGCTGAGGTGAATGCGCTGCGCCAGAGTCTGCAGCGGGAAATGGCCATTGTGGCCCGCAGTTTGCGATCCACTGCCGAGTTTTCTGAAAGCCAGACCGGTGAGCTGGAAGCGCAGCTGGAGCAACAACGGGCCAGAGTGCTTGAGCTGAATGCCCAGCGTGATGAGCTGGAGTTGTTGCGGCAGGAGGTAGACATGGCTCAGCAAGCTTATAACTCCGCAGCCGGAAGGGCCTCGGCCAATCAGTTGGAGAGCCGGCTGGCGGAAACCGATGTTACGGTGCTGAATCCGGCGATGGTTCCGGTCAGGCCGTCGGCACCTGACGTCCGGCTGAATCTGGTGGTGTCGGTGGCGCTGGGCCTGTTGCTTGGTGTCGGGCTGGCCCTGTTGCTGGAAATGACCAACCGGCGTATTCGAAGTCGGGCGGATGTGGAGGAAATTCTTGGGTTACCAGTACTGGGATATCTGCCTTTTCCCCAGACCGAAGCGCGCTATCCGGGAGCTCACTGACGATGACTGATATCGCCCTGCCGTTAATGAAAGAATCCGCACATATTCCTGCAGAAACAGAGCTTATGGGCCGCCTGCTGATCGAGTCCGGTGTCATCAGAATCGGTGATCTTGAGCGCATTCTGCAGTTGCAGAAACAAAAGGGCCTGCGGTTTGGAGAGGCGGCCCAGATGCTGGGCCTGGTCACTGCGGACGATATCCGGACCATACTTTCAAGACAGTTTTCCTACCCGGTGGTTGCCCAGAAAGATCACACCCTCAGTCCGCGCCTGATTGCCGCCGTCATGCCAGACAGTCCAAGGGTTGAGGCTTTGCGAAGTCTCCGGAGTGAGCTGATGCTGCGGTTTTTCAATCAGGCCGAGAACAGGACGCTGGCGGTGATTGCGGTGGATGATGAATCAGGGCACGGCGACATGACCGCAAATCTGGCTGTGGTTTTTGCCCAGCTGGGTGCACGAACCCTGTTGGTGGATGCGAACCTGCGTCAACCGTCATTACACAGTCTGTTTTCGGTACCCAATATCCGCGGTATGTCGGATGCGCTGGCAGGCCGTGCCGCCGCTGTTCCCCGCAACTGCCCTCCGCTCAATGACTTGTGGCTGCTCAACGGCGGCACCCAGGCGCCGAATCCGCAGGAGTTGCTGGCGCACACCCGTTATCAGGAGTTGATGGAGCGGCTGGCAGGAAAATTTGACGCGGTACTGATTCACACACCAACCATGAAAACAAACCTCGACGCTCAGGTCGTCGCCGCCAGGGCAGGTGCAGTATTGCTGGTGGCGCGAGAACATGTGACACCGTTGCGGGCGCTCGAAAAGGCCAGCAGCCGACTGCGTGAAATCGGAGTCAAGGTCGTGGGAGTGGCGCTCAGTCACTGAGCGGTCAGTTATCCGGCCGAGCCAGGGAAAGCAATGACATCAGAGCTTCTGAACCACCAGCTCCGGGCCCGACGTCTGGCCCTGTCGGTCATGGTAATAGCCGTGACTTATCAGGCCGTGTTATGCCTCATCCACACACAGTTGTTTCCGGTATCCAGAGCCATGGTAGGAATGGCAGAAGTCCTGTTATTACTGGCCTGCATACCAATGCTTCTGCCACGGCTGATACCACAGGTGGTTATTTTCATGGCACTTTCGGGTGCCTTGTTGTGCCTGTTGGCGCTGCTGAGCGGTCATCTTGATGTCAAGGTCTTCAGGGACCTGCTGATCATTCTCTGGTTTTACTGGCTGGGCCGAAATCTCGGTGACACGGCGCTGGCGGATCAGGGACTTCGCATCGTTGCGGTGATGCTGGTGGCCTTCGGTCTGCTGGAACTGTTGGCGCTCGACACCTTTACCGACCTGTTCAATATTTTCGGGTACTACGTCAGCATAGGAAGCCTCGAACCGGTTACCGAGTATGTGCGGGACAGCCGGTTGCAAATGAACGGTATCCGGCCGGATGGTATTGGCCGGACCCTGCTGCCGGGACTGCTCGACAATCATCGGGTGTCGTCACTGTTTCTTGAACCGGTATCGTTGGGTAATTTTGCCACGATTCTTGCTGCCTGGGGACTGTCGAAAGAGCGGGCGGAACTGGGAAGCATGTTGTTTTTTCTCGGCGCGGCCATGTTGTTGATTGTGCTGGCAGATTCCCGGTTTGCGCTGATCTCCGTCAGTCTGCTGGTGGCTATGAGAGTGCTGTTGCGGGGCGGCTGGATGTATCTGGTGGTCCTGCTTCCGGTGGTGATTCTGCTGGCACTGGTACTGACCGCGCTTTACGCCAATATCCCCTACAGCGACAGTTATGCCGGAAGACTGATGATCAGTGGCCTGTCTCTGGTGAACTTCAGCGTACCCGCGCTGCTCGGATTCGACAGCCAGGCGGCGTTCCCGGACCAGGGCTACGCTTATGTGCTTTCAGGCTTTGGTCTGGTGCTGGCCGTGGCATTGTGGCTTGCGCTTTGGCTGGTCCCGGTAGCGGACAGCCAGGGTCACCGGTTCCGTTGCTATGTGGCGGTCTATGTGTGCCTGATACTTGCGGTCAGCGGAACGTCCCTGTTCGCATTCAAGACAGCCGCCGTGCTCTGGTTGTTACTGGGCGTTGTTGTAAGAAAGCCCGCGTCGGTACCGGCTATGGAAAAAGCCGGGAACAGGCGGGTATCAGCGGTTCCGGATGACCGGAACCTGCATCCATCAGGATTTTCTGGAACAGGGAAAGTACCGGTATGACTATGCGTGTTGCCCATGTGGTTCGTCAGTACCACCCGTCGGTTGGCGGTATGGAAGATGTGGTCAGAAGTATATGCGGACAACAGCGGGACTGCGGGCATCAGTCGCCCCGCATTGTCACGCTGGATCGTCTGTTCCGTAACGGCGAGGGTCGTCTGCCCGCAACGGACCGGATCGACGATGTCCCGGTACTTCGGCTGCCCTGGGCCGGTTCCAGTCGCTATCCCCTGTGTCCGGCTGTATTGCGGGCAATCGGTGACGCCGATGTGGTGCATGTTCATGGTGTGGATTTCTTCTACGATTTCCTGGCAGCCACCCGGCTGATACATCGCAAGCCCCTGGTGCTGTCGACGCACGGTGGGTTCTTCCATACCGAATTTGCCAGCCCCCTGAAGAATGTATGGTTCCGGACCATTACCCGCTGGTCTGCGCTGGCCTACGAAAATATCGTGGCGACCAGCGAGAACGACGGTCGCCGGTTCAGTGAAATCAGTGGTCCCGGTCGTCTCAAGGTGATCGAGAATGGTGTCAATACCAGCAAATATGCCGGATGTGGCAGCCCAAAGCTGAACAGGACGCTGATCTATTTCGGGCGCTGGTCCAGTAACAAGGGCTTGATCGAGGCGCTCGACCTGATGTCGCTGCTGACAGCCAGTAATCCGGATTGGCGGCTTATCATTGCCGGCCGCGAATACGACTATTCCGCCCATGATCTGCAGGCCCGTATTGACCAGTGTCAGCTTACCGATCTGGTGACGCTGCATCCCAATCCGAGTGACGAGGCAATGCGTCAGCTCATTTTCGAAGCCAGTTTTTTCCTCTGCCTGTCCCGCCACGAAGGCTTTGGTCTTGCGGCTATTGAGGCCATGAGTGCGGGCCTGACACCGGTACTCAGTGACATTCCGCCATTCCGGCGGCTGGTGAACGAATCGGGTCTGGGTGTGTGCGCTGCGGCAAAGGACGGCCCCGCCCTGGCTGAACCCTTGACCGCTCTGTTCAATCTGGGTGATGGCGCCCACCATCAGCGCCGCCAGGCTGCCATGGCGTTTGCTGATCGTTACAGCTGGAATCACGTTGCGAGCCATTACATTGAACTGTACGACCAGATCGGGAGTCGGGTATGAAACCGTCATGTCAGGCGGGAGGGAGCAGCGGTGCTGGCCGGACACTGCTGGTGTTGGTGATACTGTTGCTGGCCTCGGCAAATGCCGCCGCGTCCTGTCTCCATCAGGCCCCTCTGAGGGGGTTGAATCTGGCGGGTGCCGAGTTTAATACCCGGGAGTTGCCGGGCATCCTGCACCGCAATTACACCTATCCTGCAGCAACTGATTTCCGTTATTTCGGGGCGAAAGGGGCCAATACCATTCGGCTGCCAGTGCGGTGGGAACGTGTACAACAGGAACTTTCCGGGCCACTGGACGACGCCAATCTGAATGAAATCCGGAAGGCGCTCAACAACGCTGTCGAACAGGATCAGTGCCTGCTTCTTGATCTCCATAATTATGGTTACTACGCCGGCGAGCAGTTAGGTACAGATGCGGTGCCACTGGCGTCGTTTGTTGATGTATGGCGACGATTGGCAGAAGAGCTTGGCAACCCCGGGCACCTTGCACTGGGGCTGATGAACGAGCCGTTCAAGCATCCCATTGACCAATGGGCCAGTATCGCTCAGCACACCGTTACCGAGCTGAGAGCGGCCGGTATCGGACATCTGATCATGGTGTCTGGCGGCCGCTGGAGTGGAGTGCACGAATGGTTTCGCAAGATTTCCGGTGTCAGCAATGCCGAGGCCTTCGCCGGATTTTCGGATCCCCTTGGCCGTACTGTTCTGGAAGTTCACCAATACGTGAACGAAGGCTACTCCGGTACCAATGAAGATTGTCTGGCACCGGAGCATTTTGACCGGATGTTTGCGGCGATCGGAGCCTGGGCAACAGAGCACGACCAGCGCCTTTTTCTGGGAGAGTTCGGAACACCTGCTGCGGAATACTGCCTGGCAACCCTTGAGCACCTGCTGGGACTGGTCAATGACCCGCAGATCTGGCGGGGCTGGGCGTACTGGGCCGCTGGTAGCTGGTGGGGCGGATACTTCCTGTCTGTACACCCGCGGGCTGGCAAGGACGCCCCGCAAATGGCCGTGCTGGAACCGTTTTTTGGCGACTGGAGCTGCGAACAGGTACCCGATGAGCGCTGTCCGGGGGCACCGGAGGATCTCGCGGTTGAGCCGGAGCCTGAAGGTGAGGGTAAATGAAGGTTCGCCTAAACGAAACCACCGAACTGGCACCGGGAACTGGTCTGAATTTTCTGGTGTTGTCGGCTCATGACTTTCGTTCACCTCGCAAAGCCAATATACATTTCATCAGTCAACAACTTGCCAAACGGGGGCAGGTCCGGTTTTTTTCGCTTCGATTCAGCCAGTTGTCCCGTTTTACCAGCGATCCGAGGCTGGCGCTCGCAGCGCGTGCCAACCGTATAGAACGCCATGAACAGGTGGATTGTTATCTCTGGAAGACCATGATTCACCCGTTCAATACCCGGCGGCGCTGGCTGCGGGTAGCAGAGACGGTGATGTATCAGTGGTATCGGCTGACAGCCAGCCCGGTGCTGCGGGAGTGGATCCGGGACGCGGATGTCATTCTGTTTGAAAGCGGTATTGCTCCGCTCTTTTTTGACCTGGCGAAGTCCCTCAACCCGACCGCACGCACGCTGTACATCGCATCCGATGATCTGGATACCATCGGCGTGGCCAGTTTCGTCAAGCGGGCGTTTCAGCGGGCGGCGCCAAGGTTCAGCCAGATCCGCTTGCCGTCAGCCAGTCTTGCGCACTCGATACCCAGTACGGAAAACCTGCGGCTCATTCCCCATGGTATCGATCACCGCCTCGCGGAGGGCGCATCGCCATCACCCTATGGTGGCGGGGTGCATGCGGTGTCGGTGGGTTCCATGCTGTTTGATCCACTGTTTTTTGTTGAGGCATCCCGCCGCTTTCCGGACGTCCACTTTCACATAATCGGCTGCGGTCAGCCCGCGCATCCCGGTTACGGTTCCAATGTGACGGTTTACGGCGAAATGCCCCACCAGGAAACCGTGAACTGGATCCGCCACGCAGACATTGGCATAGCCCCCTACCAATCGGAACAGGTCCCGGCCTATCTGGCGGACACCTCAATGAAGCTGATTCAGTATGATTTCCTTGGTGTGCCGGCGGTCTGTCCAACTGCGGTGGTGGGCGATTACGCCAGCCGGTTTGGCTACCGACCCGGTGATGGCGACAGTATAGATGCCGCGGTCCGAAAGGCCCTGGAGGCACCCCGCGGCCCTTCACGGCGCCATCTGGACTGGTCGGAAGTCACCGACCGATTGTTGGTTCCGGAGCGGTTTGAAGACACGGAGATCCGCCTGTGACCGTAATGGAGAAATCATCCCCGCAGCCGCCGGCGGACACCCTGATGATTGCCGGCTTTCCGGTCCTGGCGCTGACCCGCATGCCTCTGGTCTCCCGCTTGCTGGCCAGCTGGGAGCAGGGCAGGCAGCGCTGTCTGTTTTTCGTCAACACCAACTTCGTCAATCAGTGCGAGTCCATGCGCCAGGCCCTGTCAGATCCTGATATCTGTCTGGTTAACGATGGCATAGGGATGGATATAGCGGGCTGGCTGCTTCACCGAACCCGCTTTCCGGATAATCTCAATGGCACTGACCTGGTGCCTCATTTGTTGCTGCAATTGCATGACAAACAGCGCCAGGCAGCGCTGGAAGGGCCGCGTATCTTTCTGCTGGGGGCAAAGCCGGGCATCGCTTTCAGGGCGGCGGCGACGCTGGCGGACATGGGATTGTGTATCGTGGGGACCCTGAATGGTTATGAGGAGTCTGCCGACAACGCGGGAGTTGTGGACGCAATCAATGCCGCCGGTGCTGATATCGTGCTGGTGGCGATGGGCA
>NZ_CAXBDN010000076.1:0-15943 GCF_963974375.1 uncultured Marinobacter sp.
CAGACGTCATCAGCCAGTGGGTGGGGCAACACCTGTGGCCACTGTTTCGCATCGCCAGTTTCTTTATGGTGATACCGTTTATCGGAACTCAGCTGGTACCGGCCCGGGTGCGTATGGGGCTGGCTCTGCTGGTCACCATCCTGATTGTGCCCATGTTGCCACCGGTGCCACAGGTTGAAGCCCTGAGTGCCGATGCGCTGGTCATTACCCTGCAACAGATCCTGATCGGTGTGGGTATGGGGTTCGCACTTACTGCCCTGTTCCAGCTGTTTGTTATCGCCGGTCAGATGATTGCCATGCAGATGGGTCTGGGCTTTGCCTCCATGAACGACCCGGCCAACGGCGTGAATGTGCCGGTGCTGGCGCAAATCTACAGCATCACCATTACCCTGCTGTATCTGGCCATGAATGGCCACCTGGTGGCCATCGAGGTGTTTCTGGAAAGTTTCCGGACACTGCCCATTGGTCTGGAGGGCCTGGGGCAGGCGGGTGTCTGGGATCTGGCACACCGCATCAGCTGGATGTTCGTGTCTGCCCTGTTGCTGGCCTTGCCGGCGGTAACCGCCGTCTTTATCGTCAATATCTCCTTCGGCGTGATGACCCGCGCTGCCCCTCAAATGAATATTTTTGCGCTGGGCTTTCCGATTGGCCTGATTTTTGGACTGTTTTCCATATGGGTGCTTCACGCCAATTTTCTGCCGCACTTTGAGCAGTACACCCGGGAAACTTTCGATTTCATGCGTCAGCTCCAGGGCCAGCCCTGAGCCGGCGCGGATACCTTACGGGACACTAGCAGGCCGCCATGGCTGAAGAGAACGACAACAGTCAGGAAAAAACCGAAGAACCCACGCCCCGACGCCTTGAAAAAGCCCGGGATGAGGGCCAGACGGCGCGTTCCAAGGAACTGGCAACCATGGCGGTACTGATTGCCGGTGCCGGTGGATTGCTGGTGTTCGGTGCCAGTCTTGGCGCCGCTCTTGAGGGCATCATGCGGGACGCCTTCGTGCTCGACCGGGCGGATATCTTCGATACCTACCAGATGCGTAACCAACTGCTGTCGTCTGCCTAGCAAGCCACTCTTGGCCTGGCGCCGCTGCTTGTTGTGCTGCTGATTGCCGCCATTGCCGGGCCTATCGGTATTGGTGGCCTGGTGTTCAGTGGCAAGGCCATTGCCCCCAAGCTGAACCGGATGGATCCCATCAAGGGCCTCAAACGCATGTTCTCCATGCGTTCGCTGGTGGAACTGTTCAAGGCCATAGCCAAAGTGTTGCTGGTGGGCAGTGTCGCCATTCTGATTCTGAACCTGCGGACCGAAGATCTGCTCAGTATTGCGGAGGAGCCGGCGGTGCCCGCCATGGCGCACGTACTCTGGACCATGGGCTGGAGCTTTTTCGTGCTGGCCTGCGCCACCATTGCCATTGCGATCATTGATGTGCCGTTCCAGATCTACGATCACAACAAAAAGCTGAAAATGACCAAGCAGGAAGTCAAGGATGAGTACAAGGACACCGAAGGCAAGCCCGAGGTAAAGGGCAAGATCCGCCAGCTGCAGCGGGAAATGGCCCAGCGCCGGATGATGCAGGATGTGCCGGGTGCCGATGTGGTCATCACCAACCCCACCCATTATGCGGTTGCCCTGAAATACGATCAGCAAACCATGAGCGCGCCAGTGGTGGTGGCGAAAGGGGCAGACGAGGTAGCCTTCCGCATCATGGCGGTGGCCCGGGAAAACAAGGTGGACGTTTTGCGTACGCCACCACTGACCCGTGCGGTCTATCACAATACCGACATTGGCGAGGAAATACCGGACGGCCTCTATATGGCTATTGCCCAGGTGTTGGCTTACCTTTTCCAGATGCGTCAGTTCCGCAAGGGGCAGGGTGCCAAGCCCGGTATGCCGGATCTTCCGATACCAAAGGATTTGCGACGGGATATCTAGTGTCCCGTCTGGTTAATTCGTTGACCTACTGCGTGCCGCTGGGACCTCTGGCCAAGGCGCCAGTCCGCAGGTGTGGTGGTTCCACATCAAGGGCTGGCAACACCGGCCAGAGGTCCCAGCGGCGCGCCCTTCGGGAGCCATTGAGAGCCTTGATAGCCGCGTTGCGCTGACTCGATTTGGAGCCACCAAACCTTCGCCACCGCGCCTTGCTCTCAAGGCTCTCAATGGCTCAGTAGATCAACGAATTAACCAGACGGGACACTAGAATAATGTCGGAGATGCTTAGGCTGTGGCTCGCCGAGGATGCATGATTTTATCAATTAAAACAATAAATAAGGAAACTTCTGATGAAATTGAAAACGGCTTTCAGGGTATCGGTTTCATTAGGCCTGGTGCTGTTGAGCGGTGCTGTTGCGGCGGGTCCTGTCGGCCTCTGGTACACCGAGGAAGATGATGCTCAGGTTGAAATTGCGCCCTGTGGCGACCAGCTGTGTGGCCATATTGTCTGGCTGGAAGATCCGCTGAATGATGAGGGCGAACCCCTGATCGACCGGCTTAACCCGGACGAGTCGCTGCAGGACCGGCCCATTGTCGGACTCAGGATCGTCTGGGATATGGAGCCCAAGGGTAACGGCAAGGTGTGGGAGAACGGCCGTGTCTACGACCCCGAATCCGGCAAAACCTACCAGGCAAGGATCACCCTGAAAGGAAAAGATCGGCTGGATTTGCGGGGCTTTGTGGGTACCCCCATGTTTGGACGGACGTCCACCTGGACCCGGGCCGATGAGCCCCGGGCAAAATAGTCACCCGATCGGTGGCAGCCAGGCTCTCGTCACCAGCACGATAGCCTGGCTGCCATCTTCAGTGAGGTTCGTTGTGGTGAATGCGCTCGCCCCAGGCTGCATCGGAACCAGGCAATACGAGGTTCAGTACAATGGCGACGATGCTGCACAGGGCAATGCCCTCAATCAGACCGATGACCATTCCACCGATACCAAACACCAGGGTGACACCGACGATAATCAGGTTGCGCGCCTGAGCCAGATCGACCTGGTTGCGGATCAGCGCGTTCAGGCCCACCACGGCAATTGATCCGAACAGCAGGCACAGGATGCCCCCCATCACCGGAACCGGAATTGTCTGCAGCACAGCACCAAATTTGCCGACAAACGCCAACACAATGGCAATACCTGCTGCCCACAGCATCACCCGGGGGTTGAAACTCTTGGTCAGCATCACCGCCCCGGTTACTTCCGAATAGGTGGTGTTGGGCGGACCGCCCAGCAACGCCGCTGTACTGGTGGCGAGGCCATCGCCCAGCAGGGTCCGGTGCAGCCCCGGTTTCTTGATGAAATTCTTGCCGGTGACGTTACTGATGGCCAGCACATCGCCGATGTGCTCAATGGCGGGGGCAATAGCTACGGGAATCATGAACAGCATGGCTGACCAGCCAAAGGAAGGTGTCACGAAGGCCGGCATGGCCAGCCATGCGGCTTCGTGGATTGGCGTCAGATCAACAATACCGGCAAGCGCAGACAGGACGTAACCCACCACGATACCGAACATGATCGGCACCAGCCGGAAAATGCCTTTGGCCCAGACTGAAGCGACGATGGTGACCAGCAGGGAAATCATCGCAATAACGATGGCGGTGTTGTAGGGCACCAGCTGAACGGCACCGTCACCGGTGCGGCCTGAGGCCATATGCACCGCCACCGGAGCGAGACTGAGACCGATCACCATGATCACCGGGCCGATCACCACCGGCGGCAGCAGACGGTTGATAAAGCCGGTTCCCCGCAGTTTTACCAGGGCGCTTAGCAGCATGTAGAGGATACCTGCCGCTACCAGGCCGCCCAGGGTTTCGGCCATGCCAAAGCGTTCGTTGGCGGCAATGATGGGGGCGATAAAGGCAAAGGACGAGGCCAGAAATACCGGCACCTGTCCGCCCGTCACAATGTGGAAAATCAGGGTGCCGGCACCGGCGGTAAACAGGGCCACGTTCGGGTCCATACCGGTGATCAGCGGCATCAGCACCAGGGCGCCGAACGCCACCAGCAACATCTGGGAGCCGGCCAGGGCCTGGCGCCATACGGGTTCGTTACGGAATTCCTGAGCAGATGAGGTCGCCATGGGATCAGACGTCCTTCTGCTTGGTGCCGAAGATCTTGTCGCCGGCGTCACCCAGACCCGGCAGGATATAGCCCTTTTCGTTCAGGCGCTCATCCACCGAGGCGGTGTAGATGGAAACGTCCGGATGCTTCTCGAGAACCTTCTCGACGCCCTCCGGAGCCGCCACCAGCACCAGCGCGCGAATTTCCGTGCTGCCTGCCTTCTTCAGCAGATCGATGGTGGCAATCAGCGAGCCCCCGGTTGCCAGCATCGGATCGATAATGATCGCCATGCGCTGGTCCAGTTCGCCCACCAGCTTTTCCAGATAGGTGCTGGCTTCCAGAGTTTCCTCGTTGCGGACCTGACCGACCACACTGACCCGGGCACCGGGTATCAAGGTCAGTACGCCATCCAGCATGCCCAGTCCGGCCCGCAGAATGGGGACGATGGTGACTTTCTTGCCGCCGATCTGCTCAATGGTTACCGGTCCAGCCCAGCCTTCAATGGTTTGCGGCTCGAGGATGAAATCCTTGGTGGCTTCGTAGGTCAGCAGGGCGCCGACTTCCTGGGCCAGCTCCCGGAAATTCTTGGTACTGATATCGGCCCGGCGCATCAGTCCGAGTTTGTGCTGGATCAGCGGGTGTTTAACCTCGTGGATGGGCATGGGTCACCTGTTGCAGTGGAGTCTGTGGGCGATTTTGATGTGGCCAAAAGGATACCGTATCCGGATCCGCCCGTCAGGCACTCTCTGAAAATTCCGTAATATCTGGTATGGATCTTGCGGATACCCCTGCACACACCGGCGTTCTGTCAAAAATACGACTGCGCCAATCATCGAATACCGCGAGCGGAGTAGCACCGAGACATGGATCGCGCCCTGGTTCTCAACAACGTCAAAAACCTGACACGGGGCAATCTCGGTGTTCCGATTCTGCTGATGGCATTGCTGGGCATGATGATCCTGCCCATGCCTGCGTTTTTGCTGGACGTGTTGTTCACCTTCAATATTGCCCTGTCCATCACCATCCTGCTGGTGTGTGTGTACGCCATGCGGCCCATGGACTTTGCGGCCTTCCCGACGGTGTTGCTGGTTGCAACCCTGTTGCGCCTTGCCCTGAATGTGGCGTCCACGCGGATTGTTCTGCTCAACGGTCATGAGGGTGGTGATGCCGCCGGTAAGGTCATCGAGTCCTTTGGTGCGGTGCTGATCGGCGGCAACTACGCGGTGGGTCTGGTGGTGTTTGCCATTCTCATGATCATCAACTTTCTGGTGGTCACCAAGGGTGCCGGGCGGGTCTCGGAAGTGAGTGCGCGTTTCACCCTGGACGCCATGCCAGGCAAACAGATGGCCATCGACGCCGATCTCAATGCCGGTTTGATCAATCAGGAAGAAGCCAAGCACCGTCGCTCTGAAATTGCCCAGGAAGCGGATTTTTACGGCTCCATGGACGGTGCCAGCAAGTTTGTGAAAGGCGATGCCGTTGCCGGTCTGCTGATTCTGGCCATTAACATTATTGGTGGTATCGCCATTGGTATGGTTCAGCATGGCCTGGATTTCAGCACGGCCACGGCCAATTACGCGCTGCTGACCATTGGTGATGGTCTGGTGGCGCAGATTCCGTCACTGCTGCTGGCAACGTCGGCGGCCATCATGGTGACCCGAGTGACCTCGAGTCAGGACATGGGCGGTCAGATTCTTCAGCAGATGTTCAATGCGCCCCGGTCACTGTCCATCGCGGCCGCCATTCTGCTGATTCTGGGTCTGATCCCGGGAATGCCTCATGTAGCCTTCCTCGGACTGGGTTCGATGGCCGCCGGTCTGGCCTGGTTCCTGTGGAAGCGGGACCGGCAAACGGTGGAGGAAGACTCACAGTGGCCCAGTGCCGGTCGCGACAAGGGCGTGCCCAGACCCGTATCACCGGACGCCGGCGGTCGGGGCGATGCCGGACAGGCACTGCCGGCGCCGGCGGAAACCCGGGAGTTGGGTTGGGATGATGTGGCGACGGTGGATATCATTGGTCTGGAAGTGGGCTACCGGTTGATCCCGCTGGTGGATAAAACCCAGGGCGGGCAGCTGCTGACCCGGATCAAGGGCGTGCGCAAGAAGTTATCCCAGGACCTGGGCTTTCTGATGCCTTCGGTTCATATCCGCGACAACCTGGACCTGGCGCCGAACGTCTACCGGATTACCCTGATGGGGGTGACCATAGCCGAGGCCGAGATTCATCCGGAGCGGGAACTGGCCATCGATCCCGGGCAGGTATTCGGCAAGGTGGAAGGCATCGCCGGCAAGGACCCTGCCTTCGGTCTCGATGCCATCTGGATTGATCCGGATCAAAAGGACCAGGCCCAGACCCTGGGCTACACAGTTGTCGATGCCAGTACCGTGGTTGCCACCCACCTCAACCAGATTCTGCAGAAGCACGCACACGAACTGCTGGGCCATGAAGAAGTCCAGAAGTGGCTGGATCAGCTGGAAAAGGTATCACCCAAGCTTGCCGAAGAGCTGGTGCCCACCAGTGTCTCTATCAGCATACTGCTGAAAGTGCTGCAAAGCCTGCTGCAGGAAGAAGTACCCATTCGTGATATGCGCTCCATTGCCGAAGCCGTGGTGAACGTTCACCCGAAAAGCCAGGATCCCCGGGTGCTGACTACGGCGGCCCGTCAGGCCCTGCGCCGGATGATCGTGCAAAGCATCTGTGGCAACGAGCCGGACATTCCGGTGATCACTCTGGACCCGGAGTTGGAACAGTTATTGCTTAAGAGTCAGCAACAGAGTCAACAAACTGGCGGTATCGATGATATCGGCATGGTGCTGGAGCCGGGCATGGTGGAGAAGTTGCAGCGTTCTCTGCAGGAGAGTGCCCAGCGCCAGGAGATGATGGGCAAACCCGCCATTCTGCTGGTGTCGGGGCCGCTGAGACCGGTGCTGGCCAGGTTTGCCAGTTATGGTGTGGAGCGACTTCACGTGCTCTCGTACCAGGAAATTCCGGATAACAAACAGATCACCATCGTGGCGTCGGTCGGTCAGTAAGCGATCGCTGGCAGGCCCCAGGCGGGTCAGCTTCCGAGGAGGACAGAACTATGAAAGTAAAACGTTATTTTGCAGCATCCATGTCAGCGGCCCTCAAGCAGGTGAGGGAAGACATGGGCGATGATGCTGTCATTCTGTCCAGCAAACGCGTTGATGGCGGAGTCGAAATTGTCACTGCCCTCGACTACGACGAAAATCTGGCGCGCCAGCGACTGGGTGATGCCGCTGCAGAAGCCACCAACGGAGGCCGGTTGGCGGAAATGCAGGCCGACCAGCACCGGCATCTGGAACAGGAGCTGGGTCGCTCCCGTGAACGAATTCGTGAGTTACGGGGCCAGAACAAACCGCAGATGGAATCATCGGACTGGTCCTATGGCAATACCAGGGCGGCGCCGGAAGTGATATCCGGGACTGCGCTGCCCGAGGGTGATGAGCTGGCACTTATGCGCGATGAAATCAGTTCGTTACGGGAACTGGTGACCCGGCGCCAGCCGTCAGCGCAACCGGCGCCGGCTGACGTAAAGGTGGCGGCCGACGCCACCGTGCGCAGACTGTCCGAGCGCTTGCAGGAATTCGGTCTGAATCCGGAGCTGGCGGAGTCACTGGCCCGTCAGAACGGCCGTGGCCGGCTGGAAGATGGCTGGAAGCAGGCCCTGAAGATTCTTGCCGCCGGTGTGCGCAGTCAGCAGGGTGAATGGTTGCAGCGTGGTGGTGTGTACGCGCTGGTGGGGCCGACCGGCTCCGGCAAGACCACCACCATCGGCAAGATTGCCGCCCGTTATGTTCTCGAACACGGCGCGGAATCACTGGCACTGGTGACAACAGACCGCTACCGGGTTGCCGCCCATGAGCAGCTTTTCGTGTTTGGCCGTATACTCAACGTGCCGGTGCGTGTTGTGGACGACACCCATACTCTGGATGCCGTACTCGACGAACTGGCAGACCGGCATCTGGTGCTGGTGGACACCGCTGGCCTGACCCGGTCAGACCCGGGCTGCAATGAGCAGTTGCAGGAACTGGCGAACAGCCACCACCGGATACAGACCCAGCTGGTGGTGCCGGCGACCAGTCAGCCCAGAATCATGAAATCCATGTGGCATTGCTATAAGATGGCAAATCTTGCAGGTTGCGTGATGACCAAGCTCGATGAA
Source organism: uncultured Marinobacter sp. (assembly GCF_963974375.1). Lineage (GTDB taxonomy): Bacteria > Pseudomonadota > Gammaproteobacteria > Pseudomonadales > Oleiphilaceae > Marinobacter. The sequence goes on from NZ_CAXBDN010000076.1 coordinate 8,237, forward strand.
GCCCTGACCCTCGGCGAGGTGCTGGGGTTCGCCATGGAAACGTCATTGCCGGTGGCCTGGGTCACCGACGGTCAGAAGATTCCGCAAGACCTGCATCCGGCCAATCCTGCGTCGCTGGTGCGTTTGGGGATTGACCGGCTAAAAGAACTACGTCGTCAACACGCGGTTGCGGAAGGCGCCTGACGCGTCGCGCTGACTCCTGTCGGTTACTGGCAGCAGCCGGCTTTCGGTCAGCAGGACGACAGACAGCAACACAGCGGAAACCAGGCACTTTATGAGCAAACCACATCCGGTTCAGGTAATCGCGGTCACCGGTGGCAAGGGCGGCGTTGGTAAAAGCAACGTGTCGGTTAACCTTGGCATCGCACTTTCCCAGATGGGACGAAGGGTCGTTCTGTTGGACGCGGACCTTGGCCTCGCCAACATAGACGTTCTGCTGGGTATTACTGCCAATCGCAATCTGGCCGATGTGCTGTCCGGCGACTGCGATCTGCGGGATATACTGGTCAACGGCCCGGGCGGTCTGAAAATCGTGCCGGCCTCCTCCGGTACCCAGCGAATGACCCAGCTTTCGGCGCTCGAGCACGCCGGCCTGATCAATGCGTTCAGCGAGCTGGGTGACCAGATTGATGTGCTGATTGTAGATACAGCCGCAGGCATTTCCGAGAGTGTTGTCAGCTTTCTGAGAGCATCCCACGAATTGTTGCTGGTGGTCTGCGATGAGCCCACCTCCATTACCGATGCCTACGCGCTGATCAAGCTGATGAATCGGGATTACGGCGTCAACCGCTTCCGGATTCTTGCGAATCAGGTCAGAAGCGAGCAGGAGGGCCGTCACCTGTTCAGCAAATTGACTCGGGTCACCGAACGCTTCCTTGACGTTGCACTACAATATACGGGCATGGTTCCATACGATGAAGCCGTTCGCAAAGCGGTTCAGCGTCAGCGGGCCGTATTGGATGCCTACCCGCGGGCCAAGGCCTCGCTTGCCATCAAGGCGCTTGCGGAGAAAGTGGACAGCTGGCCCTTGCCGTCGTCCCCCCGCGGGCATCTGGAATTTTTTGTTGAGCGCCTGGTTAACGCGAACGCCTGATTCACCACCGTAGTACAGGTAAGCCGGATACATGACAGTGGCCAGAAGTCTCGGAATCTATCATCAGACCGGTCAGCGCCAGGCGCATCAGCTGGTGGAGCAGCACGCTCCCCTGGTGAAGAAGATCGCCCTGCACATGCTGGCGCGTTTGCCTGACTCGGTGCAGCTGGACGACCTCATGCAGGCGGGCATGATTGGCCTGCTTGAAGCAGCGGCCAAATACCAGTCAGATCGTGGCGCCGCGTTTGAAACCTACGCCGGCATCCGCATTCGTGGTGCCATTGTTGACGAAATCCGTAAGGGTGACTGGGTGCCCCGTTCGGTTCACCGCAATGCCCGCCGTGTAGCCGCTGCCATCAGGACTGTTGAAAATCGCGAAGGTCGCGAAGCACAGGATCCGGAGGTGGCTGCGGAACTGGATATGACCATCTCCGAGTACCACGCCTGCCTCAGTGACGCCAACTCTGGCCGACTTTTTAGTCTCGATGAGCTCAATGAATCCGGAGACCTGCCGATACACGAACAGGAAGCGTCGGATAATCCGCTGGACAATCTCTCCTCCGGCAACTTTCGACGTCATCTGGCCACCGCTATCGATGGCCTGCCGGAACGTGAAAAGCTGGTGCTCAGCCTGTATTACCAAGACGAGCTCAACCTGAAGGAAATCGGTGCGGTGCTTGGTGTCAGCGAGAGCCGCGTCAGTCAGATCCACAGTCAGGCCGCACTGCGCCTGAGGGGACGGATGTCTGACTGGCAGTCAGAGGATTCAGGAACATCGCGATAGAATCAGAGGTTGCGATAACACATTGAAACGGACAGTGGCGCTGAGACTGCTAGAATCGCTGCCACGACCGTTTGAAACGATTGTCAGGAGTCCGGCGCGGTGCCGCCTCCGGCGCTAATTCCGGCGTTTACCCATTGGAGGTCCCATTGGACAAGAACATGAAAATCCTCATTGTGGATGATTTTTCCACAATGCGAAGGATCATCAAGAACCTGCTGCGAGATCTCGGTTTCACCAACACCGATGAAGCCGACGATGGCAACACTGCGCTGCCGATGCTGCGCACCGGGAAGTACGATTTTCTGGTGACCGACTGGAACATGCCCGGTATGTCAGGCTTTGATCTGCTGAAAGAGGTTCGTGCCGATGACAATCTCAAGAACCTGCCGGTACTGATGGTTACGGCGGAAGCCAAGCGCGATCAGATCGTGGCGGCGGCTCAGGCCGGTGTTAATGGCTACGTGGTCAAACCGTTTACGGCGGCTGTGCTCAAGGAAAAAATCGAGAAGATTTTTGAGCGAATTCAGTAACGCGCCCAAGTGCGTTTTGTCATCAGCAACCAGAGTCCGGATGTACTTCCATGGGCAATGATAATTCGAAAACCGCCGGCCTTGACCCGGAAATGACCAGCCGGTTGAAAGAACAGGCCCATGAGCTGGTCGAGCAGGTCAATGCCGGCGACTATGCCAGGGCCATGAACCTGATCAACGACCTGAGTGAGGTTCGTGATCAGAGCCTGTACCGCGAGGTGGGGCGACTTACCCGAAGTCTGCATGAGGCGATCCGCAATTTCCAGATACAGCCTCAGAACCCGGAGCAGCAGCAAGCCCTTTCGCAGATGTCGGATGCCTCTGACCGTCTGCAGTACGTAGTGGAAATGACCAGCAAGGCCGCCAACCGCACCATGGATCTGGTGGAAGATGCCATGCCGCGGGCCAGCGCCATGTGTGAGGAGGCCAAAGCCTTGCGGCAAGACTGGCAGCGGCTGCGTCGGCGTGAAATGGAACCTGCCGAATTTCGTGAGTTGTACGGGCGCATCGACCGCTTTTTTGAAACCATGACCAGCGATGCGGAAAACATGTACCGCAACCTGTCCGAAATCCTGCTGGCTCAGGACTTTCAGGATCTGACCGGCCAGGTTATCCAGAAAGTGACCGCGCTGGTAAAAGACGTGGAAGAGAATCTGTTGAGCCTGGTGGTGATGGCCAGTCATGTCGATCAGCTCACTGGCACCGTGCATGACATCAAAGAACAAGAGTCCTCCCCGGAACAGGGTGAAGGTCCACAGATACGCGCCGCAGAGCGGGTTGACGTAGTGTCCGGGCAGGACGACGTTGACGACCTGCTGTCCAGTCTCGGCTTCTGAGTGAGGTAATTGCATGGCATTTGATGCAGATGAAGAAATCCTTCAGGACTTCCTGGTTGAGGCCGGTGAAATACTGGAACAGCTCTCTGAGCAACTGGTGGACCTGGAGCGGCATCCCGATGACAGCAATCTGCTGAATGCCATATTCCGTGGTTTCCACACCGTCAAGGGCGGCGCCGGCTTTCTCCAGCTGGATGCGCTGGTGAATTGCTGCCATTCCGCCGAGAACGTGTTTGATACCCTGCGCAATCACAAGCGTCAGGTTACGCCTGAGTTGATGGATTCTGTCCTGCAGACGCTGGACAACGTCAATGCCATGTTCGAGCAGGTGCGTAATCAGGAAGAGTTGACGCCGGCACCGGACAGCCTGATCGCAACCCTGGATCAGTTTGCCTTGCCGGAGGGTGAGGGTGCAGCAATTGCCAGCGTGGCGGCCTCTGCGCCGGCTGACGCCCCATCCCTGTCGGAATCCGCTGAAGACCACGGCGATATTACCGATGAGGAGTTTGAACAGCTTCTCGACGCGCTCGATGACGACAAGGCCCGGTCAGCGGCACCGGCATCCGGTTCCGGCGCTGGCTCGGCAGAGCCCGCCCCGGGGAATTCCGCGGACAGTGGCGAGATAACCGACGATGAATTCGAGGCGCTGCTGGATCAGTTGCACGGTAAGGGCCAGTTCTCCGGAAAGGCCGCTGAAGATGCGCCCTCAGCCGGTGAGGCTGCAGAAGACGACGTCATCACTGAAACTTCCGGATCTGCGGCAGACCAGACCGGCAGTGCGGGTGACGACCTGATTTCCGATGACGAATTCGAGGCCTTGCTCGACCAGCTTCACGGCAAGGGCAAGAGCCCCGCGGAAACGGCATTCACCGCTGAGCCTGCGGCACAAGACAAAGCCCCAGTGCCGGCGGCAAAGCCACAGCCGGCTATTCCCGCCAAAGCCGCAGAACCGGCCATTGCGGCGGTACCTGCCCGGGACTCTCAGCCCACGGCTGAAACCACGGTGCGCGTCGATACCCGTCGCCTTGATGACATCATGAATATGGTGGGTGAGCTGGTGCTGGTCCGTAACCGGCTCCAGCGCCTGGGCGCCGACAGCGAAGATGAGCACATGCACAAGGCGGTGTCCAACCTGGATGTGGTGACCACCGATCTGCAGGCTGCGGTGATGCAGACCCGCATGCAGCCCATCAAGAAGGTCTTCGGTCGCTTCCCCCGCGTGGTCCGCGATCTGGCCCGGAGCCTGAAAAAAGAGATCAATCTGGTCATGCATGGCGAGGACACCGATCTCGACAAGAATCTGGTGGAAGCGCTGGCGGATCCGCTGGTGCATCTGGTTCGCAATTCTGTTGACCACGGGGTTGAGGCGCCGGATGTACGGGAAGCTGCCGGCAAGCCACGCACGGGGCAGGTTATTTTGTCGGCAGAACAGGAAGGTGACCATATCCTGTTGTCCATCGAGGATGACGGCGCCGGTATGGATCCTGACGTTCTGCGCCGCAAGGCGGTGGAAAAAGGCCTTTATGATCAGGATGCAGCCGACCGCCTCAGCGCCACCGAATGCTACAACCTGATTTTTGCCGCCGGCTTCTCCACCAAGGAGAAAATTTCTGATGTCTCCGGGCGCGGTGTCGGCATGGACGTGGTCAAGACCAAGATTGGCCAGCTCAATGGTCAGATTCAGGTGGATTCCAAGCTGGGTCGTGGTACCTCGATCCGCATCAAGGTGCCGCTGACGCTGGCTATCATGCCGACATTGATGATCATGCTGGGTAACCAGTCCTTCGCCTTGCCGCTGGTGAATGTGGTGGAAATCTTCCACCTTGACCTGACCAAAAAGAACATTGTGGATGGTCGCGAGTGCATCGTGGTCAGAGACAAGGTATTTCCCATCTTCCATATCAAACGCTGGCTGGTGCCCGGTTCCGGGAGCGAGGCAGATCCGGCCAATGGCCATGTGGTAATTGTGGCCATGGGCACCAAGCGGGTCGGCTTTGTGGTAGACCAGCTGGTGGGCCAGGAAGAAGTGGTGATCAAACCTCTGGGCAAGGCCTTGCAGGGCACGCCCGGTATGGCGGGGGCCACCATCACCGGTGACGGACGTATTGCACTTATTATTGATGTGCCCAGCCTGCTGCAGCATTACGGTTAGCCGGAACTCACCGGTTGGTGGCGGGGCCTGTTCCCGCGTCTGAAGGAGGAAGGAATGACGGTTTCTGTTCTGGTCGTTGATGATTCCGGATTTTTCCGCAAGCGACTGACGGAAATCCTCAACGCTTCCGGCAATATCCGGGTGGTGGGCGTGGCGACCAACGGCAAGGAAGGCGTTGAAATGGCAGAAAAGCTGCGGCCGGACGTGATTACCATGGATTACGAGATGCCGGTCATGAACGGCATCACCGCAGTGCGGGAAATCATGAAGCGTCGCCCGGTGCCGGTGCTGATGTTCTCATCGCTGACCTACGAGGGCGCCCGGGTAACACTGGACGCACTTGAAGCCGGTGCCGTTGATTTCCTGCCCAAGAACTTTGAGGACATTGCCCGGGATGGCAGTGAACTGCAGCGCATCCTGCGCCAGCGCATTCTCGATGTGGCGGGCAGTCGCCCGGGTGCCGCCTCGCGCCGGGCCGATTCCCCCGCGCCGACCGGGACAGCTGTCCCGCGGACTCCGGTGCACCGTACGACGCCGCCAGAGTCCCCGGATACTTCAGTCAGTTCCGGTGGCGGTGCCCCGGATCGGATGGGTGGACTGCCGTCTCGACCATCGTCCACACGGTCGCCTTCCGAGCGCCCGGAGCCTACGGTCAGGAGCAGCGCCCGCAAAACCCCGGCCCGTCACTACGACGTGGTGGCCATCGGCACCTCAACCGGTGGTCCCATCGCGCTGCAGAAAGTGCTGACCGAACTGCCGGCCCGGTTTCCGTCCCCACTGATTCTGATCCAGCACATGCCGGGCAGTTTTACCCCGGCCTTTGCCGAGCGCCTGAACAAACTGTGCCAGATCGAGGTGCGCCAGGCAGAAGATGGTGATTTGCTGAAGCCCGGTGTCGCCTTGCTGGCCCCGGGCGGCAAGCAGATGATGATCGAAAACCGCGGTGGCCAGGGCCGGGTGCGGATACTGCCCGGGGATGATCGTCTCAATTACAAACCCAGTGTCGATGTCACTTTCGGGTCGCTGGCCCGCAGTTATCCGGGCAAGACCCTGGGCGTTATCCTGACTGGAATGGGGGCTGACGGTAAGGAAGGCTGCCGGATGATGAAAGAATCAGGGTCGGTGATCTGGTCCCAGGATGAGAGAACATCGGTCATTTACGGCATGCCCATGGCCGTCGCCAAGGCGGGATTGACAGACGAAGTTCTGCCCCTGGATGAAGTGGGTCGCAGGTTGGTGGAAGGCGTGAGCTGATGGATATCCTCAGCCTCATCGGCATTATTCTGGCGTTTGCGGCACTGTTGGGCGGCAACCTGCTGGAAGGAGGCACTCTGGCGTCCCTGTTCAATGCGCCGGCCGGGCTGATTGTTGTTGGCGGTACATTGGCTGCCACTATCCTGCAGACCTCCTGGCCTTTGCTGAAGCGTGCTGTTTCCCAGTCCCGCTGGGTGCTTTTCCCGCCTTTTGTGGGCATGGAAGATGGCATGGGCAAGGTCATTGACTGGAGCGTCAAGGCCCGAAAACAGGGGCTCCTGGGGTTGGAGGCGGTTGCCGAGAGTGAGCAGGAGCCGTTTGCCCGTAAAGGTTTGCAGTTACTGGTGGATGGCGCAGAAACCGAGACCATCCGCAGTGTTATGGAAGTGGATCTTGAATCCCGGGAACAACGGGACCTGGAAGCGGCCCAGGTGTTTGAGGCCATGGGTGGCTACTCGCCCACCATTGGTATTATTGGTGCCGTCATGGGGCTTATTCAGGTCATGACCAACCTGGAAGATCCGGCTTCTCTGGGTAGCGGCATCGCCACGGCCTTTGTGGCGACCATCTATGGTGTGGCTCTGGCCAATCTGCTGTTTTTTCCGGTGGCCAACAAATTACGGGAAATCATACGTCGGCGCAGTCGTTACGAGGACATGATGATCGATGGCATCGTGGCCATTGCCGAGGGCGAGAACCCCCGGTCCATTGAGTTGCGACTCCGTGGCTTCATTCAGTAAACGCGCCGCACCGGCACGCCTGATTCCTGAGTTAAGGGCAAGGGAAAATCAACTTTGAGACGACGTCGCTTGCAGGCGGAGGCCAATCAGAACCGGGAGCGCTGGCTGATTTCCTATGCGGATTTCATCACGCTGCTGTTTGCGTTTTTTGTGGTCATGTACGCGGTGTCCTCGGTGAACGAGGGCAAGTACAAGGTGCTCTCCGAAACCCTGACCGGAGTCTTCAACGCGCCCCAGCGATCCATTGAACCCATTGCCATCGGCGAGCAGCCGGTGCGCGCTCCGGCCCAGCCGGATCAGGTGATTCCGGCACAGATC
>NZ_CAXBDN010000077.1:0-15902 GCF_963974375.1 uncultured Marinobacter sp.
TTTCCTGTCAACGACCTTTTTCGACTTTCTTCACCGTATCGCGGTTTGCACGTAAGGGGCCGTTCAAACATCAGCCAAACCGGGCATTGTTTAATCGTTTTTTCGGGATGCCGGCATACCTGGCCGCTTACGAACACGCCACCAGACCCGGAAACCCAGCAACACGGCCAGCACAGTTCCATAACCGACCATTTCTGTAATATCGCTGCGAGCCTGCCAAAGAAAGTGAACCAGGGCGGCACCCGCAGCAATGTAGACCAGGCGATGCAAAGGCTTCCAGCGCTTGCCGAGGGATTTCATGGCCGCCCTGGGCGAGGTCACTGCCAGCACCAGCAGGATAACGAACGAAATACTGCCTGCAATCACATAGGGGCGTTCCGTGAAGCTGGCCCAGAGGTCCTGCCAGCCAACAATAAACTGGAGGAATGCCAGAACATGGAGTACTGCATAGAAAAAGGCGTACAAGCCAAGCAGGCGGCGAACCCGTATCCAGCCAGGCCAGCCCGTCACACGCTGCAACGGCGTTAGCGCCAGGGTAATCCAGAGCACTTGCAGGGCTGTGATACCCAAGGTATCAACAACGACCTGGGCCGGATCAGGACCCAGCCCAACGGTAAACAATTGCCAGAGGAGCCGCAGCAAAGGCAGCGAGGCGAGAACAGCGACCGATATCCGGAAGCCAGTAATAAACCAGGGCGCCCTCACCCAGGAAGTCGCCCTCGCCATCAGTAGAATTTCCGCAGATCCATACCGTCATACAAAGAGGCCACCTGCTCTCCGTAACCATTGAATTTGGTGGTTTCGACCCAGTTCGGAGACAGCAGACCGGAAGGCAGCCGACGCTCACGCTTCTGACTCCAGCGGGGGTGGTCCACTTCCGGATTGACGTTAGCGTAGAACCCGTACTCCTGCGGCGCCAGCATTTCCCAGGTGGTTTTGGGCTGCTCTTCCTGGAAGCGGATACGAACGATGGATTTGATGCTTTTAAAGCCGTATTTCCAGGGAACCACCAACCGCATGGGGGCACCATTCTGATTCGGCAAGGTCTTGCCGTAGAGACCAAAAGCCATAAACGCGAGTTCGTTCATCGCCTCGTCCATTCGCAGCCCTTCCCGGTAGGGCCAGTCGATGGTGCTGAACCGGGAACGCTGACCACGCATCTGGGCCGGGTCATTCAGCGTCTCGAAATACACGTAACGGGCACTGGCGCTCGGCTCGAACTGATTGAGAATGTCCGCCAGCGGGATACCAATCCAGGGAACCACCATGGACCAGGCCTCGACACAACGAAGCCGATAGATCCGTTCTTCATAATTGCGTTCCGGCGCAAGGGCTGACAGATCGTAAGTCCCTGGCTTACCACAGGCCCCATCAACGGTTACCGTCCAGGGTTCGACGGACATCTCATGGGCATAACTGGCAGGATCGCCCTTGCCAGTACCAAATTCATAGAAGTTGTTATAGCCAGTTACCGCATCCCGGGGCGTCAGCTTTTCCTGTGTCGAAAGGTCCGGACGGGAACGGTAATCCAGCTCGGCCAACTCCGGACTGGCATCGGCCCAGGCCGGCATGACCACCCCGGCAGCGACAGCAGCCGTGCCCGCCATGAACGTCCGGCGATTCAGATAAACAGATTCTGGTGTAACTTCAGTTTCGGGCAACGCCCAGGAAGGCTTGGACAGGATATTCATAACAGACTCCGATTCACCGAAGGGGTGTGGGATTGACCGGAGCCGGCTGGGATAATTCCCGGGCAGTGACAACGCTCACTGACCCGGGACTCTGTTGGATCAGGCGTCTTCCGGCGTGATCTTCCGTGACCGCCTGAACAGGGAACGAACCGGCCCGGACAGGGCGTAAATCAGGAACGCAGTGAACAGTACGGTGCCGGGGTCGAGAGCGATCACCACGAAGATAAGCACCACCAGCAGTATCGCAGCGAACGGAACCCGCCCCCGCATATCCAGATCCTTGAAACTGTTGTAGAGGATGTTGCTTACCATAAGCATCCCTGAGCCGCCCACCACGATGATCGTCATCAGAGTTAACCAGGTCGCCGGGTCGTACTCATGGAAACACCACACCAGACCGGCAACCACCGCTGCGGCTGCGGGGCTGGGCAGCCCCACAAAGAACTTCTTGTCTACGGAGCCAATCTGGGTATTGAAGCGAGCCAGCCTGAGCGCCGCTCCGGCCACGTAGATAAAGGTAATGGCCCACCCTACCTGACCAAGATTGTTGAGGGACCAGAAGAAGGCCACAAGCCCCGGTGCCACACCAAAAGCCACCATGTCGGCAAGGCTGTCGTACTCTTCCCCGAACTTGCTCTGGGTATTGGTCATCCGGGCCACCCGGCCATCGAGTCCGTCCAGCACCATGGAGACGAAAATGGCAATAGCTGCGTTGGCAAACATCCCGTTGGCAGCGGAAACGATTGCGTAAAAGCCTGAAAACAAGGAGGCCGTCGTCAGAGCGTTGGGCAGAAGATAGATGCCTCGCCGGCGTACAGGCGCACCTTCAACCATTTCCTCTTCAATGACCTCTCCGGGAACCGGATTCAATTCATCTTGCTCTGGCTTGGGGGAGCCAGCTTCATCCCGGGGCGTAATTTGGTCTTTGCTCATCGCGTTATATCCAGAAAGCATGTTGCCCCAGTATAACGTCCCGGAGCCTTGTCACAAAAAACCGCCGGCAAACAAATACGCTTCCCAAAAAAAACGCGGCCATAAAGGCCGCGTTTCTGAGAGATCTCAGTGAGATCAGTTCTTGGACTTGTCCACGATCTTGTTCGCGGAGATCCAGGGCATCATGCCCCTGAGCTTCTCACCCACCTGCTCGATCGGATGCTCCGCGTTGATGCGACGGGCAGCGGTCATGGACGGGTAGTTGTGAGCACCCTCAGAGATGAACATCTTGGCGTACTCGCCGCTCTGGATACGCTTCAGTGCGTTGCGCATGGCAGCGCGGGATTCATCGTTGATAACTTCCGGGCCAGTCACGTACTCACCGTACTCCGCATTGTTGGAGATGGAGTAGTTCATGTTGGCGATGCCGCCCTCGTACATCAGGTCGACAATCAGCTTGAGCTCGTGAAGGCACTCGAAATAGGCCATTTCCGGCGCATAACCACCTTCAACCAGGGTCTCAAAACCGGCCTTGACCAGCTCGACCGCACCACCACACAGAACGGCCTGCTCACCGAACAGGTCGGTCTCGGTTTCATCCTTGAAGGTGGTTTCGATGATGCCAGTACGACCGCCGCCCACACCGCTGGCGTAGGACAGAGCAACGTTCTTGGCGTTACCGGAGGCATCCTGGAAAATGGCGATCAGATCAGGAATGCCGCCGCCCTTGACGAACTCGGTACGCACGGTGTGGCCAGGTGCTTTCGGCGCAATCATGATCACGTCCAGATCACTGCGGGGCACGATCTGGTTGTAGTGGATCGCAAAACCGTGAGCAAACGCCAGAGTGGCACCCTGCTTCAGGTTTGGTTCAATTTCGTTGCGGTACAGCTGTGACTGAAACTCGTCTGGCGTCAGCACCATGACGATGTCAGCGGCGGCAACTGCGGCCGGGACGTCGCTGACTTTGAGGCCATGGGCCTCAGCCTTGGCGATGGAGGACGATCCGGGGCGCAGGCCCACGGTCACATCAACACCGGAATCCTTCAGGTTGCAAGCGTGGGCGTGGCCCTGGGAGCCGTAACCGATGACGGCGACTTTCTTGCTCTGGATGATGGAAAGATCGCAATCCTTATCGTAATAAACCTGCATGACTAACCTCTTCAATGTGTACAGGCCCCGTCAGGGGCCCCGAGTGAATAATGGGGGACCCGGTATGACCGGATCAGAGACTCAATACCTTTTCGCCACGGGCAATGCCGGAAACACCTGAACGGACGACTTCCATCACACCTGACGTGCCGACTGCCTGAATAAAGGCGTCCAGCTTATCGCTTTCTCCGGTCAGCTGCACGGTATAGACCGTGGGCGTCACGTCGACGATCTGACCCCGGAAAATGTCCACCGTGCGCTTGATTTCAGCGCGCTGGGCTCCGGTCGCCTTGAGCTTCACCAGCATCAGCTCGCGCTCGATGTGAAAGCCCTCGGTCAGATCCACCAGCTTGACCACCTCGATCAGCTTGTTGAGCTGCTTGGTGATCTGCTCGATCACCTTGTCGGAGCCGGTGGTGGTGACAGTAAGGCGAGACAGGGTTTCGTCCTCGGTCGGTGCCACGGTCAGGGTTTCAATGTTGTAGTTACGCTGGGAAAACAGGCCAACCACCCGCGACAGTGCACCCGGTTCGTTTTCAAGCAGAACAGAAATGATTCGACGCATGATCACACCCTCTCTGTCTTGCTGAGCCACATGTCTTTCATGGATCCCCGGGCAACCTGCATCGGGTAAACATGCTCGAAACGGTCAACGTAAATATCCAGGAAAACCAGCCGGTCCTTCATGGCCAGCGCTTCTTTCAGCTTTGGCTCCAGGTCTTCTTTCCGGTCAATGCGAATGCCCACATGACCATAGGCCTCCGCCAGCTTCACAAAATCAGGCAGCGACTCCATGTAGGATTCGGCGTGGCGGGACTCATAGTTCATGTCCTGCCACTGCTTCACCATGCCCAGGGCCTGATTGTTCAGGTTGATAATCTTGACGGGCAGATCGTACTGCTTGCAGGTGGACAGTTCCTGAATATTCATCTGGATACTGCCTTCACCGGTAATACACAGTACTTCAGCGTCCGGATGGGTCAGCTTGACCCCCATGGCTGCTGGCAGACCGAAGCCCATGGTGCCGAGGCCACCGGAATTGATCCACCGGTTGGGCTTGTCGAACTTGTAGTACTGGGCCGCGAACATCTGATGCTGACCCACATCGGAGGTGACATAGGCATCGCCCCCGGTCAGCCGCCACAGTGCTTCGATGACTTCCTGAGGCTTGATCACGTCAGGGCTGGTTTCATAGCGCATGCCATGAAACGCCCGCCAGTCTTCAATCTGTTTCCACCAGGCCGCCAGTGCATCGGCATCTGGCTTCTCTTTGGAGTCATGGATCAGGCCGATCATTTCACGCAGCACCGAATCCACCGGTCCGACAATGGGCACGTCCGCATCGACCGTCTTGGAGATGGACGCCGGATCGATGTCGATGTGAACAATGCGTGCTCCGGGGCAGAATTTCTCGGTAGCGTTGGTCACCCGGTCATCAAAGCGCGCCCCGATACACAGGATCAGGTCCGAGTGGTGCATCGCCATGTTCGACTCATAGGTTCCGTGCATCCCCAGCCAGCCCAGGTGCTGTTTGTCCGTCGCCGGGAAACAGCCAATTCCCATCAGGGTGTTGGTCAGGGGATAGCCCAGCGTTCTGGTCAGCTCAGCCAGTTGTTCCGTAGCCTTGCCCAGAATGACGCCACCACCGGCATAGATGATCGGACGCTTGGCCGCCAGCAGCATGTCGACCGCCTTGCGGATCTGGCCCGAGTGGCCTCGTACCGCCGGATTGTAGGAACGCAGCTTGACCTTCTTCGGGTAGGCGTATTCGTAGCGTTCATTGGGGGTGGTCATGTCCTTCGGGATATCGACCACCACCGGACCCGGGCGACCTGACGCCGCAATGTAATAGGCCTTTTTGATGGCTGCGGGGATTTCCTCCGGATGACGAACCGACAGGTTGTGCTTCACCACCGGGCGGGAGACTCCGATCATATCGGTCTCCTGGAAGGCATCCTCGCCAATCAGGGTGGAAGCGACCTGGCCGCAGAGCACCACCATCGGGATGGAATCCATAAAGGCGGTGGCAATACCGGTAATGGTGTTGGTGGCTCCGGGACCCGAGGTTACCAGGACGGTACCCGGCTTGCCGGTGGCACGGGCGTAGCCGTCGGCCATGTGGACCGCCGCCTGCTCATGACGCACCAGGATATGCTTGACCTTGTCCTGCCTGAACAGCGCGTCATAAATATGAAGCGCTGCACCACCGGGATATCCATACACATATTCAATGCCTTCATCCTGCAATGAGCGGATGAGCATGTCGGCACCAGACAATAACTCCACGTGATTACCCTCTACAAACGAGTGAATGTTACGGGACGCATCCCGAATTGCCTGGATGTCCGCTGCCTGCCTCTTTTGAAGGCTTTCACGAACGTTCCGCCGCACTGTCTGACAGAGGTTGTCTCCTGGACAGCCACATCCCTGAGGGTTCCGGAAAGTGGCCAGTCAACGGGTTGCAATCAATACTAAACTAAGGCTAATACTAATAAGCAACCGCCTGCGCCTGGAGCGCAAGAAGTACAGTGTGGTATTCAAAGGGGGTTACTGCTCGGGATTACCTGCCGTAATTCACCCCAGTTTTCAGGCAATCCGTAATTCTGACAGCGGGAAACCTCCTGTCAATAGAAAGCAGCCCGCCAGACCAAGAAAGCGGCCACTGGCGAGGATTTTCGTGCCGGTTCACAGATTCACGACGAAATCGCGAAAACCACGGGTTGTCGTGGCATGATGTAACCTGACTGACAATATTCTGCCCCGGGATACAAAACCAATGATCAGACAGCTTGTGCTCATTGCCCTGATTGGCGCGCTGATGCCGACCATGACCCTCGCCCAGTCGGTCTACCGATGGACCGATGAAAACGGCGTGACTCACTTTGGTGATCGTGAGCCCACCGGCCGTCAGTCGGAGAAAGTGAGCGTCCGCACCGGCCGCCCCAGCACCGGCCCCTCCGAGCGGGCATCGCCCCAGGCACAGGTGGAGGCACTGGAAAACCGCCAGCAAGGAGACCGGCGACGTGCCAATGAAACTGCAGTTGAGGAAGCCCGCCGCAAGCAGCGGGAAGCCAACTGCGCCACCGCCCGCAGCAATCTGTCAGTACTCAACTCCAATGCCCGGATACGAATTGAAGAGAACGGTGAGCAGCGTTACCTGGATCAGGAGGAAATAGCAGAGCAGCGGCAGCAGTTCGAAACCATCGCTGCCGAGAACTGTGGTGATGAGGCGCCTGCTGCGCAGCAGTAATTGCAGAGCCGTCCCGACCAGACGACAAAAAAGGGGAGCCCAGAACCGGCTCCCCTTTTTAATGTCGGCCTTTTATCGACCGATGTTGACTGCTCGCGACCCGATCAGGCCTTGCGGAACACCACTTTGTGGTCTTCGACCGTCGCCAGGATGGTATCGCCAGAGGCGAACTCACCTTTGAGCAGCATTTGGGCCAGCGGGTTTTCGATCATGCGCTGGATCGCCCGTTTCAGCGGACGGGCACCGTAAACCGGGTCGTAACCCACTTCCGCCAGCAACGCCAGTGTCGACTCGTCCAGCTCCAGCTTCATATCCTGGTCTTTCAGGCGCTTGCCAAGAGACTCAACCTGGATTCTGGCAATGCCCAGAATCTGATTCTCTGCCAGCGGATGGAACACCACCACTTCATCCACCCGGTTGATAAACTCCGGCCGGAAGTGAGTGCCCACTACCTCCATGACCGCCTCTTTCATGGCGTCGTAGTTTTCCTCGCCTGCCATTTCCTGGATGACGTGGGAGCCGAGATTGGACGTCATGACGATCACCGTGTTGCGGAAATCAACGGTGCGGCCCTGGCCATCGGTCAGCCGGCCGTCGTCAAGTACCTGCAGTAGAACGTTGAACACATCCGGATGGGCTTTTTCTACTTCATCCAGCAACAACACGGAATAGGGCCGCCGGCGCACGGCTTCGGTCAGGTAGCCGCCCTCCTCGTAACCGACATAGCCGGGAGGCGCACCAATTAGCCTTGCTACCGAGTGCTTCTCCATAAACTCCGACATATCAATCCGTACCATGGCCTCTTCCGTGTCAAACAGGAATGCGGCCAGGGCCTTGCACAACTCAGTCTTGCCCACCCCGGTGGGGCCGAGGAACAGGAACGAGCCGTTGGGCCGATTCGGGTCAGACAGACCAGCCCGGGACCGGCGTACAGCGTTGGACACAGCTTCAACTGCCTCACCCTGGCCAATCACCCGGCCATGGAGCGCCTCTTCCATACGCATCAGCTTGTCGCGCTCGCCCTCCAGCATTTTCGAGACAGGAATACCGGTCCACTTGGAAACCACTTCTGCGATTTCCTCGTCGGTAACGCGGTTGCGCAGCAACGTCATTTCCATCATTTCTGCCTGGCTGGCCATATCCAGTTGACGCTCGAGCTCCGGAATCCGCCCGTACTGCAATTCGGACATCCGGCCCAGGTCGCTGGCGCGACGGGCGCTCTCCAGATCAATACGAGCCTGCTCCAGCTGGCTCTTGATTTTCTGGGAGCCGTGCAGTGCAGCTTTTTCAGTGTTCCAGATTTCCTCAAGATCGGCGTATTCACGCTCAACCTTTACGATCACCGCAGACAACTCCTCCAGGCGTTTCTTGGAGGCCGCATCGGTTTCTTTCTTGAGGGCTTCACGCTCGATTTTAAGTTGAATCAGACGCCGCTCAAGGCGATCGAGGGCTTCCGGTTTCGAATCCATTTCCATACGGATCTGGCTGGCCGCCTCGTCGATAAGGTCAATGGCCTTGTCCGGCAACTGCCGATCCGTGATATAGCGATGGGACAGCTTGGCCGCCGCGATGATGGCGCCGTCGGTCACTTCGACGCCATGGTGAACTTCGTACCGCTCTTTCAGGCCGCGAAGGATGGCAATGGTGTCTTCCTCGCTGGGCTCGCTGACCAGAACTTTCTGGAAGCGACGCTCCAGCGCCGCGTCTTTCTCGATATTTTCGCGATACTCATTCAGCGTGGTGGCGCCCACACAGTGCAACTCGCCCCTGGCAAGGGCCGGTTTGAGCATATTACCCGCATCCATGGAGCCTTCGGCCTTGCCAGCACCCACCATGGTGTGAATTTCGTCGATAAACAGAATGATCTGCCCTTCCTGCTTGGACAGTTCATTAAGCAGGGCTTTGAGTCGCTCCTCGAACTCACCGCGAAATTTGGCGCCGGCAATCAGTGCGCCCATGTCCAGAGACAGCACTTTTTTATCCCGCAGGCCATCAGGAACCTCTCCGTTCACAATGCGCTGGGCCAGACCTTCAACAATAGCGGTCTTGCCAACCCCCGGCTCACCGATCAGCACCGGGTTGTTCTTGCGCCGGCGCTGCAGCACCTGAATGGTGCGACGAATCTCGTCATCACGACCGATCACCGGGTCCAGCTTGCCGGCGGCGGCCCGCTCGGTCAGGTCGATGGTGTATTTGGTCAGGGCCTGACGATTCTCTTCAGCACCAGCGTCGTTCACGGCTTCACCACCTCTCACCTCGTCAATGGCTTTTTCCAGGGCCGACTTCTCGATGCCCTGCTCTTTCAGAACCCGGCCCAGCGTTCCGCGATCTTCCAGCGCTGCCAGCAGCATCAACTCACTGGAAATGAACTGATCTTTACGTTTTTGCGCGAGTTTGTCGGCGATATTGAATAAGCGCCCCATATCGTTGGACATGGAGACATCGCCGGCAGAACCCTGCACTTCCGGCAGGTTTTCAATCTCCCGGGCGATGGCCTGCCGGACTCTGGCGGGGTCGGCACCCGCCTGCTTGAGCAGCGGCTTGATGGCGCTGCCATCCTGATCCAGCAAAGCCTGCATCAGATGCACCGGCTCGATGAAATTATGGTCCTTGCCGACGGCAAGCGATTGCGCATCAGCAAGAGCGGTCTGTAACCGACTGGTCAATTTGTCGATTCTCATGGTGTTGGTGTCCCCAATCAGTGGCGGATGACGCTGGCGGACTGCCCGACATCCTGTGTATCTTGCTCTTTAATGTAGGGGCAATAAGAGGGAGTTCAAGCAGACAAGGACAAAAGCTGTCAGAAAATTGACGGGGATCAGTCAATTCGCCCGGAGGCGTCAATCCAGATACCGGAAGCCATGCGTCCGGTCTGTCCATCACGGCGATAGGAATAAAATCGTTCGGCATCAGACCAGGTGCAGAAATCGCCGCCGTATATATGACGCACCCCGAGAGCGCGTAATTGCAAGCGGGCCAGCTGGAAAAGATCAGCCATCAGGTGGCCCGGGCGAGCACCCCCGCAGGTAAAGGCTGCCTCTGCGTCAGGGTCATGCTGAACAAAGGCTTCCTTCACCTCCGGGCCCACCTCAAAGGCGGCAGGTCCAATCGCCGGCCCGAGCCAGGCCATCAGCTCAGCTGGTTCCCCCAAGGCTGTCACCACCCTGGCGAGCACACCCGATGCCAGGCCCCGCCAGCCCGCGTGGGCTGCCGCTACGCGGGTTCCTTGCCGGTTGCAGAACAACACCGGCAAACAGTCGGCGGTCAGTACGACGCAGACCTGCCCGGGGCTGCCGGCGACAGCGGCATCCGCATCGGGCACACCAGCAACCGGCAAGGTTGCCACCCCAACGCCGTGTACCTGATTCAGCCAGCCAAAACGTTCCGGTTCCAGGGCGCACCAGCGGGCAAGCCGCTCGCGGTTATGATGGACCCTGGACGGGTCATCTCCAACGTGGCCACCAAGATTGAGAGCGCCCCAGCGGCCTGTGCTGACACCCCCCAAACGAGTGGTGGAGAAGGCTCGCACCCGCTCTGGCGCAGGCCAGTCCGGGACGATCAACGGGGTATCTTCAGCAAACGAATCAGGACACATGATTATCCAGTTCGGCGGCATGCTTTCGCAGCGCCGCGATCAGAATTTCCATGTCTTCCGGCAACGGCACTTCCCAGGACAGGGTCTCATCGGTTTCCGGATGCTCAAGGGTTAACTGGCGTGCGTGCAGGGCCTGGCGACCGAATCCGGCCAACACCTGGCGCAACTCTTCCGTTGTCCCTTTGGGCAACCTCAGCCGGCCACCATAGGCCGGATCGCCCACCAGCGGGTGACGAACGTGAGCCATGTGGACCCGGATCTGGTGAGTACGACCACTTTCCAGCTTGCAGCGCACGAGGGTATGGGCGGCGAACCGCTCCAGCAGCCGGTAATGGGTCACGGCCGGTTTACCCCCCGGCACAACCGCCATCTTTTTACGCTCTCTGGGATGACGAGCGATAGGGGCGTCGACCGTCGCACCGCCGGTCAGAGTGCCCACTATAACGGCCTCGTATTCCCGGCCCATGGTACGTTCCTGCAGCTGGGCCACCAGCGAGGTATGAGCAATCAGGCTGCGCGCTACCACCATGATGCCGGAGGTGTCCTTATCGAGGCGGTGAACCACCCCCGCCCGGGGCAGGTTTTCCAGCTCTGGCGCGTAATTGAGCAGGGCATTCACCAGGGTACCGTCAGCGTGACCGGCCGCCGGATGCACCACAAGTCCTGCCGGTTTGTTGATCACCAGCAAGTGCTCATCTTCGTAAACAATATCAAGCTCAATGATCTCCGGCTGCCAGGCCACCTGGATTTCGGGCTCGGCATCCAGCTCAATGGCATCGCCCATCATGACCTTGTCACGGGGCTTGCAGGTCTTGCCGTTAAGGGTCAGCACACCATCCTTGATCCAGCCCTGCAATCGTGAGCGGGAATGTTCTGGCAGCAGATCGGCAATAGCCTGATCGAGCCGCCGCCCACTGAGCGAGTGGGGAACGGTAAAGGATGCACAAATTCGGGTATTTTCGGTCATACTGGCCCCGGGCCGTTGGTGAATGTCTGGTAACCCACTGCACAAGCGAGGGCTGTGCCGTTACAATGACGGCTCCTGGTGGCCAGCAACAGAGGGATAACCCCGACTGGCCTCCGGATTCATGCCTTATTATACGGGATTCAGGAATGAGATCAGGTTTTCGTTGTTTGCTTCTGATCACCATGGTGGTTCTGGTCAGCGCCTGCGCGTCCAATCGCCAGGATTCAGAGGTTCAGTCAGAAGAAAACTATTACAACAGTGCCCGCACCGCGATGAACTCCGGCAACTTCAATGAGGCGGAAAGGAACCTCAATTTTCTCGAGACCTACTATCCTTTCGGGCGCTATGCGGAACAGGCTCAGCTGGACCTGATTTATGCCCGTTACCAGAATCTTGATCTGGAGGGTTCCCGTTCAGCGGCGGATCGCTTCCTGCGCCTGAACCCCCAGAGCGAACACGCCGATTACGCCATGTACATGCGTGGGCTGGCTTCCTACAACCTGGATATCGGGTTCGCTACCCGATACCTGGGCGTGGACCCGACGGCCCGTGATGCGGGCGAACAGCGCCAGGCATTCCGTGATTTCTCAGAGCTGCTCAGTCGCTATCCGGACAGTGAATACGCCCCGGATGCGCAGCAGCGAATGATCGCTATCCGCAATCGTCTTGCCGAGCTGGAGTTGCATGCGGCCCGCTACTATCTTCGCCGACAGGCGTTTTTGGCAGCCAACAATCGCGCCCGCCATGTGGTCGAAAATTTCGGCACCACCCCTGCGGCCGAAGAAGCGCTGATCATTATGGCAGAGACCTATCTGGTTCTGGAGCTGGATGACGCGGCGAAAGACACGGTCAGGCTGCTGGCAACCAACTTTCCGGAAAGCAGTGCCTTTAACGCCGACCGGGAGTTCCAGCCACGCCCGCTTGTCCGCGGCAGTCGCTCGCTGACCAACGTGGTGACCTTCGGCCTGATCGGCGACGAGGAATAGTCGCCAGATCTGCTCTGACAGCAAAAAGCCGCGTCCCTGAACGCGGCTTTTTGCTGTCAGTTGCCGATTTTCCAGCCATTGGTAATAGGATAACGCCGGTCCTTGCCGAACCCCCGCTCGGTTATCCGCACCCCGACAGGGGCCTGCCGGCGCTTGTATTCGTTGATGTCCACCAGCCGGGTAACCCGCGCAACATCGGCCTTGTCAAAGCCCTCCGCGACAATGGCATCAGCACTGAAATCACGCTCGACATACAGATTCAGGATCTGATCCAGAATGTCGTATCCCGGCAAGCTGTCTTCATCCTTCTGGTCCGGCGCAAGTTCTGCTGACGGTGGCCGCGAAATAACCCGCTCGGGGATCACGGCTGACAGCGTATTGCGATACCGGGACAGCCGGAACACCAGGGTTTTAGGCACATCCTTCAAAGCATCGAAGCCACCCGCCATGTCGCCGTAAAGTGTGGAGTAACCAACCGCCATTTCGCTTTTATTGCCGGTAGTCAGTACCAGGGAGCCAAACTTGTTGGACAATGCCATCAATAACACACCCCGCAGACGGGCCTGCAGATTTTCTTCGGTGGTGTCCGGCTCCGTACCCTCAAACGGCACCGCCAGGGTTGCCATAAAAGCCTCGTACATGGGTTCTATGGAGAACACATCGTACTGAACCCCCTGGGCCCGGGCCTGAGCTTCTGCATCTTCCAGACTCATCGAGGAGGTATAGCGGAATGGCATCATCACTGCCCGAACCCGCTCTGGCCCCAACGCATCCACCGCGATGGCCAGGGTAAGGGCCGAATCAATACCCCCGGACAGTCCGAGGACCACAGACCTGAACCGGTTCTTGTTGACGTAATCGCGCACCCCCAGCACCAGAGCACGGTATACGTTCTCTTCCAATGACGGTTCCGGTATTGGTGGCTGAGAGATCGGCTGGCAATGATGCTCGCAGAGAAACCTCACCGGATAGAGTCCCTCGGCGAACTGGGGAACCTCTATGGCCAGCGCCCCCGAGTGGTCAAAAACCATGGAACCGCCGTCAAACACCAGTTCATCCTGACCACCAACGAGATTGGCGTAGACAATACCGACACAGTTTTCCCGGGACTTGCGCTCCAGCAGAGCCTTGCGTCGGGCCTGTTTGCCAATATCATAGGGTGATGCATTAAGGTTCAGAACCAGGCGGGCACCGGCTGCGGCCGCGCGCTCCACTGGCCCCTCACTCCAGAGATCCTCACACACCGTGATGCCAACCGGCACGCCTTTGACTGGCAGCACACAGGTCTCATGCCCGGAAGCAAAATAACGCTTTTCGTCAAACACCTGATAATTGGGCGGAAACTGTTTGAAATACCGGCCAGTAATCTGCCCGTTCTCAATAACCATGGCGCCGTTGTAGAGCAATCCGCCGTCCCGGATCGGCAGCCCCACCACAAAGGCCGCGGTCAGGTCCGCCGCCAGCAACTGGTTCACGGCATCGTTAATTCTCAGATCGAGACTGGGACGGAGCAGCAGATCCTCCGGCGGATAGCCGGTCAGGCAAAGCTCGGGAAACACCACCACATCGGCATCGTGTTCGTTCTGGGCACGCCTCACCGCATCAATAACCAGCGCGGCATTACCCGGGATATCGCCCACCAGAAAGTCCATTTGAGCCATCACCACATTGAGATATCTGCCGCTCTGGGTGGCGGACGATGCTGTGGTAAGACTGTCCTGGCTTGATGACATGCGCTGCTCCTGTAACTCGTTGCGGTTTAAGGGCTATTATAACCGCCTAATGGGCTGGATTTCGCCCGATGGACCTGAATACACCACTATTTGCAGTTACTGAGGCCCAAACTGTGTCCGAAGCGAACACCAGCAGCCTTTCCCGTCACCCCGAAAGTCTGCCGCAGACCCTGAAGCTGTTCCGGGTTTACAACCTGTACCGGATTGTTATCAGCCTGGTGTTGTCGGGCCTGTTGTTCATTGACCCCAGCCACCTCGAACAGCCCATGAGGATGCCGGCCTACTATCAGGTGACCATTGTTGGCTACCTGCTCCTCAATGTGCTGATCGGCCTGTTGTTGGTCCGCGGCGGACGGCCGGCCCGCCAGCATATTACCCTGTCCATAGTGGTGGATATCCTGGTGATGCACTTGCTGCTGATGTTCAGTACCGGCATCAACAACGGCACCGCCAATCTGATCATCATCTCGGTAGCCGCAGGCAATATTCTCACCCCGAGCCGGATGGGTTTTTTCTACGCCGCATTGGCCGCCATCGGCTCGCTGGCACTGGCGGGGCGGGATGTTCTGATTCTCTCCGACAGTCCCGACGATATTGTCCGGGCAGGCTCCCTTGGCATTCTCTATTTTGGAGCGGCGCTGATTCTGCAGTCAGTAACCCGGCGTATGCAACGCAGTGAAGCCCTGGCAGACTCCCGGGCCCGCAGCATTATCGAACTGGAGAAGATCAATCAACAGATTATCCAGCGCATGCGCACCGGCATCATGGTCACCGACCTGGATGGCCAGATCCGACTGGCCAATGCCGCCGCAGAAGAACTGCTGTTCGGTCATCCCGGCCTGAACGGCCACCATAACCGGATATTACCAACGGCCCTGCTGCAGGGCCTGACAACCTGGAAAGCTGATCCGATCCGCCGCAACACGCCGCTTCAGGTGAATGCCACAGCACCCATGATTCAGGCCAGCTTTACCCGTCTTGATGAGGACAACAGCGATCTGATTCTGATCTTCATCGAGGATCTGAGCAAAGTGACCCAGCAGGCACA
Organism: uncultured Marinobacter sp.; assembly: GCF_963974375.1. Lineage (GTDB taxonomy): Bacteria > Pseudomonadota > Gammaproteobacteria > Pseudomonadales > Oleiphilaceae > Marinobacter. The sequence continues at coordinate 15,356 of NZ_CAXBDN010000077.1, forward strand.
GCAGATGAAACTGGCATCCCTTGGGCGTCTTACCGCCGGCATTGCCCATGAAATACGCAATCCGCTGGGGGCCATCAGTCACGCTGCCCAGTTGATGCAGGAATCCGGGGAGATCCGTGACGCAGATCAGCGCATGCTGGAGATCATTCAGCGACACTCCCGCCGGGTGAACGGCATTATCGAAAATATTCTGGACCTGTCGCGACGACGGGAGGCCAGTACCGAACGGGTAGAGCTCGCCACCTGGCTGGCTGCTTTCGTGAATGATTATCGCCAGACCGTCAGTCAGAGCCGTGGCCTGCTGCCAGACATTCAGCTCAAGGTGTCCGGAGCTCTGCCTGACGCTCACTTCGACATCAGCCAGATCGAGCAGGTCCTCACCAACCTGTGTGACAATGGCATTCGGTACAGTCACCAGCAGTGTGGCGAGTTCAGGCTCACACTGCGGGCCGGCGCAAGTCCGGACGGCGAGCGCGCCTTTATCGACGTTCAGGATTATGGCCCCGGCATTCCCGGGAACCATCGGGTATCCGTATTCGAGCCCTTT
>NZ_CAXBDN010000078.1:0-15875 GCF_963974375.1 uncultured Marinobacter sp.
GTCGTCTTTGGTGAGACGGTACAGATCGGCCACGGTGGTAACCAGTTCCAGATCAACCAGATTATTGATCCACTGTTCCCCCAGACCTTCAATATCCAGTGCCTTGCGGGAGCCGTAATGACGGATTGCCTCCTTGCGCTGGGCCGGGCAATAGAGACCACCACTGCAACGGGCAACGGCCTCACCCTCGATCTGGATAACATCAGAGCCACACACCGGACAATGCTCCGGACGCTCGACAGCAGCCGCGCCTTCAGGTCGGTGTTCCGGCACAACCTTGACCACCTGCGGAATTACATCGCCGGCCCGACGGACAAAAACCGTATCACCGATACGCACATCCAGCCGGCGGATTTCGTCCATGTTATGCAGGGTGGCATTGCTGACCGTAACCCCACCCACAAATACCGGCTTCAGACGAGCCACCGGAGTCACCGCACCGGTGCGGCCTCCCTGCCACTCCACGCCCTCGATAACCGTTAACTCTTCCTGGGCGGGAAACTTGTGGGCGATAGCCCAGCGTGGTGCCCGCGACACAAACCCCAGGGTATGCTGGTCTGCCAGCGAGTCCACCTTGAACACAATGCCGTCGATTTCGTAGGGAAGCTGGTCCCTTTTCTCCAGCAATGCCTGATAAGCCTCCAGACACTGGTCCGGACCCGTCGCAAGACGCATCTCGGCATTGATGCGAAATCCCCACTGACTGACCAGCGCCAGACATTCCGAGTGTCGTCCGGGCAACACCCCTTCGTCCTCAACGGCCACACTGTAGGCGCAAAGTTCCAGCGGGCGGCTGGCGGTAATTCTGGGGTTTTTCTGGCGCAAGCTGCCAGCGGCGGCGTTTCGGGGATTGACGAAGGTCTTCTCGCCCTGATCCGTCAGTCTTTTGTTCAGGGCTTCGAAACCGGCGCGAGGCATGTAGACCTCGCCACGGACCTCCACCAGATCCGGTACCTGTTGGCCCCGAAGCCGCAGCGGTACTGATTCAATGGTACGGATGTTGGCGGTGATATCTTCACCGCTATAGCCGTCGCCCCGGGTCGCGGCCTGGGTCAGCAGACCTTTTTCATAATGCAGGGACACCGCCAGACCATCGAGCTTGGGCTCGCAAACGTAGTCTACCGGGCCGGAGTGGCCCAGCCGGTCCCTTACCCGCCGGTCAAACTCCTTCAGCTCGTCTTCCGAGAATGCGTTGTCCAGGGACAACATGGGAAGACGATGCACAACTTCAGCAAAGGTATTATCGCCACTGGCTCCCACCCGCTGGCTGGGCGAATCCGGGGTAATCAGATCCGGATGGGCTGACTCCAGTGCCTGTAATTCGCGCATCAGACGATCGTACTCCGCATCCGGTATGGCTGGCTCATCCAGCACGTAGTAGCGGTAGTTATGATCGTTGAGGGCATCGCGCAGAGCGTCCAGTCTCTGGGCAACCGAGGATAGTTCGGTCATTTCTGTTACTTCCGGAGCCAGGTCAGACAGGGTCAGCGACGGGAATGACGCTTACGTTCGTATTCACGGATACGTTGACGACAGTGTTCGATGGTTTGAGCAGTCATGACACTGCGGCGCTCGTCTTTCAGCTCCCCACCCAGGTTTTTGACTACGCACTGGGCGGTTTCCAGCATGAAGTCAAAGGCCTGCATGGCATTGGAGGGCCCGGGCAGGCTCATGAAAAAGCTGATGCCCGGCGTACTCATGGTGACCATGGCGGCCGGCTTGAAGGTTCCGGGTTCCACCGCGTTGGCCACACTGAACTGCACCGGGCTGATGGTCTCCGTGGTTTCATGGCGATGGTAGATATCCAGATCACCGTATTCCAGACCACAGGCTTCAAACAGGCTCTTCAGGGCCTTGCCGGAATAGTCCCCCTGCTCTTTCGCAAGTACGTTGATCACCACCACCTCTTCCGCAATCGGGCGGTTGGCACCGGCCAGCGGCTGATCGGGTTTGCGGGCTGCGGCCTGGGCACGCCTGGCAGTGTCGTCCTCCACTTCCGAAGTAACGGTCGGCGGTTCCGGTTCCGGCCGCGGTTTGCGCCAGGACTTCGCGGGTGCTTTCGCCTCCGGTTGCCTTGCCCCGCCAGCGGCCGGGCGGGTATCGCCGGGAACGTCTTCCTCGACGTTGGTGGTGGACGCCTTGCCGTCTGAAGCAGGCTCGTCACTTACGGTGAAGGATTCAACACCGGACTCCTGAAACGGATCGTCCGCTGAGCCGAAATAATCATCGGGTTCAGCGTCGGCCCCTGTCTGGGTTGCTGGATTCGTTTCCAGAGCGTTATCGGTATCAGCCGAATCCGAAGGTCTTTGCTCAACCACCGGCCTGGTCGGTTTGCGGGCCGGCGCACCTTTGGGTTGGCGGCTGTCCGGAGAAACCTTGAAATAACCCCGCTCCTCTAGCGTATCCCGGGAAATGGAGCGGGCACCGCCGTTGGGTAACTCCGGATTGAATTCGTCATCCAGAGGTGACGACTCTATCTCATCGGCTCCCATACCGGAGGAGATGGCGATGGAATCCTTGCGGGCACGCCGCATACGCCGGATGCCATCCACGACGACAACGATGAGAATAAGGGCACCAATGGCAATCAACCATTCCCGAAGCGACATAACAACGTGGTCCTGTATATTTTCCGTTCTGGCAGCTTGCCAGAGTAGGGAGTTAGTCCAAATTCACTGAAACGGGTTTATGCTGAAAAAAGTTACTCTAAGAAAACAGCGCCCGCAATACAACGCAATACCCGGTCAGGTGGCGGTTTTTTCATTTTTCCAGTGCAGACGCCGCAGCACAGGCATCAGGCCTGCGCCAACGCTGCGGCCTCCTCCACATCAACCGATACCAGGCGGGAGCACCCGGGCTCATGCATGGTAACCCCCATCAGCTGATCCGCCATTTCCATCGCGATCTTGTTGTGGGTAATGTAAATAAACTGTAGCTGGGACGACATTTCACGGACCATATTGGCGTAACGGCCAACGTTGGCATCGTCCAGCGGTGCGTCCACCTCATCCAGCATACAGAAAGGCGCCGGGTTCAGCTGAAAGATGGAAAAAACCAGCGCGATAGCAGTCAGAGCCTTTTCACCACCGGACAACAGATGGATGGTGCTGTTCTTCTTGCCGGGTGGCCGGGCCATGATGGTCACTCCGGTTTCCAGCAGATCTTCTCCGGTCAGTTCCAGATAGGCTGTACCGCCACCAAATACCTTGGGGAACAGCGCCTGTAACCCGGCGTTCACTTTATCGAAGGTTTCCCTGAAACGCTGACGGGTTTCGCGATCAATACGACGTATGGCGCCATCAAGGGTTTCCAGTGCCTCAATCAGATCTTCATGCTGGGCATCCAGGTAATTCTTGCGTTCGCTCTGAACCTGGTATTCGTCAATGGCGGCCAGATTAATGGCGCCGAGGCGCTGGATACGACTGCCGATCTTTTCCAGTTCCTCCGCCCACGCCGCCTCTGTGGCCTCGGCGGGCAGTTGCGCCAGAACGTCGGCCAGCTTCACGTCCAGTTCTGAAAGCTGTTCGATGTGGTTGGCTGAGCGGATCTCCAGGGCCTGGGATTCCATTCGAAGGGTTTCCAGCCGGCTACGGATTTCCTGGGACCGGTGTTCGGCCTGGCTTCTGCCCTGCTCTTTCTCCCTCACCTCACGGTCGATGTCTTCCAGGGCATCGCGGGCCGCCGCCAGCTTTTCCTCTTCGGCGAGGCGCCGCTCCAGCAAGCCTTCCAGTTGCATTTCCAGATCTTCAATAGGGAACTCTGCACTCTCGCGGTTTTCCCGCAGTAGTTCGAGCCTTTCTTCCAGCCGCTCATCCTGTGTCCGGGTCCGTTCAAGGGTCTGGCGCAATCCTTGCTGCTGGCTGGTCAGGGACTGCAACTGTAATTGCAGCTGATGGGCGTGATCACGATCGCTGCGGGCCCTGTGCCGAAGCTGATCAAGCCTTTCCCGCACGGTATCCCGCTGCGCCAGCAGTCGTTCTTTCTCAAGATCAGTATCTTCGTTGGCGGCCAGGGCCTGGTCCCAGATCATCCGGGCCTCTTCCAGCTCTTCCCGCTGGATCGCCAGTTGCTCCCCGAGTTCTGCCCGGTCCTCACGGATACGCTCAAGACGCTCGTTGATCTGCTCGGATTTAGCCCGCAGGCCGCTGATCCGGGAGGTCAAAGCTGACATTTCACGTTGCAGGTCGGCCACGATGTGCTGGGAGTCCTCGCGCCGGGACTCCGCGTCCGAGGTCTGCTCCTGCACCCGCAACAGCGCCTGTCGTGCAGAATCGAGCTGTGATTCTGCCTGCTCCAGCGCCTCGGAGAGCTCGGCTACCCGCTGCTGACGTTCAATGACACCGGTGTGACTCTGATCAGCGTCCGGCATTTTCAGCCAGCCCGCCCCCAGGCGGACGCCGTCCCGGGTAACCACCGATTCGCCCGCTGCCAGCTGATCGCGCATGGCCAGGGCCTCTGCGAGGGACCCAGCGGTGCGTACGCCGGCAAGCAGCCCGGCCAGGCCTCCGGCATTGCCGACCCTGGCCAGCAAGGTGCCATCAGCGCCATGGCTGCCAGTGCCGGCCGCCGGTTCTGCCAACACCACGCCCCGAGGCGCGTCTGCCAGTGCCTCCAGCAGGTCCGGGAGTGATTCTATCCGGACGCCCTGAAGCAGGCTGCCCAGCACTTCTTCCACCGCGAATTCCCAGCCGGCTTCGGTCTGCAGGTCACGGGATACAGACGGCGCAGAGGCCAGACCAGCCTGGGCCAGCCATTGTTGCAGGGCGTTGTTGTCGGCCCCCAGTTGCTCATCCAGTAATGACTGCTGGGATTCCAGGTTGGCTCTCAGGGACTGGCTCTGCTGGCCCAGTACTGATACTTGCTGTTCCTGTTCCCGCAATTCCAGTCGCAGATCCTGAAGCCGGTCGCTGGCGTCCTCAATGGCGGCGCTGGCCTCCTCCTGCCGGAGTCTCAGTTCCGCTTCCTGTTCGGTAAGTTCGTCCAGTTCCGTTCTGTCCACCTGCTGATCAAGCAGCGATTGTTCGTCATCGAGCCGGCGGTGCCGCGCCATAAGCGTGTCGATGGACTGTTCAAGGCTGCGAATCCGGGTCTGGGCCAGCTCTGCTTCCCGTCTGGCATCGGCAGACCGGGCACTGAACGTCTCCCACTGATGCTGCCATTCGGTCATGGCCTCTTCCGCCGCCTGCAGCTGAATGGCCGACTCCTCGGCCTGGGCGGCCAGGGTTTCCTGCTCCGGCTCCAGGCTGCCCAGTTCCTCATCAAGGGCAGCGAGCCTGGCCTCGTCCTGTGCCAGCTCACGGGCAAGCTCAGTGCGACTGGCAAGGGCCTGGTCCAGTTCGGTGGCCACCTGGCGACTACGTTCGCGCTGATGTTCCAGGCTCTGCTCCACCCTGGCGATATCCGCACCCGCTTCGTAGTAGCGGGCCTGGTTACGACTGAACTGGTCGGTACGTTGCTGGTGGGCATCCCGCAACCGCTCCAGATCGGTTTCCAGGCTGACCCGGTCGGTCAGGAATTTTTCCAGCTCCAGTTCTGTGCCCTGCAGCTGCTCCCGGCGCAGGGCCAGATCCTGATCCAGAGCCTGCCACCGCAGCACCGTCAGTTCGGCCTTGTAGCTGCGCTCACTGGCCTTGAGTTCCTTGTAACGTTCGGCTGACTGGGCCTGACGCTGCAGGTGCTGGAGCTGACGGCCAAGCTCATCCCGCAGATCGGTCAGCCGTTCCAGGTTCTCACGGGTGCGACGGATGCGGTTCTCGGTCTCCCGGCGACGCTCTTTGTATTTCGAGATCCCGGCCGCCTCTTCCACGTAGACCCGCAGCTCTTCCGGTTTGGCTTCTATCAGCCGGGAGATCATGCCTTGTTCGATAATGGCGTAGCTGCGCGGTCCCAGGCCAGTGCCCAGAAACAAATCGGTAATGTCGCGGCGGCGGCATTTGGCACCGTTCAGAAAGTAATCGGACTGGCCTTCCCGGGAGACCCGACGGCGAACGGAAATTTCATTGAAGGCGGCAAACTCGCCCGGTGCCTTGCCTTCGCTGTTGTCGAACACCAGTTCAATGGATGCCTGTCCCACCGGCTTGCGGGCGCTGGAGCCGTTGAAGATGACATCGGTCATGGACTCGCCCCGCAGGTACTTGGCAGAGCTCTCACCCATCACCCAGCGGACCGCATCAATGATATTGGATTTGCCACAACCGTTGGGGCCTACCACCGCCGTCATATTGGACGGAAACGGAACCGTCGTCGGGTCGACAAAAGACTTGAAACCCGCAAGTTTGATGGACTTCAGACGCATAGGATCAACTATCTTCCTTTTCCGGTTGCCCCGGGCCCGGGCTGGGAGTCAGCACCGGAGCGTATTCCGGGGGTCTGACAACAGGCCATACAAGCGCCGAAGTTTAGCACAGCCACCGACCATGCCCACGACTTGTGGCACGTCCTCCGGAATTCAGCATTGCCGGTCACAGTCTTCCCGGTAACAGGGCGCCAGTTTTTTGCCGGTTTCCGGCCAAAACATCAATAGAAGGATCAATTAAACAGCATATCTATTTGTTTATATTACGTTTATAGATAATGGCACCGTTAATGCTTACAGAGAAGTAATTCTTGAAGAGGTTGTATACATGGCTGCCAATACCCGTACCTTCGCTACGCACCCGGAAGCGACTGAAAATCAGTTGCTGACCCTGCGTCGTGCCCGTGAACAATGGCTAGGGGCAGACGATCCGGTGAGCCGGCTGCATCGGCGGATGGCAACCACCCTGTCCCTCGAGTTACTGCTGGCCATTTTTGCAGACGAGCTCTCCCGCATTGTGCCCCATGGGCAGCTGACCTATCGTCACCGTATCGGCAACCAGGAGTTTGTCTATTCAACAGGTCTTGGTGGCAACCACCGCTGCGACTACCAGCTGACCCTTGAGGGTACCTGCTATGGCAGCCTGACGTTAACACGCCGCCGTCGTTTCGCCGAAGAAGAGCTGGAAGCCATCGAATTTCTGCTCAGCGTGCTGATCTGCCCGCTACGCAATGCCTGTCAGTACACGGCAGTGGAACAGGCAGCGCTGACCGACAGCCTGACCGGCATTCCGAACAAGCGCGCCCTGGACATGGCACTGAGCCGCGACTGCAGCATCGGTGATCGTCACGGCGATACCTGTACCCTGATTCTCTGTGATCTTGACCATTTCAAGACCATCAATGATACCCATGGCCACGTGATCGGGGATCATATTCTTCAGGAGGTAGCGGAAGCACTGCGAGCGGCAACCCGGGAAGGAGACGGGATTTTCCGGTTTGGAGGCGAGGAGTTTGCGGTGCTGTTACCCCACACCGATTTCGAATCGGCCCGTGATGTTGCCAATCGCATTCGCGACGAAATCAGCAACATCAGTGTCAGTTGTGGCCAGCAGCAGGTCCGCGTCACCTCGAGCGCAGGTGTGGCCACCCGACGTCGCGGCGAAAGGCCCCAGGAATGGGTTGCTCGCGCCGATGACGCCCTGTATCGCGCAAAAGCCGCCGGGCGCAACTGCACCCGGATTGCTCATGCGCTGGATATTGACGAAACCGTCAGCTGACCAGGTCAGCTGGAGCGAGGCCCCTTCAGGGGTGAGCGCCCTGCACCTCCGGTCTTGCCGGCATTGTCCCGACGAGCCGGTTTTGACGGCGCACCGTCTGCAACCTGCCAGCGAGCCGGCCCCTTGCCCGGTGCCTTGCGGCCAATCTGGGCCGGTTGCTTGCGGCGGCGCCGTTCCTGAGCGGCTTTTTCATCAGGGGTCTGATCCGGCGTTGCTACCGGTGTCAGCCCGACCGATTTGCTCAGGCTATCAACACCTTTCTGATCCATTTCTTCCCATTTGCCAACCGTCAGGCGACTGGGCAGGAACACCGGCCCGTAGCGTACCCGCTTCAGGCGGCTGACTCTCACGCCCTGGGATTCCCACAGTCGACGTACTTCCCGGTTGCGCCCTTCCATCAGGGTGACGTGATACCACTGGTTGATGCCGCTGCCGCCACCGGAACTGATATCCGAGAAGCTGGCCATACCATCGTCCAGTAACACACCCTCACGCAGACGCCCGATCATGGCGTCATCCACTTCCCCGAACACCCGTACCGCGTACTCCCGGTCGATCTCGCTGGAGGGATGCATGAGGCGGTTGGCCAGTTCACCGTCGGTGGTGAACAGCATCAGCCCGGTGGTGTTGATATCAAGGCGACCCACCGCAATCCAGCGCTGGTCCTTGAGTCGTGGCAACCGGTCGAAGACCGTGGGACGGCCCTCCGGATCGCTGCGGGTGGTCACCTCGCCCTCAGGCTTGTTGTAGATCAACACACGGCGGATGGTCGCTGCAGCAGAGCGACTCTCGACGGGCTTGCCATCCACTTCAATGCGGTCTTCCGCGCGCGCCCGGGTACCCGGCTCTGCCGGCTGACCGTTGACCGTCACCCGACCTTCCTGCAGCCAGGCGTCAACTTCCCGACGGGAACCCACGCCGGCGCGGGAGAGCAGTTTCTGGAGACGTTCCGGCTGTTCAACCACCGGGCGAGCCTGATTTCGTGGGCGCTGTGACGCCATTATGCTGATCCTTTTTCAGTAACTGCAAAACAACCTGAGCTCAGATTGATCACTGTATTCAGTGTAACGTCTCGTCCGGGTCATGGTTTTCATTACCCGGTTCATCTGACGTGGTGGCACCGTCCGGATGATCACCGGTGGGCGTTTCAAATTCGATTTCTGCCTGCATGGTCTTTTCTATTTCCCGGCCGATTTCATCCAGATCGCGGATGTCCGCCAGGGTCGGAAGCTCCTCCAGACTGGCCAGATTGAAGTAATCCAGAAACTGGCGGGTACTGGCGTACATGGCAGGACGGCCGGGAACGTCTTTGTGGCCAACCACGCGGACCCATTCTCGCTCCTGCAGGGTTCTGATGATATTGCTGCTTACCGTGACACCGCGAATATCTTCGATTTCGCCCCGCGTAATCGGCTGCCGGTAGGCAATCAGTGCCAGGGTTTCCAGCAGGGCCCGGGAATAGCGCTGGGGCTTTTCCTCAAACAACCGGCCAACCCAGGTGGCGTAGGCCTGACGAACCTGAAACCGGTAGCCACTGGCCACTTTGCGAAGCTCAAAACCCCGACCTTCGCAGGACTTGTCGAGCATGACCAGCACATGCTCCATAACCTGACGGGCCGGCCGCTCACCTTCATCGAACAAGTCCCGGAGCTGCTCCACAGACATCGGCCGCCCCGACGCCAGCAGGGCTGCCTCGACAATGTTGCGAATGTGAACCAACTGCTCTTCTTTCATAATTCAACCCGTAGTTCAGGGCAGCGCCCGCTTCCGTCACTCAGGAGACCGGTCAGCATCAGTTAACCGTTCTGCCACGGACATGGATCGGAGCAAACACATCCGCCTGCACAATCTCTATCAGTTGTTCCTTGATCAGCTCCAGCATCGCCAGAAAGGTGACCACAACCCCCAACCGCCCTTCTTCCCTGGTAAACAGGGATTCAAAGCTGACAAAGCTGTCACTGGGCAAAGCCGCGAGAATGGCGGACATGCGCTCACGGGTCGACAGGCGTTCCCGCTCAACATGATGGCTGGTGAACAGATCCGCCCGCTGCAACACACCTTGCAGCGCCAACAGCATTTCTCTCAGGTCTACCTGGGGATGATTGTCACCCCTGGGCAGCTCCGGCAATGCCGCTGAGGTCGTAAATGAATCCCGCTCCAGTCTTGGCAGCGTGTCCAGATCCTCTGCTGCCTGCTTGAACCGCTCATACTGTTGCAGACGACGAATCAGCTCCGCCCTGGGGTCATCCTCTTCTTCATCGTCAGTTTCCTGCCGCGGCAACAACATCCGCGACTTGATTTCGGCCAGCGTGGCGGCCATCACCAGATACTCGGCGGCCAGTTCAAAGCGCATGGCTTCAACGGCTCCGATGTACTCCATATACTGGCGGGTAATCTCGCTGACATCGATATCCAGAATGTTCATGTTCTGGCGACGGATCAGGTACAGCAACAGGTCCAGCGGACCTTCGAAGGCCTCCAGAAAGACGGCAAGGGCATCCGGCGGGATATAGAGATCGAGCGGCATCTCGGCCATGGCACGGCCGCCAATACGGGCCACCGCACCCTGGGCCGGATGGTCAGATGAGCTCTCCGTACCGGCCGTTGCCGCCACTGCGACATCGCCTTCACCGGTCACCGCTTCGGAATTTTCAGTCATCCATCCCCCCGTACACTGTAGCCGGTCAGACCGGACAATCAGCGATAGTCCAGGCCCATGGCACTGCGAATGTCATCCAGCGTCTCCCGCGCTGCGTCCCGTGCCCGCTCACAGCCCTCCTCAATGATGGCGTGTACCAGATCCGGGTTGGACTCATATTCTTTGGCACGCTCATGGATGGGGCGCTGTTCTTCAATAATCGCCTCAATCACTGGTTTTTTGCAGTCCAGGCAACCAATGCCGGCGTTGCGACAGCCATCCTGAACCCATTCCCGGGTAGCTTCATCGGAATATACCTGATGCAGTCCCCACACCGGACAGTTTTCAGGATTACCGGGATCATTGCGCCGGACCCGCTGGGGGTCGGTCTGCATGGTGCGGATTTTCTGATCCACCGAATCCGGATGCTCCCGCAGGCCGATGGTATTGCCATAGGACTTGGACATCTTCTGGCCATCCAGCCCGGGTACCCGGGCTTCGGGGGTCAGCAGGGCCTGTGGCTCCGGCAGCAGCACTTTACCGCCGCCCTCAATGAAGCCGTACAAGCGCTCGCGGTCCCCCAGTGAGATATTCTGCTGCTCCTTGAGCAGGGCCCGGGCGGTTTCCAGGGCATCAAGATCGCCCTCTTCCTGGTAACGGCGTTTCAGGGAACGGTAAATGCGGGCGTTCTTCTTGCCCATTTTAACGATGGCGGCTTCCGCCTGCTCTTCGAATCCGGGTTCCCGGCCGTACAGATGGTTAAACCGGCGCGCTATATCCCGGGTAATTTCCACGTGGGAAACCTGGTCCGCGCCCACCGGTACCTTACCCGCCCGGTACAATAGAATATCGGCACTCTGCAGGACCGGATAGCCGAGAAATCCGTAAGTTGCGAGATCTTTTTCGCGCAGTTTCTCCTGCTGATCCTTGTAGGTGGGTGCACGCTCCAGCCAGCCCAGCGGCGTAATCATCGACAGCAGGAGATTCAGTTCCGCGTGCTCGGGCACCCGGGACTGAATAAACAGGGTCGAGGAGCCGGGGTTGATACCGGCGGCCAGCCAGTCGACAGCCATTTCCCAGACATTCTCGCGAATGCTCTCGGGGTTTTCATAATGGGTGGTTAACGCGTGCCAGTCCGCTACAAAGAAAAAGCACTCGAATTCATGCTGGAGTTTGACCCAGTTTTTAAGAACACCGTGGTAATGCCCCAGATGCAACCGGCCGGTAGGTCGCATACCGGAAAGTACCCGTTGCTGGGAGTCGACAGAACTCAAAGCATGAACTCCTTGTGATTCACAAATGACCCGACATGATAAGTCTTTCCGGGCAACGATGACAGCCGCAGATGCGCGACAGGATCCCGGGGTCAGGTCAGTTTCTGGCGTCCCTGACGCAAAAAACCCCTGTTCCGCAACCGGAACAGGGGTTTTCAGCAGTGAACCCGCTATTTACCAGCCGGTCACTTCTTTCAGAGCCTTGCCGATTTCTGCCAGGCTGCGCACGGTTTTGACACCGGCATCATTCAGGGCTGCGAACTTCTCGTCCGCGGTTCCCTTGCCACCGGAGATGATAGCGCCGGCATGACCCATACGCTTTCCGGGAGGCGCTGTAACACCAGCGATGTAGGACACTACGGGCTTGGTCACATTGGCCTTGATGAAGGCTGCCGCTTCTTCTTCTGCGGTACCACCGATTTCACCGATCATGACGATCGCTTCGGTCTGTGGGTCATCCTGCAGCAATTGCAGGATATCAATGAAGTTGGAACCCGGAATCGGGTCACCACCAATGCCCACGCAGGTGGACTGACCATAACCGAAGTCTGTGGTCTGCTTGACCGCTTCGTAGGTCAGGGTACCGGAACGGGACACGATACCTACCTTGCCCGGCATGTGGATATGACCAGGCATGATGCCGATCTTGCACTCGCCCGGAGTGATCACACCCGGACAGTTGGGCCCGATCATCCGCACGCCGGCACGGTCTACATATTCCTTGGCAGAGAGCATGTCGATGGTCGGAATGCCTTCGGTAATGCACACAATCAGCTTGATACCGGCATCAGCCGCTTCAATGATCGCATCTTTACAGAACGGAGCAGGAACGTAGATTACGGTCGCTTCGGCACCGGTTTTCTCAACGGCTTCGCGCACGGTGTTGAACACCGGCAGGCCCAGATGCTCGGTGCCGCCCTTGCCGGGGCTGACGCCGCCGACCATCTTGGTGCCGTAAGCAATCGCCTGTTCGGAGTGGAACGTACCCTGGGCGCCAGTAAAGCCCTGACAGATAACCTTGGTGTCTTTGTTAATCAGGATGCTCATTACTTACCCCCTGCGGCTTTGACGACTTGCTCTGCGGCATCCGCCAGACTGCTGGCGGCGATGATGTTCAGGCCACTCTCGCGGAGTACCTTGGTGCCCAGCTCGGCGTTGTTGCCTTCCAGCCGAACAACCACCGGCACCTTGACGCCAACTTCTTTCACCGCACCGATAATGCCTTCGGCGATCATGTCACAACGGACGATACCGCCGAATATGTTGACCAGAACCGCCTGTACACTGGTGTCCGACAGGATGATCTTGAACGCTTCGGAAACGCGTTCTTTGGTCGCTCCGCCGCCAACGTCCAGGAAGTTCGCAGGACGGCCGCCGGACAACTTGATGATGTCCATGGTGCCCATGGCCAGGCCAGCGCCGTTAACCATACAGCCAATGTTGCCATCCAGGGCCACGTAGTTCAGTTCCCAGCTGGCCGCTTCCGCTTCGCGGGCGTCTTCCTGGGAAGGATCGTGGAATTCCTGGAGCTTCTTCTGGCGGTACATGGCATTGCTGTCGACCACCAGCTTGGCGTCGAGGCAGTGCAGGTCACCGGCCGGAGTGACGACCAGCGGGTTGATTTCCAGCAGGGCCAGATCGTAATCTTCGAACAGCTTGGCCAGACCCATGAAGATCTTGGTGAACTGACCGATCTGCTTGTCCTTGAGGCCAAGCTTGAACGCCAGCTCACGGGCCTGGTAAGGCTGCGCACCCACCAACGGGTCAACTTCAGCCTTGAGAATCTTCTCAGGGGTTTCCTCGGCGACTTTCTCGATCTCGACACCGCCTTCGGTGGATGCCATGAACACGATACGACGGGTGCCACGGTCAACTACCGCACCCAGATACAGTTCCTGATCGATATCCGTCAGGGACTCAACCAGAATCTTGCTGACCGGCTGGCCATTCTCGTCGGTCTGATAGGTAACCAGATTCTTGCCCAGCCAGTTCTCGGCGAAAGCACGGATCTCATCCTTGCTCTTGACCAGCTTTACACCGCCGGCCTTACCACGGCCACCAGCGTGGACCTGAGCCTTGACAACCCAGGCGTCACCGCCAATCTTGTCAGCAGCGGCTACTGCGTCTTCCGGAGTATCACAGGCATAGCCTTTGGATACGGGCAGGCCATATTCAGCGAAAAGCTGTTTGCCCTGATATTCATGCAAATTCATAGTTAAGTGTCCCGCTTCTTGATGGAGGATAACCACATACGGAAATTTGAACCCGCCGGAACTTATTGGAACCGGCAGTCCTCTCAGGGCTGCCAACTGACATTCCGATAAGCTCCATGGTGCGAATTCGATGCAGTGCGCCGGGGATCGCCTCAGCGCACCTTAACGCGGCACCGGACACAGCGTTTGCTGCTGTCGGGGCGAGGCGCCTTTGCCCCGCCCTGCCCGGGTGCTGCTACGTTATTTCTTTTTGCGACGGTTGGCTATGTGGATTGCGCCGCCGTTTACCGCCAGAGCTGCTTCGTGCACCGACTCAGACAGGGTCGGATGAGCGAAACAGGTGAGCGCCAGATCTTCTGCACTGGAGCCGAACTCCATTGCGATCACACCCTGAGCAACAATCTCTGAAGCCTGGGGACCGATCACGTGGAAGCCAAGAATCCGGTCAGTTTTCTCATCCGCAATGATTTTCACCAGGCCGGATGCCGAGTTCGCGGCCATGGCACGGCCGTTGGCGGCAAACGGGAAGGTGCCCACCTTGTAGGCGTCGCCTTCGGATTTAAGCTGTTCCTCGGTCTTGCCGACCCAGGCCACTTCCGGCGCCGTGTAAATCACATTGGGAATGCAATCGTAGTTTACCTGCGGCTTGTGGCCAGCGATACGCTCGGCAACCATAACCCCTTCTTCCGATGCCTTGTGTGCCAGCATCGGCCCACGAACCACATCGCCCACGGCCCATACGCCGGGCACATCGGTCTTGCACTGATCATCAACGAAGATAAAGCCCCGTTCGTCCAGACTGACCCCGGCGTCTGCTGCCAGCAGATTTTCGGTATTCGGGCGCCGGCCCACGGCAACAATCAGCTTGTCGAACTTGACCTGCTCCTTGTTCTTGCCGTCTTCATAGTCCACGTAGACCAGTTTGCGCTTGACCTCGGCATTGGTCATACGGGTGCCCAGCTTGATGTCCAGGCCCTGCTTCCTGAACTGCTTGAGGGCATCCTTTGCGACCTGCTGATCGACCGCCGGCAGGAAGGTGTCCATGGCCTCGAGCACGGTCACCTCAGCACCCAGACGGGCCCACACGGAACCCAGTTCGAGACCAATCACGCCGGCACCGATAACGCCCAGTCGCTTGGGTACCTCGTCAAACGCCAGGGCGCCCTCGGAATCAACGATGTAATTGCCGTCAAACGGGGCCGGCGGAATCTCGATAGGCTTGGAGCCACTGGCAAGAATGACATTCTCGGCGCTGTAAACCGTCGCCTTGCCATCCTTGTCAGTCACTTCCACCTGCTTGTTGGCCAGCAACTTGCCGTGGCCATGGATGGAGGTGACACCGTTGGTCTTGAACAGTCCGGCAATGCCGCCGGTGAGCTGTGAAACAATACCGCTCTTGCGCTCCATCATTTTGCTGACGTTGATCTTCAGATCCTTGAGCTCGATCCCCTGATCAGCATAGCCATGGTGGGCTTCCTCGTACTTGTGAGAAATTTCCAGCAGGGCCTTGGATGGAATACAGCCAATGTTCAGACAGGTGCCACCCAGCACCTGCTGTTTGCCGTCTTCGGAAGTCCAGGACTCCACACAGGCGGTCTTCAGGCCCAGCTGCGCGGCCTTGATAGCGGCCACGTAACCGCCGGGGCCGGCACCAATGACGATGACATCGTACTTATCAGACATGTTTTATCCCGTAATTCTGGCCGGAACCCCGGGCACCTTGCGATGGCCGGGGTTCCGAAGAGTGAGTGTCAGGTTCAGACGTCCAGCAGTATGCGGGCCGGGTCTTCCACCATCTCCTTGATGGCAACAAGGAACTGGACCGCCTCCTTGCCATCAATCATACGGTGATCGTAAGACAGCGCCAGATACATCATTGGCAGAATCACCACCTGGCCATTTTCGGCCATGGGACGTTCCTGGATCTTGTGCATACCAAGGATGGCAGTCTGGGGCGGATTCAGGATCGGCGTGGACATCAGCGAGCCAAACACACCACCATTGGAAATGGTGAAGGTGCCGCCGGTCATCTCGTCGATACCCAGTTTGCCATCACGGGCCTTGGCGCCGTATTCACCGATTTTCTTCTCAATATCGGCAAGGCCCAGAGCGTCGGTATCCCGTAACACCGGAACCACCAGGCCCCGGTCGCTGGACACAGCAACGCCAATGTCCT